>JAGBJJ010000033.1 GCA_017934525.1 Prevotella sp.
GGCTTCTAAGTTTGCACTTTACTGTTTGGCGATTGTAAAGTTACTCATTTTCAGTGAGTTGAGCAAACTTCGAAGCCTTTTTTATTCCTATTTTATGTTAAATTATGCAGGTGCGCCATCACTTGCGAAACTTTAGTTAATATAAAAAAGGTATCATGAAAAACTACAAAAGGAACAAGATGAACAACAGTGAGAGAAGCAACGAGGTGTGGCTGACGCCGCACTTCACACTGAGGGAGATGACGGCGTCGGGGACGGCCGTGAGACGAGGGCTGAAGAATGTGCCGCCGGCAGTGGCGATGGAGAACCTGAGGGCGCTGTGCCGGGAGGTGCTGGAGCCGCTGCGGCGACAGGTGGGGTGCGTCAGGGTGACGAGCGGCTACCGGTCGGAGGCGCTGAACAGGGCCGTGGGGGGCGCGGAGAACTCGCAGCACCGACGCGGCGAGGCGGCCGACGTGCACTGCAGCTCGCTGGAGCAGGCCAAGAAATGGTTTGAGATTATACGGCGGGAGACGGACTTCGACCAGCTGCTGCTGGAGCGACACCTGAAAAACGGCTGCTGCTGGCTGCACGTGAGCTACGTGAGGCAGCCCGGGCGGCGCAAAAACCGCCATAAGGCACACATGATAAGTGTCTGACCATCAGCGGCTGAGCGTTTCATCGCCCGCACTCTCGCCTGTTGCCGCTTGCAAAGGGCGGAGAAATGTCGTACCTTTGCATCGTCAATCGCGAGAGACACCTTGATAACAGTATTAACCATTTAAAACACACGAAAGGAAAAAAAGTATGAAGCTGAACTATGTGAAGTATCAGAACAAGTCGAAGAACGAGAAGATGAACGGCAAGTGGTACGGCCGTGTGGCTATCCGCGAGACGGTGGAGATTGAGGAGATTGCCAACCGCATGCAGGACAACTGCACAGTGAAGCGGGCCGATATCCTGGCCGTGCTGAGTGAGCTGGGCCCCACGATGCGCGACCTGCTGCAGGACTCGAAGCGCGTGGTGATTCCCTATCTGGGGGCCTTCAAGCTGAGCATCAGCACGGAGGGTGCGCAGAACGCCGAGGAGTTCACGGCCAAGAACGTGACGGGTGTGCGTGTGCTCTTTCAGCCCACTACCCGCCAGCTGGCTGACGGGCGGCGCGTGAAGGACCTGACCGACGGCTGCCGTCTGGTGGAGCTGCGCGAGTATATGGTTGGCGACGAGAATGCCGAGGGCGACAATGACGGCGGCAACGGCAACGACGACCCCGTGGTGGAGCAGCCGGAGGGATAAGAATTGATGAAAGAACAATTCAACAATCAACACTCAACTATCAACACTGAAAAATGTCGCATAAGGAAATATGGAAGTTTGTGCTGCAGACAACGATTGCCATTCTGACGGCTATCGCGACGTCGCTGGGAGTGACGTCGTGTCTGCAAGGATAAAGAAGGTGCGGCTGGCGCACTGACACAAAAGAAGGGAGGACCCTGCGGCTATGGCGGCCGACAGAGTCCTCCTTTTTAGATAAACGGGAGACCGTAAGGCTGGGTCATGAAGGACTTTGCAGACGGGAGGGCTGCGGATTATCTGACCACGAACTTACGGCCGTTATGAATGTAGAGGCCTTTTCTTAAGGACTCACTGCCCATGCGACGTCCCTGCAGGTCGCAGACTGCGGTGCTCTCTCTGCGCGCTGCATCAGCGTTGACAGGATGGTTGATGCCCTGCGGATTGCCGCTGAGCTGCACACGCTCCAGAAGGGACGGCAGCGTGGTGCCGTCAGCCGACTGCCCCACCACGCTATAGGCATAGCTGCCGGCAGACAGGCCTGCGAAGCGATAGTGGGTGGCTGCGCCTACGCTGACATCAGTCAGAGACCCGACAGGCTGCAGCTCTTCTACGATATACTCGCACACCACGTCGTCAATCTGCACATAGTTGGCCTTCTTATGGAACACGATGCGCACGCTGTCAGCCGCATCGAGGGCTATGTGGGCCGTCGCGGCACTGGCAGCCGCCACCGTCAGCATGTCGCCCACCTGCTGCCACTGGCCGCCGACATGCTGCTCTACTGCCAGCTGGTTGCCGTCGCTCGACGCACGGTACCAGAACGACAGGCGGCTCAGCTGGTGGCCACGACAAGACATGAGCAGATAGTCGCCGTCTTTGCTCAGCCGGAGCGAGGGCGCTGCCTCACCATAATAATTATTGTCGTAGCGCGAGCCAGAGGTTGACCACCCCTCGGGGCGCGACTCCGACTGGCCGGTGAAGTCCCAGCCCATCACGTCGCGGCCTGACATCTCGCTGCGGAAGAGGCTCACCACATAGTTGTCGGTAGCCTCCAGCGGGCTCCAGTTGGCCGTGAAGGCTCCGGCCTCGACGCCGGTGGCTGGCAGCACCTCCACCTGCTTCTCTACATACTGCAGCTCTGTGGTGGCAAAGGGCACGGGCTGCTCAGCCGAGGCATAGCCAGCCAGACGGGCCACCACACTGACGGCATAGGCGGTCTCGGGCTGCAGGCCCTCCACCAGCAGTTGGCAGGTGTCGGCCCCCAGGGTGCGACGGCTGACGGCCGCTCCATCGGCATTGCTCACCGTCACGTCATAGGCTGCGGCGTCGGCCACAGGTGTCCACACCACAAGCGCCGAGCGGCCCATCACGCCAGAGACCGTCACCTGCGGCACGGGCAGGCTGAAGGCTGTGCCACTGAGCAGGAAGCGTGCTTTTTCGTCCGTTTCATCGACAAAATCGAAGCCGAAGGCCACGTCGCCCGACCAGGCCTCGAAACTGAACTGCGTCACGTTTTTCGTGCCTGGGAAGGCGTCGCCTCCATCGTGATCGGGCGTGCGGTCGGCCTCGATGAGGTCTATGTGCTGGTGGGCGGGATCGGCATTGGCTTTGTTCTGCCACCACAACTGCTCATCCATGTCAATGTGCCAGACGAGCAGTCCGTGGCCGGGCAGATAGCTGTCCCACCCCTGCTGCTGGCGGTTCTCGATGATGAAATACTCGCGTCCGTCGGTGCCCGGCACGGTCCAGCGGTAGGCGATGGCCTCGTCGGGAGACGAAAGGGGGGCCACCACATTGATGCTGTCGGCATCTGTGGTGAGGTCGGTGTAGGTGAGCCATCCCAGCTCGGCCCGCTCGAAGGCCGAGAAGAGCGGCGGCGTGTGCTGGTTGTTCAGGTAGGAACCGTTGGCCATGGTGTCCCACAGCCCCGGTCCGCCAGCCTGCTGGTTTTGCGTGTTATAGTGGTCGACGAGTCCCAGCACATGGCCGTACTCATGCACAAACGTGCCGATGCCTACGGGCTGGTGGCGCTGTCCGCTGAGCTCCTGCGAGCAGGCGTAGCGGTTGATGTACATGCCGTCGCAGATGAGCGTCTCCTCGAAATCGTCGTAGTAATTGGCCGAGTGGGGCCAGATGGTGTTCGACGCCCCCGAGTCGGCCTCGCCATAGCCGGCGTAGAAGAAGTAGATGTTGTCTACCTTGCCGTCGGCATCGCTGTCGAACTGGCTGTAGTCGACCAGCGAGTCGGCCGCAGCCGCAGCATCGTGCACGAACTCATAAATCTGATAGTCGATGCCCGACTGCTGCGTCATGTTGGCCCCATAGTAAGAATAAGAGCGCGGCAGCTTGACCGGTCCGACGACGACAAAGTCGGGCTCGTAGGCGCCGCGAGAGTTCTCTACGTAGAAGTCGCGTGCGCTGCCCGTGGCTCCATACTTATTGGTATAACCCTCGGCATTGAGCATCTCATGGTAGAAGTCGTGAGGGTCGGTCATGGAGAACGAGCGGTCGCTGAACTCTACGAGTATGACGAGCGACTTCTGCTTTCCTGTGGTGGGAATGTCGCTGATGAGCACCTTGCGCTGAGCCTTGCGCATGGCGGCCGCCTGCTGCCGGCAGAGCAGCGCACGGGCAGCCTCGCTGTCGACGGTGGCCAGCAAGGCAGTTTGTTCAGGGGTTCGGCGCGATGCGTCGGCAGCTGCCACGCCTGTCGACACGAGTGTGCCCTGCTCTATGCGTCCATACTCGAAGATGCCTTTTGCCTCGTCATAGCACAGCGGATAGCCGTCGGCAGTGAAGGTCATTGACGCATGCTCGTCGCCCTGCTTCTGAATGGTCAGAAGCGAGCCGTCGGGCTGTTTCACACTCATTTTCCAAGGATAGGCAGGCACGGCTATCGCCACTCCTGCGTGAAGGGCCGCCGCCAGCAGCAGCGTCCCGATTGTCGTTGTACGTTTCATTGTTATCATAGTTTTTTAAGTTTCACATCTGCCCGATTTCTTAGGAGACGGGGCGTTTTTCGCAGGGCGAAGCAACCAGGGCGGTCGGGCGGTGGGAGATGACTCAGCCGTTTTTCTCCCTCACCAACTTAATATATACCGAGGGCGTCATGCCGATAATCTTCTTGAAGGCAATGATAAAGCTGTTGGCCGAGTTGTAGCCCAGGTCGCCTGCAATGCCCGAGATGGTGAGGTTGCCATACTTCTCAGGCTGCGCAAAGCGGTGGCAGGCCTCGCGTATGCGGTATTCGTTGAGGTAGCTCTTGAAGTTTTTGTTGCACGAGTCATTGATGACCATCGACACATACTTCGTGTTGGAGCCCACGAGCTTGGCCAGCGAGTGGAGATTAAACTCAGGGTCGGCGATGATGTCGATATTCTCCATCACCTCGTTGATGTCCTTCAGCAGCTGCTCCCGGCGCTCCTTGGTGAGCAAGGCTCCCTGGTCGTCGTGGGACTTCACGGCATCCTTTCCGGAAGGTTTCTCCCTGAGCGAGAGCAGATAGTCGTCGCGCAGCTGTTTGTTTTCCATCTCCTGCCGCACCAGCTCGTCGTGTTTGCTGACGAGCATCTGGTTGGCTGAGCGCAGATTGCGGTTGTAACGGAAGATGATGACGGCGAAGCCGCCCACCACGAGCAGCAGCACCGAGATGATGCCGATGACGAAGCGCTGATGCGTGATCTGGCCGTCGAGGCGGGCTATTTGCTGCTGTCCCAGCTCCTCTTCGAAGCGCGTGAGCTGGTTTTTGGCCAGGTTGAACTTGCGTTGGTTGAAGAACGAGTCGGTCAGGTTGATGTAGAGCGACTGATAGTTGACGGCCGAGTCGCGCTGTCCCATCAGCATATAGGTGCGCTCCAGACCCTTGAAGGCATCGCGCTGCTGCTCGTGGTAGTGGCTGTTCCAGCCGATAGCCGTGGTCATCTTGTAGCAGGCAATGGCCGAGTCGCGCTGCGCGAGCAGCAGGTAGGCACTGGCCATCTCATTGTAGACGTCGGCCATGAAGTTTTTGTCAAGCCCCTGGTCTCTCACCACGCCCAGCGCACCGTGCATGGCAGCGAGCGCCTTCCGCGGGTTGTAACTGGCCAGTGCGTCGAGCCCCTCGGTGTAGTAGCAGAAGAACTGGTGCAGGGCCGAGTCGGGCAGCGCATATTGGGCCTGCAGCTCGATATAGTTGCGGGCCTCGAGCGTGTTGCCGGCCTTGTAGTGGGCAATGGCCAGGTTGACGATGGTGATGGCCATGAGGTAGTTGTCGCGCTGCTGCTGCGCCAAGGCAAAGGCTTTGTCGAAATAGCTGATGGCCTGCTCGTAGTCCTTGAAGATGCCGAAGACGATGCCCACGTTGCTCAACAGGTCGCGGTAGAGGCGTGTGTCGCGGTTCTGCTGCGAGAGGATGATGGCCGTGGTGTAGAACTCAAGCGCCTCGCTGTAGTGGCCGGTGTTCATGCATGCATTGCCGGCCCAGTTGAAGGCGTCGCCCATGCGCTTGGCAGTGATGCCACGCTGATACTCGGCCATCACGAGTCCGTAGCGCTTCATGGCTTCCTCGTAGTCGTGGTGCTCATAGGCCAGGTCGCCCTCGGCAATGAGTTCGTCTACCGTAGGAGCTGCATTCGCCACAGCAGCCACCAGCATCATCAGAAGGGAGAGAAGCTTGCTTTTCATCATGACTCAGTGCATACGTTATTGGTTTTCATGTTACAAAATTACGCTTTTTATTCCATTTCTCGTTGCTTCTGCAACGTATTTTATCACATTTTCAAGAAAACGTGAACATTTTGGGGCATGTAATTACCTGCCATTTCAATTTTTTATGTAACTTTGTGGCCATACGTACATGTATTTAACCTAAACAAAATAAATTGAAATGAAAAAAATCATGTTCCTTGCCTGCGCTTTTGCACTGATGCTGCTGCCTCAGACAGCCAAATCGCAGACTGAGATGAGTCTAAGTGAATTGCCGCAGAGTGTGGCTGCATTGTCGGGCGGTATGCTGCCGACAGCCGACTTCGCCGGGCCGGCCCTGAAAGAGGTGCCGCTCTATGTCTCGCCCGAGACGGGGCTGACGCTCATCGGCGCCGTGCTTTACCACCCCTCGTTCTCGACCAACAGCCAGTACAACTTCTACACTATCCCGACGGAGGATGCCGACGAGATACAGCTGGGCAAGTGGTCGAACGCCACTGGCGGCCTGCAGCCCAACGGCGGCGGCTTCTTCTCGGCCGACATGTCGGAGTTTGAGTACATTCAGTACATGAACTTCGGCACCACGATTTACATGTACTACTACAAATACGACACGGAGACGTGGGAGGTGAAAGACGGCCACTCGGTGAAGAACCAGCAGCTGCTGGCCTTCGACACCACGCGCGATCCCTCGACGGGCACGCCCTACGGCGTCTTTGTGAGCGAGAACGGCCGTGAGCTGGGTGTGATGGACTACGACAACCAGTCGCGCTCCTGCATCGGCAAGCTGTCAGTAGACCTGGTTACCCTCTCGGCCGATGCCGACGGGCGTCTGCTGGGCATCGGCACCGACGGCTGTCTCTACGAGGTGAGCAAGGACGATGCCTCGCTCACGCTGATAGGCCAGACGGGCGTGGTGCCAGCCGACGTGCAGCAGAGCGCCGTGGTAGACCCCGCCTCAGGCCGCATGTTCTGGGTGGGTATCACCACCGACCAGAAATCGGCCCTCTATGAGGTGGACCCGTCGACGGGCGAAGCCACGAAAATCTACGGTTTCACCGGTCTTATACAGATTGTCTGCCTGAACATCAAGCCCTCTGACATTCCCGCCGGCGCCCCGGCTGCCGTGGAGCAGCTGGCACTGAGCTTCGAGGGAGCCTCGCTCGAAGGCACCATGACGTTCACCATGCCCCGGACGACCTTCGGCGGCGACGCGCTCACCGGGCGCCTCACCTACCACGTGCTGGTGAACGGCCAGGAGGACTTCAGCGGTGAGGCCGAGGCCGGTGCCAAGGTTGAGGAAGACCTGGAGCTGCAGGGCGGACAGAACCTGGTGCAGGTCTACGTGTCGAATGCCGAGGGCGACGGTCCTAAGGGCGAAGGCGTCAGCCTCTGGGTGGGCGACGACGTGCCCGTAGCCGTCAGCAACATCAGCCTCAGCTGCACCGACGGCCACACGCTGCACCTCACATGGGATGCTCCTGCCCGCGGCATCAACGACGGCTATATGAATCCCGCCGACCTGAGCTACGACCTCATTCGCTACCCCGACTCGCTGACCGTGGCCACCGGCCTGAAGGCATGCGACTTCACCGAGCAGGTGAACCCACAGCACCTGATGCCCTACAGCTACGACATCGTGGCCTGCGGCAAATACGGCAAAGGCGAGACGGCTCATTCGCCCATATGCAAGGTGGGCCCCGCCTTCCAGACACCCTACATCTGCCAGTTTAACAACGAATATGACTTCCAGGTGTTCTCCGTTGTCGACCAGAACGCCGACGGCACTACCTGGCACTACTACCCCTACTGCGCCCGCTACCGCTTCGACCGCAGCAACACAGCCAACGACCTGCTCGTGTCGCCCCCAGTGGCACTGGGCACCGAACGACTCTACAACCTCTCGTTCCGCTATCGCACAATGGGCGACCCTGAGCGCCTGAAGGTGACCTTCGGCCGCAGCAGCGACAACCCTGCGGACTACAATCAGGTCATCATGCCCATGACTGAGCTGCGCAACCGCCAGAACGAGGTGCAGCACATGATGGTGCGCGTCAGCGAGGCCGGCGACTACAGCATGGCCTTCCTCTGCGAGAGCACCACCGAGGGCTTCCACCTCTTCCTCGATGACATCAGCTTCACCGACGGCCCCATGCTGACGGCTCCTGACAGCGTGCAGAGTCTCAGCATAGAGCCTGCCGACAAGGGCGCACTGCAGGCCACACTGACCTTCACGGCACCCGTGCTGACCGTCGTCGGCGAACAGCTGAACGCCATCTCCAAGATTGACATTATGCGCGGCGGCGAGCTCATCGGCACCATCACGGCTCCGGCCACGGGCAGCAAGCTGAGCTATACCGACAACACGCCTGAAAACGGCTTCAACGACTATACTATCGTCTGCTACGACGCCGATGGCAACCCCGGACTGGAAGCCACGCAGCGTGCCTATATCGGCATGGACACACCCGATGCTCCCACCAACGTGCGCATCGTGGAGGAGGAAAACGGCAACATCACCATCACCTGGGACGCTCCGGCCGCAGGCCAGAACGGCGGCTACATCAACACCGATGAGCTGAGCTACGACATCATGCGCGTCATGGGCGGACAGCAGACGCAGGTGGACTCTTATCTGGACCTGGAGCCTTACGTAGACGAGGTGGACCAGACGAGCGAGAAGCAGAACATCATCTACTACGGCGTGGCTGCCCGCAATGAGCTCGGACAGAGCGACTATCAGCAGTCGAACGCTCTGGTGGCCGGCCGGCCCTTCGACTTCCCCTTCCGCGAGTCGTTCCCCGGCGGCATCATGGAGCACCCCTTCCTCTCGTCGAACCACAGCGACCAACTGAACTGGCCCATGGAGAGTGCCGACGACGACGGCGGCTGCATCTCGTTTATTCAGAACAACTACGACTATCTCTATCTCGAAACGGGCAAGATTTCGCTCCTGGGCTCTACTATGCCCGGCCTGGTCTATAGCCTGAAGGAGCAGCCGGGACGCGGCAAGCTCTACGTGCAGGTGTCGTCGAACAACGGCGAGCGCAAGACGCTCGAGGTGGTCGACTTCACAAAGTTCGCCGAGACACGCTGGGGCACTCACACCGTGATGCTCACCGACTATGCCGACAAGCCCTACGTCCGCGTGCGCTTCCTCTACGAGAACGACGGACAGACTATCCTCATGCTCGACAATATTAATGTGCGCGACGTGGTGCCCACGAATGTGGCTCTCGCCAAGCTGCAGCTGCCTGCCAAGGCCAGCGCCGGCGTGGAGACGCCGATGACGGCCCATGTGGTGAACGCCGGTTCGGCTGCCGTCGACAATGTCAGCGTGGAGCTCTACGTGAACGACCAGCTGCAGCAGACGCTGCCCGTGGGCACACTCGGCGTGAATGCCGACGAGCTGGTGCAGCTCAATGCCCTGTTTAATACAAGCATGAAGGGCGAGGCCCGCGTGCGCTTCGAAGTGGTGGCCGACGACGACCAGATCAGCACCGACAATAGCCTTGAGGGTACGCTGCAGGTGGTGGTGGAGGACTACCCCGCCGTGACCGACCTGCACGGACAGCAGGGTCAGGACGGCCGTGTGTCGCTGGCATGGACTCAGCCGCAGCTGGAGGGCTTCGCTCCCTCAGTGACCGACGATGCTGAGAGCTACGAACCTTATATCATCGACGGCATCGGCGACTGGACTGTCTACGACGGCGACGGCGCTCCCTGCTACACCATTCCCAACTCGCAGATGCAGTTCCCCAACCTCGGCACGGAGTTTGCCGTCATGATACTGAACCCCTACACCGTGTTCAAGCGCACGGAGGTGAACCCCTACACGCACTCGGGCAACCAGTGCTTCTCTTTCTGGGACGCTCAGGCACGCCTGGCCACCGAGACCGAGGGCCGCTCTGACGACTGGCTCATCTCACCCCTGCTCTCGCAGCTGCAGCAGACGGTGACTTTCTGGGCCCGCTCGATGACCACCGTCGACTATGCCGAGGACTTCGAGGTGCTCTACAGCACCACGGGCAACCTGCCCTCTGACTTCCGCGGCAACGTGGTACTCGACGTGCAGCAGTGTCCGGGTGTATGGACCGAGTATAAGGCCGAGCTGCCGGCCGGAGCGAAGTATTTCGCCATCCGCATGAAGTCGCTCGACCAGTTTGCACTGCTCGTCGACGACATCACCTATCAGCCTGAGATACCCGGCGGCGAGGTCGTAGTGCGCGGATACAACGTCTATCGCGACGCCCAGCTCATCGGCTTCACTGAGACACCGGCCTACGAAGACGTGATGCCCGGCGACGGTGCAGTCTACGAGGTGACGGTGGTCTACGCCACGGCCGAGTCGCCCCTGTCGAACCGCATCGGCTTCGGCACGCAAGGAGTGGGAGCTATTGATAATGAGAAACTGACAGACAATGATACCTACGACCTGATGGGACGGCGCGTAGCTACCCCGGCCAAGGGCATCTATCTGAACAACGGAAAGAAGATAATTATCAAATAACTAAATCATTAGCACTATGACAAAGAAATTCTTTTTAACACTTGTTGTCGCACTGCTCACGCTGGGCGGCAACATCAAAGCCGAGACGGTGGAGGAAGACTTCGACTTCTCCGTGACCTGCAACGACGGCAACTGGGCCGACAGTGGCGTTAGTCAGTACTGCAACCTTAAAGGTACTAAGAACAGTAGCAGTCTGGGACCTGTGCTCAACAACAGTACAATGCGTATCTACGGTGACTGTACTTTGACTTTCACTGTTAAGAATGAGGGGTGGACTCTTAAGAGCATTACTTTCGCCGGTGTGAGCAACCCCACGCTCACGGCTTCTGAAGGAACCATGACCGACAATGTATGGACGGGCAACACTGCCACCGTGACCTTCACAAACACGGGCACCAAGCAGGTGAAACCCACCGGCATACACGTGGTTTATGACAAGCCCGCCAGCGTGAAGGAAGTGAATGAAGACTGGGACCTCAGCGGCACAGTCGGGCAGGCCCAGCCCTCGTGGGCAGCTGTCAATCCCGCCATCAGTCAGTACGTCAATGTCGTTGGCGCACAGGGCAGCGGTTCGCAAGATCCCAGCCTCGGCAGCACTCGTCTGCGTCTGTTCAGTGGCAACACGCTGACCATCTCCGTCAAAGAGGCAACCACCAGCATCAAGAGTCTGGCCTTTACGTTCTACTCTCCAAATCACACTCCCAAAGACGCTACAGAATGGACTGTGTCTGCCGGTACGTTCGACTATGAAAACGGCACATGGAGTGCTGGCGACGCTGACGTGAAGGAAATCATCATCACGAACAAGAAGGGCTCACAACTCAGCTTCACCGCCGTCAAGGCCGTCTACACAGCTGCAGGTGGCGATGACGCCAATGTGGCCAAGCCTACCTTCTCGCCCATCGGCAAACCTGTAGGCAAGGACATCTCGTCGAGCGACATCGTGAACGACGAGCAGACCATCGAGCTTTCGGCTGCTGAGGGCTGCAGCATCTACTACACCCTCGACGGCACCGAACCCACGACAGAGAGCACGCTCTACACCGAGCCTATCGTGATTAAGAACTCGTGCACCATCAGCGCCATCGCCGTGAAGGGCGAGAAGCAGAGCGACGTGGTGGCCTACCGCTACTTCATCCATAAGCACGATGCCGACGCTTTCTACTATGAGTCGTTCGACGGCACGGCCTACTGGGGCGGCAACGACGGCGACTTCAACCCCAACATGCAGTACTCCAGCAGCACGCTGATTCTCGACAACGGCGAGGCCACCTACAACGGCTGCGTGGCTGTAGAGCAGGCCATCTACCTGAACAACGGCACCTTCCAGACGCCCACCTTCGCACAGCCTGTGAAGCAGGGCACGCTGACCTTCCGCGTGGCCGGACGCACCACGGGCAACACCACCGTCAACGTCACGGCCAGCGCCGGCACGCTCTCGCTGCAGAGCGTCACGGCAAAGGCAGCCCAGTGGACCGACTATACCATCATCGTGAGCGACATGCCTGCCGGTGCCTACCTGCAGTTCGACGGCACGGGCTTCCTCGATGAAATCAAGCTGGTCAGCACTGCTGACGTGGAGAAGCCGAAGGTGACCATCGGCGAGACGGGCTATGCCACGTTCTGCTACGGCGAACCTGTTCTCTTCCCCGAGGATGTGAAGGTCTATGCTGCCTACATCATGAAGGACGGCTATGTGAAGCTGGAAGAGGTTGTCAATAAGGACGTACCGGTCAACACGGGCGTCATCATCGTGGCTGCTCCCGGCGAGTATGAGCTCGACTACACGGGCGAAATCACCAGCGCAACCACCGAAATCATGAAGCTCAACGACCTGAAGGCTGCCACCGAAGACGTCACCACGCTGGGCATCTACGTGATGGCCGAGGTCGACGGCAAGGTGGGCTTCCACCCGATGGAATCGGGCAAACTGGAGGCCGGCAAGGCTTATCTGGAGGCTAGCGACGTGGAGGAGGTAATCCCCGCCGGCGCCCGCTTCATTGCCATCGAGGGCACCGACCTGCCCACTGGCATCAGCGAGACGATGAGCTCTGAACTCAAATCTCAGAACTACTTCGACCTGCAGGGCCGCCGCGTGGCTCAGCCCGCAAAGGGGCTTTACATTGTGGGTGGCAAGAAGGTCGTCAAGTAATGCGACTCAGCTGGTACAAATGTTTTTCATATCTTAAATAACGAATAAGATGAAGACGAACTACGTGAAGCCCATTGCCTCGTGCTATGCCACAGAACTCGGGCAGCTTCTGCAAGCCTCTACCGGCAGAATGGAAATAGACCCGACGCCCGTCGACGGCAGTCAGGCACTATCGCGCCGCCACAACAAGAGCGTGTGGGATGACGGCGAGGCTGACGAAGCAGAAGAGGAGATGTAAGCATGAAAAGACTTCTGTTGACTACTATCGCAGGTTTGTGTCTCGGCATCCAGGCCGAGGCGCAAACCACTTTTTTGCGCCGCTCGGTGGTAGAGGAACTCACGGGCACACGCTGCGGATGGTGCCCCCGCGGACTGGCAGGCATGGAGAAGCTGCGCCAGACTTTCGGCGACCGCTTTATCGGTATCGCCGTGCACAACTACGACACTAACGACCCCATGTACTACCGACCCTATGCTGCCAACGGTGTGTTCAGCGGTTCACCGGGCGCACCCACCTGCACCATTGACCGCAGCGACTTCTGCGACCCGCTCCACGGGGCCACTGGCGACGTCTGCAACGATTTCCAGTATATGCTCGACCAACCGGCCTGGGTGGGCGTCACCGTCAGCGGCACATACAATGCCGACAGCACCGTCGTGGAGGCCACCACACACCTTGAGGCCGGCCGACAGCTGGAGGGGCTGACGGTGGTCTACGTACTCGTGGCCGACTCGGTGGCAAGCGACATTGCCGACTTCCGCCAGAACAACAACTATGCCACGCGCCAGCCCACTGACTACCCCAACGACCCTGAGCTGCACCGCTTCTGCGCCGGCGGAGAACTGGGTGTGTCGTCCTTCCGCTGGGCCTTCGACGATGTCTGCATCGGCAGCAGCTACTCGTCGCAGGGTGTCAACCAGGCCGCTCCCGTCGAGTCGCTGACCGAGGGCCAGCAGACCGACCACAGCTTCCGCCTGACGATGCCCACCAAGGCTGTGCTCCGACGGGCCCTCAACAAGCGCCACGTCAGCGTTGTGGCCATGGTGCTCGACGCCGACGGCCACGTGATGAACGCCGACAAACGCCTTGTGGGCCTGCAGCCCGACGCGCAAGCCATCCACCTGCAGCAGAACAATGACCGACAGACAGCAACCCTCTACGACCTGCAGGGCCGTCGTGTCTGTCAGTCAGACAGCCGCCTGCCACATGGCATCTACATCAGTCAAGGACGCAAGCTGCTGCGCTGACCTCTTCATCCTCGCCAATGCACCGACATTGACGGGGATTTCTATATGATGCCTGACAGAAAGACCTAAGGGAATTTGCGGTCAGCAAGAACAGGAAAAGAACGTAAGGCGACCCTCTGTTTGCCTATTTAAGAACTAAAACTTCCAAAATCGTTTTGTCATCTCGACGATTCTTCGTAACTTTGCAGCCAGCACCGCCATGGCCCTGACAGGCCAGCTACACGTAACATTAAGGTGCAACAGGAGAAAACATACACTTATGGAAGATTTCGACATACGCGAGGAACGCTACGCGCAGGGCAAGGGCGAGAAGGAGTTTGAAAACGCACTGCGCCCCCTCAGCTTCAGCGATTTCAGCGGACAACAGAAGATTGTGGAAAACCTGCAGGTGTTCGTCGAGGCTGCCAAATACCGCGGCGAGCCACTCGACCACACCCTGCTGCACGGCCCTCCCGGACTGGGCAAGACGACGCTCTCGAACATCATTGCCAACGAGCTGGGCGTGGGCTTCAAGATTACCAGCGGCCCCGTGCTCGACAAGCCCGGCGACCTGGCCGGCATACTGACGTCGCTGGAGCCGCGCGACGTGCTGTTCATCGACGAGATTCACCGTCTGTCGCCTGTAGTAGAGGAGTATCTCTACTCGGCCATGGAGGACTATCGCATCGATATCATGATTGACAAGGGCCCCTCAGCCCGTTCCATACAGATTGACCTGAACCCCTTCACGCTGATAGGGGCCACCACACGCAGCGGACTGCTCACCGCACCGCTACGCGCACGCTTCGGCATCAACATGCACCTGGAGTACTACGCCCCCGAGACGCTGGCTGCCATCATAGAGCGCTCGGCTGCCATCATGGGCGTGCCTATCACCGAGGATGCCTCTTACGAGATAGCCAGCCGCGCGCGCGGCACGCCCCGCATAGCCAACGCCCTGCTGCGCCGCGTGCGCGACTTTGCACAGGTGCGCGGCACGGGAGCCATCGACACCAATATCTCGCGCGTGGCACTGACTGCGCTTAACATCGACAAATACGGTCTCGACGAGATTGACAACAAAATTCTGCTCACCATCATCGACAAGTTCCGCGGCGGTCCTGTGGGCGTGTCGACCATTGCCACAGCCATCGGCGAAGACACCGGCACGCTCGAGGAGGTCTACGAGCCTTTCCTCATCATGGAGGGATTCATCAAGCGCACTCCCCGCGGACGCATGGTCACCGAGCTGGCCTACCGCCACTTCGGGCGCAACCCTTACACCGGTCGAATCACGCAACCTGGCCTGTTTGACGAATGATGAGTGAGGAATGTTGGGTTGCGAGGGTTGAATGTTGAATTATTCTTGCTGCGCTGCAACGAAGAATTATGAATTTTGAATTAGCTGTGTATTACAATTCATAAATTATAAGCAGATGAACAAACTCTGCTTATACATCCATATATAAAATCATTACGATTAGTTTCTCAATTCTTTATCGGCAAAGCCGACAATTCAACATTCACCCCTTAAGACTCAAAATTAAAAAAGAATAGGACTTGTAGAACTATCTTCAACAATATGATTTGGATTAAGCTTACAACAATTTCGGTATCATACTGATTTTAAATTAGTTGCAAAGTCAAAAACGCTTTCTGCAAAAAAGAGATAAATGCTTTATTTTTTCCAATTTTTATTTCTCTCTTTATTGCTATTTTTGTATTTTTGCAAAGTATTAATGAAAATGTACACGTATGAAGAGGGTCGTTTCAGCTAAGGATATCATAGCAGCACTGCTGGCTCTGATGCTGGTTTCAGCATGCAGACAGTCAACAAAAGCGCCGGTTTTTACGTCAGCCGAGCGTTGCAGCATCGACTCGCTGCTCATGCCCATGAAACATAGTGCCGACTCGCTCAGACAGGCTATTGCCGATTTCTCGGAAAGCCACAACACGCTGGGCGAGATAGTGGCCAATCGCATGCTGGGCAGCCTGCTCCGCATCCAGAACCAGTTTGAGAAAGCAATGGAATACAACAACCGCAGCTTCAGACTGGCCAAGGACGTTGGCGACACGCTCAACATGATAAGAGCGCTCAACGAAGTGGGCACCAACTTCAGACGCATCGGATCACTGGAAAACGCCACCGAGGCCCACCTGAAGGCCATCATCCTGAGCGACAACCTGAGCGACACCAGCACCGAGGCACGCAAGGCCAGGGTCATGTCGCTCAACGGCATTGGCAATGTGTACCTCACCATGGGCAACCTGGAGATGGCCGACAGCATGCTCCGCATGGCGCTGGAGGGTGAGCGCCAGCTGGGCAGCGACCTGGGGCAGGCCATCAACTGGGCCAACATCGGCTCAATCATGAAAGAGCGCGGACAGCTCGACTCGGCATGGCAGTGCTTCAGCAAATCGATGGAATTCAACCGGAAGGCATCGTCGCTCATGGGCATCTCACTGTGCCACACGCATTTCGGCGAACTGTATGAAGTGCGCGGCGACATCGACAATGCCCTGGCCGAGTATAGCCTGGCTCGCAATCTCATGATTGACAGCCACGACGAGTGGCACCGCATGCAGAGCGACCTCAACCTGGTACGTCTCTATATAAAACGAGACGACTACGACAAAGCCTTCGACCATCTGAAAAAAGCCGATTCCACCGCTGTCAGCATCGCGTCCATAGAGCACCAGTCGCAGGTACATCACCTCTACTCAGAGCTCTACGAGAAGCTGGGCAACACGGCGCTGGCACTGCAGCATTTCAAAAAATTCGAGGAGCTGACAAACAACCTTGTGGACATCAGCAAGATGAACCACATACAGAATTTACGCATCAGGATGGAGCACAACCGCAGCCGCCACGCTGTAGACCTGGCCATGCAAAATGCCACACTGGAGCATACGCTCCGTCAGGTACTGCTAATCGTCATCGTAGTCATACTGCTGCTGGCCATTGGCATCATCGGCTTCCTGTGGTACCACCTGCGCAACCGAACCAAAAACCAACGTCTGCAGCAGACCATGCAGCAAACACGCGAGATGTTCTTCACCAACATCACCCACGAGTTCCGCACACCGCTGACCGTCATCCTCGGACTGGGCCACCAGCTGGAAGACTCTGAGGCCGGCGACATGGCACAGGTGCGCTCGGCCGCCAAGATGATAGTGAGACAGGGCAACTCGCTGCTCGGCCTCATCAACCAGCTGCTCGACATCTCGAAAGTGCGATCGGCAGTGGGCACTGCCCGGTGGCGGCAGGGCAACATCGTGGCCTACACGCAGATGGTGACAGAAAACTTCCTGCCCTACGCACAAAGCAAACGGCAGGAGCTCACCTTCAGCCACTCGCTGACCAACATCGAGATGGACTTCGTGCCAGAATACATGCAGCGCATCTTGTCGAACCTGCTGGCTAACGCCATCAAATACACACCTGAATACGGCAAGATAAACCTCACGCTCGAGCAGACGGCCAACGGCCGCATCAGGCTCACGGTATTCGACACCGGGCGCGGCATCGACCCCAAGGTACTGCCGCGCATCTTCGATCCCTTCATCCACGGCGAACACCAAAGCGGCGACGTGGCCAGCGGTATAGGGCTGTCGCTCGTCAAGATGCTCGTCGATGCCATGGGAGGCACCATCAGCGTGGAGAGCCAGCTGGGACAGGGCTCTACCTTCGCCATCAGCCTGCCCACCAGCCATCCCGGCACCACCGACACCATCGAGGAGACCGACATGACGTTCGCCCTCACCCAACTCTCAACACCCATAAGCGCCGAGCAGGACAACAGCGAATCAACTGCCGCCAAACTGGCCAACGACGACCTCACGCCGCGCGTACTCATCGTGGAAGACAACCAAGACATTGCCTACTACATAGGCATGCATCTGCAAAGGCAGAGCCGACTGCTCTACGCCCACGATGCCGATGAGGCTTTCACCAAAGCCATCGAGACCATGCCCGACATGATCATCACCGACATCATGATGCCCGGCCCCAAAAACGGGCTCGACCTCTGCCGACTCATACGCCAGAACGAGCTGCTCAGCCACATCCCCATCATCATCATCACAGCCAAGACCAGCGAAGCTGACCGCGTGGAGGGCTTCAAGGCCGGCGCCGACGCCTACCTCGTCAAGCCATTCAACAGCGACGAACTGATGGTCAGGTTCAAGAAACTCATGGAGCGCCAGCGCGTCATGCGCGAGAAATTCGCCGGCATCGACGGCGGCGACAGCGACAAGAAGATACCGATGACGGCAGCCAACCGGCAGTTTATGAACCACCTCGTTGACACCGTCTACCGCCTCATGGCCCAAGGCTCCGTCGACATGGAGAGCGTGGCCAGCGAGATGGCCGTGAGCCGCACACAGCTCAACCGCAAGATTATGGCCATCACGGGCCAGAACTCATCGACCTACATCATGCGACTGCGTCTGGCTCGCGCCAAACGCCTGCTCAAGGCCGACGTCACCATGCCCATAGGCGACGTGGCCCAGCGTTGCGGCTTCGACGATGTGGCCTACTTCAGCCGCATCTTCAAACAGACCTTCAGCATGACGCCCTCGCAATATCGCAAAAGCGAGCTTTGACAACAGCTCTTTTACATACAAAAAAACACCAACTAAAAACAGAACACTATGCATATCGGAAAAAGAATCAAAGACGTGATGGGCCGAAAACACATGTCGGCCATCAACATGGCCCACGAACTGGGCTGCGAGCGCACCAACGTCTACAACATCTTTGTGCGCGAAGACATCAACACTGCTCTGCTGCAGAAAGTGAGCATGGTGCTGAATTACGATTTTTTTGCAGATTTATCAAAGGAAACCTTCAAGAAGTCGTAACTTTTTCGTAACTTTGCCCCCATGAAACAACGCATCGGCATCTTCGTGGGGAGCTTCGACCCTTTCACCGTGGGGCACGACAGCATCGTGCGACGCGCCCTGCCACTCTTCGACCGACTGGTCATCGGAGTGGTGGGCGACCACGTGTCAAAACCTTACTTGCGCCCGGCTGAGGAGCGCATGAAAGCCATCGCCAGTCTCTATGACAACGAGCCCGCTGTAGAGGTGCTACCCTACCACGGGCTGGCTGTCGATTTCGCCCGCTCAGTGGGCGCACACTTCATCGTGAAAGGTGTGCGCTCAGTGAAAGACTTCGAGTATGAGCGCGAGCAGGCCGACGTGAACCGCATGCTCAGCGGCATCGAGACCATCCTGCTCTATAGCGAGCCGCAGTTTTCGTCGGTTTCATCGACCATGGTGCGCGAGCTGCAGCACTTCGGCGTCGATGTATCCTCCTTCCTGCCCAAGAAACAATAAAATACCACTGGCTATGATTACTTACAACGCTGAAAACATTGCCTTCCCTAAGATTAAACGCCGCGAGACGACGGCCTGGATACGCCGCGTGGCCGCCTCCTACGGCAAGCGCGTGGGCGAGGTGGGCTACCTCTTCTGCGACGACGAAAAGATTCTCGAGGTAAACCGCGAGTACCTGCAGCACGACTACTACACCGACATCATCACCTTCGACTACTGCGAAGGCGACACACTCAACGGCGACCTCGTCATCTCACTTGACACCGTGCGCTCCAATGCCGAACTTTTCCACAAGCCTTACGACGAGGAGCTCCACCGTGTCATCATCCACGGCGTACTCCACCTCTGCGGCCTCAACGACAAAGGCCCCGGTGAACGCGAGCAGATGGAAGCCGCCGAAGACAAAGCGTTACGAATGTTGAATGTTGATTGACGATTCATGAAGACAATACTACTGACCGCAGCCCTGCTCTGCACCCTTACAGGCACGGCACAGTGCAGACAAGAAATCAACCTGCGCGACAACTGGCTGTTTATGGCCGGGCAAAGCAACCAGGCCGCCAACGCTGACGACGGCCAGACACCGCAAAGGGTCAGCGTGCCCCACGACTGGGCCATCAGCGGGCCCTTCGACAAGAAGTGGGACCTGCAGCGTGTGGCCATCGAGCAGAACGGCGAGACGGAGGCCACCGAGAAGAGCGGCCGCTCGGGCGCACTGCCGTGGATAGGCAAAGGCACCTACAAACGAAATTTTTCCATTCCATCGGGTTTTAAGGGCCATGCCGAACTGCTTTTCGACGGTGCCATGGCCGAGCCTACGGTCTTCGTCAACGGACAGAAGGCAGGCTACTGGCCCTATGGCTACAACTCGTTCCGCGTAGATATCACCCCCTTCGTGCACGAGGGCGACAACCTGCTGGAGGTCAATCTGCAGAACCTTGAGGAGAGCTCGCGCTGGTATCCCGGTGCAGGCATCTACCGCCCCGTGACGCTTATCCTCACCCCGCAACAGGCACGTATTGACGACTGGGGTATCACCACCAAGACAGAGCTGCACGCCGGAAAAGACAAAGACGGGAAGGAAGTGACGAAACTCACCGTCGAGGTGGCTCTCATTGACGTCGGCGACGGACTGCCCGTCACGATGGAGCTCTTGTCTCCCGACCACAAAGAGCGTCTGTGGTGCTGCCCTGCCCTTCAGCGCAAAGGTTCGGGCAAGGCCGTCGGCACATTCATGATTCCCGATGCCAAGCTGTGGACACCCGAGACACCTTATCTATATAAGCTTCGCATCAACCTCTGCGACGGCAAGAGCGCACCCAATGTCTTCGACGATTTCGGTAAACTCATCGACCAGAAGACCATCAACGTGGGCCTGCGCACCGTGAAGGTCAGCAAGGAAGGCGGCTTCCAGCTGAACGGCGTGACGCGAAAGATTAAGGGCGTCTGCCTGCACCACGACCTCGGTCCCCTGGGCGCCGCCGTCAATAAGGCGGCTCTCATCCGCCAGATCAAGACGATGAAGGCGATGGGCTGCGATGCCATCCGCACGGCCCACAACATGCCCTCGCAGATGCAGATGGACGTGTGCGACTCGCTGGGCATGATGGTCATGGCCGAGTCGTTCGACATGTGGGTCTACCCGAAGTGTAAGAACGGCTACGCCCGCTTCTTCAAGGAGTGGGCCGACAAAGATATCGAGAACCTCGTCCGCGCCCACCGCAACCACCCGTCAATCGTCATGTGGAGCATCGGCAACGAGATTCCCGAACAGGGCATGCAGGGCGGACGCGAGATGGCCGCCCATCTGCAGGACCTCTGCCATCAGCTCGACCCCACACGCCCCGTCACGCAGGGCTGCGACCGGCCTGACAATGCCATGGCCACGGGCTTCCTGCCCACGATGGACGTGCCCGGCCTGAACTACCGCCTGCACCGCTATCAGGACACCTACGACCGCCTCTGGCAGGGCTTCCTGCTGGGCTCGGAAACCTGCTCCACCGTCTCGTCGCGCGGCGTGTATAAGTTCCCCGTGGAGGTGACCGACAACTCTCAGTATTCTTCGTGGTCAGAGAACTACGACCCGCAGGCCATCAAGAAGGCCGACGGCCAGTGCTCGGGCTACGACGTCGAGTACTGCTCGTGGTCGAACCTGCCCGACGACGACTGGCGCTGGCAGGACGACAAGCCCTGGGTCATCGGCGAGTTCGTCTGGACGGGCTACGACTACCTCGGCGAGCCCACACCCTACGACGAGTACTGGCCAGCCCGCTCCAGCTATTTCGGCATCTGCGACCTCGCCGGTCTGCCCAAAGACCGCTATTATCTATATCGCTCTCATTGGCAGAAAAACGACCACACCATCCACCTGCTGCCCCACTGGACATGGCCGGGCCGCGAGGGCGAGGTGACGCCCGTCTACTGCTATACCAACTACGACGAGGCTGAGCTCTTCATCAACGGCAAGAGCCAGGGCCGCATCCGCAAGAACCCCGACGGGCGTCTCGACCGCTATCGTCTACGCTGGAACGACGTGCGCTATGAGCCTGGCGAGGTGAAGGTAATCGTCTACGATGAAAACGGCAAGAGCTGCGGCTCGTCAACCATGCGCACAGCCCGCAAGCCCACACGGCTCATTACCAACGTATGGACACAGCAGAGCGACCTCTCTCCTCTCACTTCTCACCTCTCTCCACTCAAAGCCGACGGCGATGACCTGGCCTTCATCACCGTGAGCCTGGCCGATGCCGCAGGCACCATAGTGCCCACAGCCACCGACCGGCTGCGCTTCGAGGTGAGCGGTGCCGGCACGTTCCGCGCCGTCTGCAACGGCGACGCCACCTCGCTGGAGCCTTTCACCGAGCCCACCATGAAACTCTTTGCCGGACAGCTCGTGGTCGTCGTACAGGCCGCCACCACCCCCGGCAAGCTGACACTGAAAATCTTCGATGACGAGCGTCACCTCCGCAAGACGGTCGTCATTCCAGTTATGAACATTGAGGGTTGAAGATTTATTCAACCCTCAACCCTCAATATTCAATATTCAACATTCAATCATTACTTTCTGACCACTTTCACGGTCTTCACGGTGCCGTCGGCACGCTTCAAGTTCATCAGCACGATGCCGCGGGTGGCAGTCGTGGCACGACGACCCTGCAGGTCGTAGGCAGCATTCTCTACAACTCTTTCTCCATTATCCATTGTCTCAATGCCCACGGTGCCGTCGTCAGGCGTGGTGCTGACCTCCATAGTGTTCACGTCGATAGTGACGATGTTCGAGCAGTTGGTCTCGTCGCCGCCACGGTAGATACTCTGGATGCCCACACTCTGCTCAACGTAGAAGGGGATGGTGAAGAATGTGGTGTAGATGTCGTAGTTCGCATCGATGAATCCATAAGGCACCTCGTTCATCTCCTCAGTAATGCCAGGATAGTCATCGGGCGTGAAGGTGAAGGGCTCGCCGTCGATAAACACTCGATAGGTGAGTTTCTCAGGCAAGATGTAGTTGCCGTCTACGTCGGCCGTCGTGATGCGGAACTGCAGCGCGTTATAGCCGTACTGATCCAGCGTGTTGTTGTATGCCGTAATCTCAGGATCAGCGGGCACGGCAGCCTTCTCGGTGAAAGGCTTGATAACCGGAGCCCAAGTGACGCTCAGTCCGTAGAAGTCGCCCTGAGGGATGCCAGCGTTGATGACCCAGATGCTGTCGCTCTTCAGGCAGCGCTCCTCGCGGTCGTAGTCGAACACTATCTTCTCGGCAACCTTAGCCTGCAGGCCGGTGACGTTGCCTTCCTCGTCGAGCTTCTCCTCGATGTATCCGGGAGCGAAATACATCAGATAGCCATAATAGGTGTTGGCACCCACAAACTGATTGCCGTAGAAGGTGACCTTGTCGCCGTCGATGGTACCCTTGACGTAAGCATCCTCATAGACGTTGAGGTAGACCTCGTTGTCGGTGATGGCCACGTTGATGGTGCTGAACACTGTGCTCATGTCCTGGCTGCTGATGCTGCGCATGACCATTTCCTCCGGCTCGACACCTTCAGGCAGGGTGCCCTTCACCTCGGTGACAGGCTCATAGTTGAGATTCCACTCCACGCGACCGGTGAACGAGTAGCCATTAGCCTCGCTACCCATCAAAGAGCCGATGGCAACGCCGGCGTTGAAGGGGTTCTCAGCCAGCGAGCGGAGCACGCCGTCCTTATAATAGAGCTGGATGGTGCCATCCTCTACCTCTACAAACTCGCCGGTGCCGGCCTCAGCATCGGTAGTCTGCCAGCGCATAGGCACAAGCACATACTCGGTGCCGCCCCAAGCCTCATAAACCGACTGGCGCCTGATCTCGATGATGTCGTCGCCAATGCGCTCTGCCTTCACCCAGGTCTGCGGGCCCAGCAGAGTGGGCAGGTTGTAGATGTAGACGAAGCCGTCGTCACCCTCGACGACCTTGCTCACGCGGCTGTAGGGGCTCACGCTGACCTGTCCGTCAGAATAGACACCACCGGTGAAGCTGCCGCTTACCTCATAGAGCTTGCCTTCGGGCTGTGCAGTGATGGGAGCCTTGGCAGGTGCATTGTGGCGTGCCACGGCCGGCGCCATCTGTGTTGCGGCGATGTTGAGCACGTCGGGATTGCCAGTCAGTGCAGGCATGTTGAGTGCCGCAGGTTGTGCCTTCGCGGTGAAGGCTGCCAGACACAGGAGTGCCGACAAGAAAGTAATCTTCTTCATAAGCTGATTGTTTAAGTTAGGATTAATAGTGTTGATTGATTAATATACCATCTTCCGGGTGCGTACCTCTCCGCTGCGCAGCGTCTCGGCCTTGATGAGCATGCTGCCCGGCTGGGGGGTCACCACAGGACGCCCCTGCAGGTCGTAGAAGCGGGTATGACTCACCACGTCGGCCGTGCTCGTGGCGGGCCCATCGATGCCGGTGACGGTGCTTGAGCCCACATAGACCTGGTTGGCATTGACCACAAAACCCGTCGTCTTATCGATGACCATGGCCACGCCCTTCAGCTTCGTGCGGTCCTGAATGAGCGACTGGCCCTTGGTGTTGGTGTAGGTGCTCAGACACTGCGTCAGGTCGAACGTATAGTCATAAGTCGCGGCCACCTCACCTTCGAGTTTCTCGGGCAGAGAGCCCTCGATGCTTCCACGGCCCGACCATGCGATGACCACACCGTTGTATTCGAGGTCGTAGAGCACGCTATTGTCGTCGATAAAGTCATCCATCACACCGTCGCGCAAATCGTCGCGTCCGCTGTAGTAGTTGTTCTGTCCCCACAAGGTGTTGTGCATGCCGTCTTGCACCAGCACGAAGGCCAGCTCATAGCGGTCGTTGTCGATGTCGATGGGCGACGTGACATAGGCCGTCACCTTCACCTCGTCGCCGTCGATGTCAGCAGCCACGTCGACGGCCAGCGGTGTGAACTGCTGTCGATACCAGTCCCATGCTATCTGCACATTGCTAAGGCTGGGGTCGAAAGCAAGGTCGCGGTCCATATCGGCCGAGGGGAATCCGCTGACGGTGATGGGGAAGTTCGACGAATCCATAATCTGCATGGGGTCGCTGTTGTGGAAGCAGAGCCCTATGAAGTCGCTGCCATAGCGCTCGGCCATCGTCTCCATGGCCACATAGCCACGGGTGCACCATCCGCACCATAGCCCCGTGTACTCATCGCATACAGGGCGCTTCACGGGCAGGAAGTTGTAGAACTTGGCCAGTCCGGAGCCCTGGGGCGTGGTACTCGTATTGGCTACGCCGTTGACGCGCGTCACATTGACGTCGATGGAGAAGGTGCCCTTCTCGGTGACCATCGGCAGGTCGGCCGCCAGCCACACCCTGTTGCCATAGAAGCCCATGACAGGATTGTCGCTCAAGTTGGCTGTGTAATCAGCCGTGGCACCGTTGATGGTAATAGTGTAGTCGATGCTCTCAATCTTATTCTGGCCCTGGTTCATCACGGCGAACGTGATGTTGTTCTGCGAGTTGGTGACGGCGTTCACCTCGGGCACGTTGATGGCCGTGGCAGCGTTGTCGGTGAAGTCGCCCTCGAGCAGCACCTCGATGCTGAGCGAGCCAGCCTCATCGCCGATGGAGCGCCACGACGAGCGATAGAGGCCGGAGGTATGGATATAGAATCCCTCGGCATCGTAGACGGGCGTGGTTCTGATGGGCGTCTTGGCCACATCTTTGGCAGCCGTCAGCGTGTAGCCCACATAGAGGCCCTCAGCGGTGATGGTGTAAGGCGTGAAAGCCACTTCATTGATGCCCTCGGCGGCCTCAAAGTCAACCGTCTCGATGTCGGCAGTGCTGAGTTTCATCGACTTCACAACCACGTCTTTCGACAGCCAGGCCTTTGTGGCACTGACACCCTCGACGGAGCTGAAATAGATGCGCACACCTTTCACCTTGCTGCCCACGAGGGCAGGGTCGTTGATGTGGAGCGCCACGTCGTAGGTCTCGTTGCGACTCTGGCCCGTGCCATAATCTGACGTGCCGGCTCCAAGATTGTAGGAGATTTCAGCTGCCTGCATGCTTGTTGTCATCAGGAGAGCTGCTGCAATGTTAAGTAGAAGTCTGATCATAAAGCTACTATATTAGTGAATAAAGTTTCCCCTTTATACATTGATTTAGGTTTCTGATATATTTGCAATTCTCGTATTTAGGCATTGCAAATATAAGAATAAATTTTGTAAGAAGAAACAAATGAACGCTAAAAATGGTTAAAATGGATGCAATTTGTCTATAAATATCAATTATTGAGTGACAAATTGCATCTCACCTTATCCTATATAGTTACTCGCTATGCCTACAGCTTCTCGCCGAAGCAGAGGTCGCCGCAGTCGCCGAAGCCGGGCACGATGTATTTGTGCTCGTTCATGCCGGGGTCGATGGCGGCACACCAAAGTGTGACATCATCGTCTACGTTGCGTCGCAGCATGTCGACGCCCTCGGGCGTGCCTATGACGCAGCAGATGTGGGTGCGGTGCGGGCGGCCCGTCTTCAGCAGAGCCTCGTAGGCGGCCACCATCGAGCCGCCCGTGGCCAGCATGGGGTCGCAGATGATGAGCGTGCGGCCCTTCACCGACGGCGACGCCATATACTCGGTGTGGACGCCCACCTCAGTGTGCTCGCGGTTGGTGTACATGCGGTAGGCCGAGACAAAGGCGTTCTCGGCGTGGTCGAAGATGCGGAGAAAGCCCTCGTGGAAGGGCAGTCCGGCGCGCAGCACGGTGGCCAGCACCACTTTGTCGTCGGCCAGTGGAATGTCGAGTGACCCCAAGGGGGTGGTGACGTTCTTGGGCCGGTAGGTGAACGTGCGCGACACCTCGTAGGCCATCACTTCGCCGATGCGCATGATGTTGTTGCGGAAGAGCAGAGGGTTCTGCTGGTACTTGCGGTCGCGCACCTCGGCCATGAAGTGGTTGAGGATGGAGCATTGCTCTGACAGATTTATTATTTTCATCATTTTTGGGTATTTCTAAATTGTCCGCAAAAGTAACAAAAATATCTGAATTAAATCACACTTTGAGGAGAATTTTAATTCATCGGGCCACAAATAAAAGCACAAAAGGCACTAAAACGCCCACCATGCAGACACACACCGACCACACCGAAGCATGGCAGCCGCGCCTCGCAGCACTGCTACGAGATGCCGGCTGCCATGCCGCAGGAGCCACGCGGCGCCGCGTGGCTGTCATATCACTTTCCTCGGGTCAGTACCTGATGCCAAGGGTCACATAGAAGCTGCTATAGTTGCTCAGGGCGTCGGTGCGCGAGTCGATAAACCTGTAGCCACACTCCACCACGGGCGTAAACCTGTAGTTTTCAAAATACCAGGCCAGGCTTGCATCATAGGTGGTTCGCTTCCAGTCGGCATGACCGATGCTGCTAAGCACCTTCAGGCGGACATCAAGTGCGTGCGATGTCTTTTTCTTGTCAAGCAGCTTCACGGCAAGTCCGCCGCCGAGGCTCTCGCCACTGAAATAGGTCTTGACGTCGTCTTTCTTGTAGAACGATTTGTTGGCCTCAGCCGTTGCGAAGACATACATCCGCGGGATAATGTCGACCTGAGCCTTGAATGAGAAATCGAGAGGGGTCACGCTTTTCATTTTCAGCCCTGCACCTTCTGAGATTTCAAAATGCAGTCTGTCTTCAAACGACTGTGCATAAGTCTTGCCGGCCACCAGCGACAGCAAGCCCAGGAAGAGGAATAAAGTCTTGTTCATTTTTCGCATAGTTTTTATATTGATTAATAGTAAAAAGTTTTTGTGTCGAGAAAAAATCCATCATTAAACGAATGCAAATTTACAAAAAACTGTCGAACTGGCAAAGAAGAAAAGAAAAAAAAGTTAAAGATGCGTAAAAAAGTCGCTACAGAGGCAAAATGAAGTCTACACTCTTACCTCGCCCGTACGGGGTAACCACGCGTCAGCCTATGGCGCGTTCATGTCTACACGGTTTGCGACAGAAAATAATTTCGGCCATTATCCATGCAATTCTGGCCGGAATTGCGCGAATAATGGCCGAAATTTATGGCAGGTGCAGCCCTGCAGTCAGTCAGTTGCTTACTGCGCGGGCAGCATCTTCTTGCCGTCGGCAATGCGGAGGCCCTGCTTCAGCTGAGCATTTGTCATGCGGCGGCCCTGCAGGTCGTAGACCATGTTGTCTGCTGCCTGGCGCCCATTGCAGACCGACTGAATGCCTACGGTCTGCTCATCGACGTTGACCAGCAGCGAGACGGCGGCCGACTCGGTGCCATCCTCATAAACGACGGTGACCTGATAGAGGTGCTGGCCGATGGTGGCAGTGGCGTCGGTGAAGCGCGGCTCACGGGTGGTGCCGATGAGCTCGCCGTCGCGATAGATGCGGAAGCCGGCCACGGCACCGCTCATAATCTCGTAGGTGATGTCGTCGAGGCCGAAGAACGAGGGAGCCGTGTCGCCGCCGTCGGTCTCGGTGAGCTCGGTGTTGTGGCGGATGGCAAAGTAGCGGGCGCCCTCGGGCACGTCGAACGACTCCTCGTGCCACATGCCGCCGGTGACGGTGCGCTGCTCGCCGATGCGCTTGAAGCTCTCGATGCTGGTGTCGGTGTCAGAGTAGTACACCTCGTAGGTCTCGGGAATGTCGTAGATGTCGTCGCCATAACGGTAGCCCACGTTGTTCACCAGGTAGCTGATGGTCTGCGGCTGTCCCGAGAGTTCGGGGCTGATGACCCAGTTGTCGGCACTGACATAGTTGGGCAGGGGGTTGCCGTAGTAGTCGGTGGCCGTATCGCTCATGCCGTCGTAGCTCCAGACGGAGGTGAGCGTCTGCTCGCCATGTTCGGGCACGACGCTGCCGAAGTAGTAGTAGCCCAGGTAGGTGCTCATGTCGGTGCCGTCGTAGTCGTAGGGGTTGAACACGATGAAGGCGAAGGGCTGCCCCTCGTTGGTGTAGTGGTAGTCGTTGCTGTCGAGATAGCCGCCGGTGGTTCCGCCGTCGCCGTCGTAGAAGGTCCAGTCGCCTACGTTCTCATACGACCACGGGGTGTAGCGCTCGAAGTCGTCGGTGATGGTCTTCGTGGGCACGGGCTCTGTCCAGGTGAGCGTCATTCCGGCAGCCTGCTCGTCGCGGGCCAGGTCGGTGACGGGCTTCACGTCGGGGTCATTCAGCACGATGACGTCGGCCGATGTGTTGTTGCCGGCCACGGCGTCGCCCTCGGCCACCACTTCCACGCAGGCTTCCACCTCATCTTTCTCAAGCAGCAGGCTGGTGGGAGCGGTGAAGCGATAAGAGGCATGGCTGAAGGAGGCCAGGCGGTCGGTGATGAGGGTATCGGCAATCAGCTCGCCGTCGAGCGTTGCCTTGAGGCGGAAGGCGTCAACATCGGCATCGCCCAGGTTGGTCACCATGGCATACATCCATGCCTGCTGGCCCTTCTCCACCTGCTCAGCAGCCGTCAGCGCCACGCTGAGGTCTATCTGCGGCACCTCGGCCACGTTGATATCATCGAGCCAGAGGGTCTGCATCGTGTTCTCCAGAGGCGACTGGAAGGCGAAGGCCAGGCGCACATAGCGCTCGGCGGCGTAGTCCGTCAGGTCGACCTTGCGCACCGTCCACTCCTTCTGCTGCGGAGCCTCGTCGAAGAGCACACTGTCTACGATGGTCTCGCTACCGTCGGGCGTCATCACCACGGCCATGAGCTTGCCCTGCTCCACCTGCTCAGGATAGTACTGATAGACCAGCTTGGGGCTGGCGGCACTCTGCAGGGTCACCTTGCCCGTCTGCAGGATGACGAGGTCGTTGCTGTAGCCACGCATGACGACGTAGCCGCTGTTGCCGTCGGCATCGCTGCCGATGGCGGTGCCCACCTGTGCATCCATGCCTCCGTTGCCGAAGACGGCACCCGAGATGTAGGAGGCGGGCTGACCCTCGCGGAAGCCCTCGCGGTAGGGCAGTTCGTAGCTCTTGCCGATGAAGAGGGTGTTAGAGGGGCGGAAGTCGCGGTTGTTGCCCGAGGTGGTATAGGCATTGATGCCGAGCGTCATCTCGCGCTGCGGGCCCTCCTCGGTGTTGATGTCGAAGTCGTGGGTCGTCGTGCCCTTCACGGTAGCGACGAGGGTGTCGTTGGTCCACGAGTCGTAGTAGCTGTTGTACATGGCCGACCAGATGTCGTAGCTGATGCTGTCGGCAAAGAGCACACCGCCGTGGACGGCCTGCGGCACGGTCCAACGCATGGTGACGTGGGTGGCCTGGTCGATGAGTTCCACCAGCTCGCATTGTCCGGGCATGTCGAGACCTACCCATGCGGTGACGGCCGTGGCGCGCCCGTCGCCCAGGTCGTTGTAGGGCACGATGTTATAAGTGTAGTTGCCGGCAGCGGTACCCACGTTCTCGTCGGTGAACTTGATGGTCTTGCCTGCGGCAATGTCTTCGGTGATGTCGGCCACCTCGGCGGTGCCGTTCATGATGCGCACGCCGCTGATCTGCTCAAGGTCGGTGCCGTCGAAGGCGACGGTGGGCAGGTTGAACTCGATGGTGGCCTTCATCGAGGCGTCGGCACTGGGCGTCACCGTAGCATTGGTGACGGCGCCGGGCGTCTTGGCGTCAGGCAGAGCCTCCACGGCGATGTTGTTCACATACATCTTATTGGCACCCACGCCCTGCTCGTATTTCGTCATGACGTGGAAGCCCAGGTAGTAGATGCCGTCTTCCTCGACGCGGAACTCCACGGTGTGCTCCTCGCAGTTGGGTGTCTGGTTCTCGCGCGTCAGGATGTCGGTGGGGGCAAAGAGCGTCTTGTTCAGGCCTTCCACAGTGGCGGCCTGTCCCCAGCGCACCTCGAGTGTGCCCTTGTCGTCGTAGGAGCCGATGGCAGCCTCGAAGGTGAGCTTATAGCTGCGCCCGCCGCGCAACTGCAGACCGGGCGACACCAGGTAGTCGTCGGCGTCGATGTCGCTGCCGTACTTCTTATAGTAGAGCGCATAGCTGGGCACCTTGCCCCACGAGCGGTAGTAGCCCCACATGCCGTAGGAGATGTAGGAGGCGTTAGGCTGTCCGTCGCCGTTGTTGTCGATGACGGAGAAGAGGTCGAAGTTCTCCTTGGTGTCGAAGCTCACCTTCCAGTCGGGAGTGAAGGTCTGGTCGGTGGCGCGCCGCGGTGCCGCGGCCTGTGACGTGAAGAAAGACCTGAGCTGGCTGCCGCCGCTGTTGCGCAGCAGAGTGAAGCCCTGCGGACTGGCATGCTTCACCGAGGTTGCCGAGCTGTTCACCTGGCGGTTCATCGCTTTCGCCACAGCGTCGTCGGCAGTCCGCATCTGTGCCGCCGTCGGCAGGCTCAGCAGCAGAGCCATGCCGGCAGCAAGTAATACATGTGATTTCATTGTCATTTTGGTGTGTTAATTTAAAAATATTTTTAGGGTTAGTTATTTTTATAATTATTGACTTTATCGAAAATCGACTGCAAAGATATACATTATTCTTCATATTGCCTAATTCCTGTTCCTTCTTTGTGGCGACAATTTTCTTTTTTATACTGAAATGACCCGCGCAAATATGCTCAGAGTCAAGCCGTTTGCTAACTAAAGATTGCAAACTATCACAAGATTGACTCCTCTGAATGTCAGATTATTATAAAAAAGAGTTAAGTCAGTAAAAAAACTCACAAACAGAGGGGGCCGACTCTCAACTTTTTTGTATCTTTGCACCCATAAAAAAGGATAATATCAATATTTTTATTAAATAATAGGTATCAATGACAAAGTTAGATCTTACGAAGTATGGCATCACAGGTTCTACCGTGATTGCCCACAACCCCAGTTACGAATTTCTGTTCGAAGAGGAGACCAAGGCCGGTCTCGAGGGCTTTGACAAGGGTCAGCTGACCGAGCTCGGCGCCGTGAACGTGATGACCGGTATCTACACCGGCCGCTCACCTAAGGACAAGTACATCGTAGACGATGCACAGAGCCACGACAAGGTGTGGTGGACCTCGGAGGAATATAAGAACGACAACCACCCCATGAGCGAGGAGGTGTGGGCCAAGGTGAAGGAGATTGCCATCAAGGAGCTTTGCAACAAGAAGCTCTACGTGGTCGACGCCTTCTGCGGTGCCAACGAGGCTACACGCCTAGCCGTGCGCTTCATCGTGGAGGTGGCCTGGCAGGCCCACTTCGTGAAGAATATGTTCATACAGCCCACCGAGGAGGAGCTGAAGAACTTTGAGCCTAACTTCGTCATCTACAATGCCTCGAAGGCTAAGGTGGAGAACTACAAGGAGCTGGGCCTCAACTCAGAGACCTGCGTGGCCTTCAACACCACCAGCCGCGAGCAGTGCATCATCAACACCTGGTACGGCGGCGAGATGAAGAAGGGCATGTTCTCCATGCAGAACTACTACCTGCCCCTGCAGGGCATCGCTTCGATGCACTGCTCGGCCAACACCGACATGGAAGGCAAGAACACCGCCATCTTCTTCGGACTCTCCGGCACCGGCAAGACCACGCTGAGCACCGACCCGAAGCGCCTGCTCATCGGCGACGACGAGCACGGCTGGGACGATGAGGGCGTGTTCAACCTCGAGGGCGGCTGCTACGCCAAGGTGATTAACCTCGACAAGGAGAGCGAGCCCGACATCTACAACGCCATCCGCCGCGACGCCCTGCTGGAAAACGTCACCGTCGACGCTGAGGGCAAGATTGACTTCGCCGACAAGAGCGTCACCGAGAACACCCGCGTGAGCTACCCCATCGAGCACATCGAGAAGATTGTCAAGAAGGTGAACGGCAAGAGCGCCGGCCCCGACGCACAGAACGTCATCTTCCTTTCGGCCGATGCCTTCGGCGTGCTGCCCCCCGTGAGCATCCTCACCCCGGAACAGACGAAGTACTACTTCCTCTCGGGCTTCACGGCTAAGCTGGCCGGCACCGAGCGCGGCATCACCGAGCCCACCCCCACCTTCAGCGCCTGCTTCGGCCAGGCCTTCCTCGAGCTGCATCCCACAAAGTATGCCGAGGAGCTGGTGCGCAAGATGGAGAAGAGCGGCGCTAAGGCCTACCTGGTGAACACGGGCTGGAACGGCACGGGCAAGCGCATCTCGATTCGCGACACGCGCGGCATCATCGACGCCATCCTGGGCGGTGCCATCCTGAAGGCTCCCACCAAGAAGATTCCTTACTTCGACTTCGAGGTGCCCACAGAGCTGGAGGGTGTCGACACCAATATCCTCGACCCCCGCGACACTTACGCCAATCCTGCTGAGTGGGACGAGAAGGCCAAGGACCTGGCCGGACGCTTCATCAAGAACTTCAAGAAGTACGAAGGCAACGAGGCCGGCAAGGCGCTTGTAGCCGCCGGACCGAAACTTTAACAGGCAAGCCTGATGACGGCAGCCGGGGAACGGGAGCGCCCGTCCGCGGCTGCCGTCAAAGGTTATTATATGCCACCCTCTCTTCCACACTTTCCTTACCACGAGAACCTTATTGTTCTCTCCCCCCCACTACCCCATACATACATGACTACACTGGCTTAACTGTATTGCCATCCTCTTTCTTTTGACTAACAGACTTAACTTACACCAATCTAAAAGCATTCAAAAAATGATGAGGAAGACTATTCTACCCGCACTCCTGCTGCTTTCCGCCTCCGGAGCATTTGCCCAGACCGACGCAAAGCTGACCACAGGAACCTTGCTGACACTCAACCGCTACCATCAGGAGAAGAGCGCTGCAGTACGCAGCGCCACACACGGCGACGAGGACCGCATGACGGCCTTCATCAGATATGAGGGCACCGCCACCATCGACTCGCTGCGCATGCTGGGAGCCCATGTACGCACAACGACGGCCCACGTGCTGACGGCCACGCTGCCCTTCAGCGCCGTGGAGCGCATCTGCCAGTTGCAGGGCGTGAAGGTCATCGAGGCGGCACAGCCTGCACAGATGCTGACGGACATCTCGCGCCAGACCACACGCACCGACCTTGTACAGGCGGGCACGCCGCCACTCGACATGCCCTTTTTGGGCAGAGGCGTCGTGGTGGGCGACATCGACGGCGGTCTGGACTTCGCCCACCCTGCCTTCTACACGTCAGACCGTAGCCAGCTGCGCCTGAAACGCGCATGGATGCAGGCCGAGACGGAGGGCGGACGCATGCCTGAGGGCTTCGGCTACGGGCGCGAGTTCGTGACCGAAGAAGAGCTGGTGGCCAAGGGCTGCGACATGGGCAGCTACGCCCACTCTACCCACGTGCTGGGCATTGCCGCCGGCGCCGACACGCTGGGCGGCAACAAATATTACGGCATTGCCCGCGAGGCCGACATCGTGTTCTCGGACTTCAGCTCCACCGACACGGGCATCATGGATGCCATGAGCTACATCTTCAGCTATGCCGACTCAACCGGTCAGCCAGCCGTTGTAAACATGAGTCTGGGCACGCAGATGGGGCCGCACGACGGCACCTCGCTGCGCGACCAGATGGCCGACGAGCTGACGGGGCCCGGGCGTATCATCGTGGGGGCTGTGGGCAACGACGGGTTGGTGGACACACACGTGAGCAAGACTTTCACCGGCGAGGCCGACTCGCTCATCATCGGCATTGCCTTCCTCGAGACGCTGGGCATGCCCGGCTCGGGCGAGCTGCAGCTATGGGGCTCGGAAGGCGGGTCGTTCAAGGTCAATGTATGCACCTTCGACAAGGAGACCATGGAGCCCGTCTACAAGAGCCGTGCCTTCACGGCCTCGCGCAGCACCAACCAGACCGTCGTGCTGCAGAAGCCCTACGACAAGTCGGGCGGGTCGTTCACCATCATCACGCAGCAAAGTCCTCTGAACAACCGCCCTACGGCCCACATCACGCTCAACATCACCGACTACAAGCCTGACAAGGTGATAGGCCTCATCGTGACGGCCGACGCAGGCGAGGTGGTGCACGGATGGTGCAACCCTACTTACTGCTGCTTCCGCAAGCATCTTGACAACATGGATATGCCCGACAACTCCTGCCAGCCGGCAGAAATAGGCGGCACGGGGCGCAGCATCATCAGTGTTGGAGCCTACACCACACGCCCCATCGCCATCAGTGCCGACGGCGACACCATCAACGCCGCGCCGCCCTCGTTGTGGCCCGAGGGCTTCCCCGCCGGCGACCACGCGCCGTTTTCCAACAGCGGCCCTACCGTCGACGGACGCATGAAGCCCGACGTGACCGCACCGGGCTGCTACATCATCTCGGCAATGAACCGCTACAGCCTGAACGACCCTGCCTATGTATGGAAGAGCAGCGATGAATGGAACGGCCGCCAGTATGGCTATGGCGCCATGATGGGCACATCGATGGCAGCTCCCCACGTGGCAGGCATCGTGGCTGTCTGGCTGGAGGCCGACCCCACGCTGACGCCAGATGACATACGGAGGGTGCTGGAAGAGACGGCCATACGCGACGAATATACGGGCCATACGCCTAACAACACGTGGGGCTACGGCAAAATCGACGCCTACAGCGGACTGCTCTACATCCTGAACGAAGAGCCGTCGGCCATCGCCCATGTGCAGAGCCTGCCCGACTACTGGCGTGCCTCGCCACAGGCCGACGGACTGCACATTCTCTGTCTGAAGAATATGAAAGACTGTCAGCTCCAGGTGACTGGAGCCGACGGCACCGTGATAAGTACTGCCAGCACCGGCAGTAAGACCATTGGCGACGAGATCATTGTCGGTCTGGCAGGACATCCGTCGGGCATCTACCTGGTAACCATTGCCTCGGGCAATGAGAAGCAAACCTTTAAGTTCATCAACTACTAACCAAAAAACCTGACAGCAAAATGAAAAGAATCTACCTTTCGATGGCGGCTCTGCTCATCAGCAGCATGACATGGGCCCAGTTCAGCGGCGGACAAGGCACGGAGGACAATCCCTACAGAATAACCAAGGAGGAAGACTTCGCCGAGCTGGCCGACTCGGTAAATGAGTCGGGCTGCAGCTTTGAGGGTAAGTTTTTCCGACTGGAAAACGACCTGACATTCCAGAACGAGATTACGCCTATCGGCAAATACGTGAGCTACTCAGAGGTCAGCAAATTTAACGGCACCTTCGATGGCAACAGCCACACGCTGACCAACATGAAGTACACCGTGAAGGCTGCCACGGAGCGCTACGCCAGCCTCTTTGGCACCATCGACGAGCAGGGCACGGTGAAGAATCTGAACTTTGCTTCGCCTGAGATTATACAGAATCAGGGCACCCTGTGCAACGGGGGTATAGTGGCCTCGCAGCTCTATGGCGTCGTAGACAACGTGCACGTCACCGGCGGCGTCATCAGCTCTACCACCGGCTCGCAGAAGGGCGGCCTGGTGGGCCAGCTCTATAACTCGGGCTCCATACTCAACTCGTCGTTCTCGGGCAGCATCACAGCCACTACCACCATCGGCGGCATCACGGGCCAGAACTACGGTGTGATACGCAACTGCTGGAGCGACGCCACGCTGACGCTCCTCACCGAGAGTACCAGCGTCTATGCGGCAGGCATCGCCGCCGTGACGACGAAGCTCAACGGCAGCGTGCCCCTGGAAATCACCGACTGCTACTTCCTGGGCACCATCAACGGCGCGTCGGGCATCGTGGGCGGCATCACCGGCAATCTGCGCGAAGCACGGATGGAGCGCTGCTGGAACGGCGGCTACATTCAGGCCAACGGCAACACCGGCGGACTGGTGGGCCAGATGCAGGGCGGCACCGAGATGGCCGTCATCAGCGACTGCTACAATGCCGGAACGGTCTACAACGTGCGGTCGAGCTCGGTGGGCGGCATCGTCGGGCAGGTGCAGGGCACGGCCGACAAGTCGGAACTGACAAACTGCCTGAACTACGGCTCGGTGTTTAACTCGATACTGGCCCGCACCGACAACTGCGAGTATGTGGGCACCAACAACGTGAGCTACACGCTCAGCAACTGCCACTTCGACCAGCAGGTGAGCGGATGGGGCGGCACCATTGGCGGTCTGACCACCCGCCAGCTGACAGACGGGACGGCTCTTGAAGGCTACAGCACCGACGTGTGGACGTTTGCCGAGGGCATGTATCCACGACTGAACAACACGAAGGACCAAGACTTCGCCATACTCTTTGCCACGCCCTTCTACTTGGCTGAAGGCGAGGTGCACAACAAGGTGAGGAGCAGCTTCACTGTGAGCACGGCCAACGACGTGGAGTGGGACGTCACGGGCAGCCCGCTGGCTAAAATCAGCGGCTCTACCGTCACGGTGACACGCGGCGACAAGGTGGCCGATCCTGTGCTGCATGCCTACCTGGGCGACTACGAGAAGCGGGCGCTCATCATCATCGACCCCGTCATCTTCGAGGGTGACGGCACGGAAGACAGCCCGTATGTCATAGCCACCTACGACGACCTGAAGAAACTGGCTGCGGCAACGAGCACCGACGGCATGGTGTTTGCCGGTGAGTACTTCAAGATGACGGCCGACATCGACATGCAGAACGACAGCAGCTTCGAGCTCATCAGCAACAACAGCGACAATGCCTTCTCGGGCATCTTCGACGGCGACGGCCACAGCATCAAGAACTGGACCATTGACAACCGCGCGCAGCAGAAGCTCTGGACCGGCTTGTTCGGCTTCATTGGCAAGCAGGGCGTCGTCAAGAACCTCTGCATCGACAGGAGCTGCAGCCTGCACTTCTTCCGCAACGCAGGAGTTGTGGCCGCTGTCTTGTATGGCACGCTCGACAACTGCCGCAACTATGCCGACCTGCACACTCAGAACGGCTTTGCCGGCGGCTTGGTATACTGCGCCTACAACGACGCAGTCATCAAGAACTGCTACAACGAAGGCAACGTGGTGAGCGACGAGGTGAACGGCAACATGGGCGGCATTGTCTACTCGGCAGATGCCGGTGTAGCCATAGAGAATACGCAGAATGCGGGCGACGTGGTGGCGGCACTGAAGAGCCAGAGCGGCACGCAGGCCAACAACGTGGGCGGCATTGCAGGATCGGCACGCGGAACGCTGGTCAACGTGCTTAACACGGGCCGCGTGGTGAGCAACGAGCGTGTGGGCGGCATTGCCGGACAGGTCTATGCCACCACCATCATCAAGGACGCCCTCTCGCTGGGTGCCGTGGTCTACGACGGCGCGTCAGACTATGCCGGTGCTGTGGCGGGTTTCTACACCAGCGGCACCACCTACGAGCGCGTGGTGTTCGACGCCCAGTTAGCCATATATAACAATGTTGTGGACGCTGGCATCACAGCCAAGTCTACGGCTGCCATCATTGCCGACGGCTTTGGCGACGAGGCCTTCTGGCATCAGTCGGAGGGGCGCTATCCAACCCTGAAGTCGTTTGCCCATGAAGCAGGCGCCATGCTGGGAAGCTATGCCGTGCTGTTCGGGGCCGACGACACACGCGCGTCTGTCACGACAGATGTCGTGCTGCCCGTAGCCGACGGCCTGACATGGACTGTGGGTGGCGGCAGCTGCTTCACTGTTGAAGGCAACGTGCTGAAGTTCACCGAGCCCGAGTCGGCCACGACCGACATACTCACCGGGTCGTATGCCTCGCTCACAAAGACTGTTCCTCTGGCAGCCATGCCTAATCTGCTGCCTGGCAAGGGTACTGAAGACGATCCCTGGCTCATAGCCTCGCCTGCCGACCTGGTGAAGATATCGGCCACCGTGGCCGAGAACAAGAACGGACTGAGCGGCAAAGTGTTCTCTGTCACGGAGCATCTCGACATGGCCGACGCGGGCTTCGAGCCCATCGCCGCCGACGGGACTACTAAGTTCGGCGGCATCATCCACGGCCACGGCAAGGAGATATCAAACCTGCATCTCGACAAGGGCGGAGCCGACTATGTCGCACTGATTGGCATACTGGGAAAGGAGGGTGCCATTGACAGCCTGGTCGTCAAGAGCGGCACCGTCAGCGGCAAACAGTATGTGGGTGCCTTTGCGGGCTGTGCTGAAGGCAGCATAACCCACTGCGTCAGCCATGCCGACGTGACGGGCTCGGCCTATGTCGGCGGCATCGCCGGTGCGCTAAAGGGTGGCACGCTCAGCAGCGTGCATAACTTCGGCAGCGTGAGCGGCTCGGCCACAGCCAACAACTACGGCGTGGGCGGCATCGCCGGACAGGTGAGCGACGGCGGTATGGTTGTGGGTGCCCTCAACGACGGTGACGTCAGCGGCTATGGCCCCGCAGCGGGCATTGCAGGCATGACCACCATCAGCGCTGCAGCGCCTGTCAATATCAAGGGCTGCCGCAATGCCGGACACATCACGTCGGCCAACAACTCGGCAGCTGGCATAGTAGCCAACGGCGGTTCCACGGCTAACGCCCTCTTCATCGACGGGTGTGCCAACACGGGAGATGTGGAGACGACGCGCACCACCGCCATCGGCACCTACAGCAGCGACGGCTTTGCAGGCATTGTGGCCACAGGCAATCCGGTCATCACCGGCTGCTGGAATGCCGGACACATCAAAGCCCCCGACCACGTCGGAGGCCTGTTGGGATGGCCCGCCTCGAGCTATTCGGCCGTCACGATAAAGAACTGCGTCAACACGGGCTACGTGGAGGCAACGGCTGAGAATGCCGCGGGAGCAGGCGCCATTGCCGGCAGTCTGCCCATCAGCACCTATAGCAGCTATTTCACCGGCGAGAGCATCTACAACGACCGGCAGCTATGCCCAGTGGATGCGGTAAAGTCGGGTGCCATCACATCGGATGCCATCTTTGAAAAGAACACGACAGAACTGGTCACCGCGCCACTGGGCGAAGATTGGTCTGCAGGCGAAGGCCGACTGCCGGTGCCGGCCGTTCTGGCCGACGACGAGGCGATGCTCATTGCCGCGATGCCCGTCTTCTTAGGCGATGGCGACACGCGCCTCAAGGTCACAAAGGCCTTCACGGTAGCCACAGCCGAAGCTTATATGTGGACGATGGACGAGCCATTCACGCTGACCGGCAACCGAGTGGACATTGCCGCCGACACGAAAGGCGACTACCTGTTCACCGTTGCGAAAGACAGCTACAGTTTCGTCTACACGCTGAGCATCGACTGTCAGACGGCCACCGGCATCGCCACTGTAGCTGCCGGTGAGTCAGACGGTCGTTTCTGGGTCTACACCGCTAATGGCAAGCTTGTCATGAGTGGCAGCGACTTCAGTGGGCAGGTCTTAGGTCGCGGAGTCTACATCGTCAAGACCGCGAAGGGCACGCGCAAACTGGTCGTCGAGTAGTTTTTCGCCGCGCTGCCGAAAGGAGCCGTGGGCAGAGCCTCTCCGCCCTGCCCACGGTTTTTTTCCGGCAGAACATTCCTGGGGAGCACACCCCTAGAGCCCTGGGGACCCCGGAGAACCCGGAGAACCCGGAGAACCCGGAAAGCCCGGAAAACCCGGAAGCCCCGGAAAACCCGGAAGCCCCGGAAAACCCGGAGAACCCGGAGAACCCGGAGAACCCGGAAGCCCCGGAAGCCCCGGAAAGCCCGGAAAACCCGGAAGCCCCAGAAGCCCCGGAAAGCCCGGAAAGCCCGGCCCCTACCCTTTCTGCGCCAGCAACGCCTTCAGGCGACTTACCTCGCTGCGCAGCGCCGCTATCTCACGCGCCTGACGCTCGATAACCTCCTTCTGCGTGGCACGCTGCTCCAAACGCGCGGCCGTCATGCGCTCACGAATGCCACCCTCAGTGGTAAACTCACGATCCTTGCGCTCTATATACGACACCAGCGCCTTGTCTACCTGATGACAAAGACAGATGGCCATATTGGCCAGCTCTTCGTCGTCCATGCGCGGCAACAAGCTCTTATAGTCGTCATAACGGCTGTGAGCCCTGCAAAACGCATGCAGCTGCTCAAAACGCTGGTTACGCCCGCACCACTCCTGCATGCCCTTGCGCTTCAGATAGTCCTGATAATCTTCCAGCAACTCCTGATTGCTGCCTCGCGCTATGCCCAGCAGCTTCAGCTCCACCTCCATAGAGGTCTGTCCGTCGGTGCTCCCCTCGGCTATGTTCTGCTTCACGCTGCGCGCCGCCTGCACCATCTGGTCTACCGTCCGGTCGCCATACTTCGGCAGATAGCGGCTGCAGAACAGCTGCGTCAGCTGGTAGAGCACATCACTGCGCTGATAAAAACGCAAACCGCTGAATACCACCGCCCTGCGCAGCACACTCGCCGTGCCGTCGCTATAGTGGTTCACCTGTATCTCGTCATCCTCTTGCATCGCTTTTCATGTTTTTCTGGCGCAAAGTTACTAAAAGTAGAGCGTAAAACAAAAAGAAATGAGCTGCTTTTTCTGCCCGCGAAAACCGTAGGGGCACCTTGACAGCCTTGTTGATTTATGTCAAAAAGAAAGGCCAATACGAAAAATTGCTTACATTTTGCTTCCGCCATTCGCCTGTTTGCTATATCTTTGCAAAAAAGTAGTCGTGATGACTGCACGTTATTCATTAGGTTAGTAGTTAATAGATTTAAGGTAAAGATTATGTTATTAGATTTCATCCATTACTGATTTGGCAGTTTGTAGGCCAAATCAATGATGCGAGAAAAGTGCGGGGTGAGCGATTCATACCGCACTTTTTCTAGACGGCGCCACCAGCCCGGCACAGCGGCTGTCAGACTTTCTGGGCCTAAACGCAGTGCGCCGAGGGCCTGTCAGCCATGCGTTTAGGCCCTCGGCGCACTGCATTCTGGCGCTATACATCGCTGTAAACATATACCCTAAATACCTAAAAAACCAAAAAAACGGTCAAGTTATGATATATTTTGTTTAATAAAATGGTGAAAATGACTGCTTTTTGCAGAAATGTGCTTACCTTTGCAACCTGATAATTGTTTAAACAATAAATGCGAATGAAAAGAATATTCAGAACGCTCTGCGGGCTGGTGCTGGCTTCCGTCGCCCTCTCGTCGTGTCTGGGCGACGACGACGACAAGCAGACGACCACCTATAGCGATGTGGCCATCACACAGTTTACGCTGGGCTCACTCAACCGATACACCACCACCAAGTCGGCTGCCACGGGCAACGACACCGTGGTGAAGACCGTTGTGACAGGCTCCAACTACAAGATGACCATCGACCAGCTGGGCCGACGCATTTTCAACCAGCAGAAGCTGCCGATGGGCACCGACGTGAAGCACGTAGTATGCACCATTGCCACGAAGAACGGCGGCGCCGTGGCGCTGAAGTCGACCACCTCTGACGAGATGCAGTGGTTTAACGCCAGCGACTCCATCGACTTCAGCGAGCCGCGCACGTTCCGCGTCTATTCCATCGACGGCACGGCCACACGCGACTACACCGTCACGCTGACGGCCTCCGACAACGAGGGTCTCGACTTCTCGTGGCAGCGCGTCGGCACCGTCGGCACAGCCACCGAGGGGCAGCACCTCGTGGCACTCGGCGACACTGTGCGCATGGTCGACCGCAGCATCATCACACGCGGCTCACAGGCTTTCCGCATAGGCAGCCTGGGCACGGTAGAGACTTCTGAAAACCTTGTAGACTGGAGCATGGAAGACGGTATCACCTACGAAGACGCAGACCTCGGCCGGCTCATAGGCGCCAGCACTGCCGAGCTCTACGCTCTCAGCACCGACGGGCGCCTGATGGTGTCGCGCCACCGCTCTGGGGCCACCTGGAGCGAGGAGCAGCTCGACGACGCCATGACGCTGTTGCCCGACGAGGACATTGCCATGGTGAGCTGGCCGTACGGCCCCGTGGACGATACAGACTACGTGCTGATGGCCGGCACCAACACACGTCTCGCCGGCAGCGAAGCCGGCTATGCCTGCCTGTGGCGCAAGCTGAGCAGCCACAGCGCCGAGGCCGAGGTCGGACAGTGGGTCTACATGCCCCTGGACGACACCAACCACTTCCAGCTGCCTGCACTGAGCCACCTGACGATGACCTGCTATGAAGGCGTGGTGCTGGCCGTGGGAGCCGACATGGTCATGCGCCAGTCGCGAGACCAGGGCATCACGTGGCCCGTGTCTGCAACCTACGCCCTGCCCACCGCGCTGCAAGCCGCCTGGGTGTCAATGGCCACCGACGCCCAGGGGCGCCTCTGGCTGCTCACCGACACCGGTGAACTGTGGCAGGGAGCCAGGAGATAGTGGAAAAACTTGAAAGACAGAAGAATAACATATAGAAAAGATGAGTAGGGGCTTGAGATACACAAACCACAAGCCGGGCAGCAGATGGGCAGCCCGGACGGTGCATGCTGTGCTGCTCGTTTTTTCACTGTGCTGCTCAACCCCGGCCATGTCGCAAGACGACCCCGAATACCGCATGGAGATAGGCGGCGGCGTGGGTATGGCCTCCTATCAGGGCGACTTCGGCGGCGCACTCTTCAAACAGATGCAGCCCATAGGCGGAGCCGTGGCAAAATACAAGCCCAACCCGCGCATGGCATGGAGCGCCGAGCTGGAGTTCGGCAAGCTGAAAGGGGCCTCGGCCAACGTGAAGACGTGGTATCCCGAATGGCGCGACAACCCCATGGACTTCGCCACCTCGCTCACGCAGTTCGACGTGCGCTACGAATACAACTTCTGGGCCTACGGCACAGGCCGCGAGTACCGCGGCGCAAGGCCGCTGGTGCCCTTCATCGCCGCCGGGCTGGGCCTCTCGTTTGCCAGCACCTCCATCAACCGCGCCGACGGACAGCACACCGACGACTCAGTGGTGGGCCTGCAGCTGCCCATCGGCTTCGGCGTGAAATACAAGCTGGCCAACCGCCTCAACCTGACGGCCGAGTGGACAATGCACTTCACCGGCACCGACCGCCTCGACGGCACGCGCGACCCCTACGGCATCGAGAGCTCGGGCCTCTTCAAAAACACCGACTGCTACTCTGTGCTGCAGCTCACCCTCACCTACGACATGTGGGCCAAATGCAAGACGTGCCACAACGACAGAGACTAAATAAAGAGCTGGCAACCGCCTACAGACAAGAATAACATCGTGCATGCACGAAACCATATAAGAAATATGATGAACAGCGAATTGGATACTACCCGCATACCGCGACACATTGCCATCATCATGGACGGCAACGGACGCTGGGCCACCAACCAAGGGCTCGACCGCACCTTCGGACACAAGGCCGGACTCGACACCGTGAAGAAAATCACGTCGGAGTGCGCCCGCCTGGGCGTAGACTTCCTCACGCTCTACACCTTCTCCACTGAAAACTGGAACCGCCCCGCCTACGAGGTGGAGGCGCTGATGGGCCTGGTGCTCAACTTCATCGAGATGGAGCTCTTCACCGACAACAATGTGAAGTTTCGCATGATAGGCGACCTGGGCCGACTGCCCGAGGCCGTGCAGAAAAAGATTCACTACATGGAAGACCTCACGTCGGTCAACACCGGCATGACGCTCGTGGTGGCCATGAGCTACTCCGCGCGCTGGGAAATCACCAAGGCCGTCAACGACATCGTGGCCGAGGGCCTGCCACTGCCCATCACCGAAGAGCAGATATGCCAGCACATGGAGACACGCTTCATGCCCGACCCCGACCTGCTCATACGCACCGGGGGCGAGCTGCGCATCAGCAACTACCTGCTCTGGCAGATTGCATACTCGGAGCTCTACTTCTGCGACACCTTCTGGCCCGACTTCGACGAGCAGGAGCTGCACCGCGCCATTGCCAGCTTCCAGAGCCGCCAGCGCAGGTTCGGCAAGACCGAGGCCCAAGTGGAGAATAACGAATAATGTACCAACGAATCGTGTACAACGATGAGAGGAAAAGAAAACGTATATAAATATATGACGCGAAGAATATCGAAGAGGCTGACAGCAATCACGGCCATGTGCATTGCTTCTTGCTCACTGTTCACCGAAACTGCTGCGGCCCAGGAGTTCATTGCCAACCCCACCATCTCTTACGCCGGCACACCACGACAGTGCGAAATTGGCGGACTGGCCGTAAAGGGAGTGGAAGGCTACGAAGACTACGTGCTCACCAACCTGTCAGGACTCTCCGTCGGACAGAAAATCGAGGTGCCGGGCAGCGAAATCACCGAAGCCGTGAAGCGCTACTGGAAGCACGGGCTCTTCTCCAACGTCAGCATCACGGCCGACTCTATCGTGGGCTCGAAGATATATCTCTGCATCAACCTCGCCCTGCGCCCGCGCATCAGCACCATCAACTACAACGGCGTGAAAAAAAGCGAGCGCGACGACCTGGAGCAGAAGCTGGGCATGGCCAAGGGCATGAGTCTCACCAAAAACCTCATTGACCGCGCCAAGATACTGGCCAAGAGATACTTCGATGAGAAAGGCTATAAAAACGCCGACATTGAGGTGCTGCAGCGCGACGACGTCACCGGCAAGAACCAGGTGATACTCGACGTCAACATCGACAAGAAGGAGAAGATGAAGGTGCGCAGCATCGTCTTCGAAGGCAACCGCCAGCTCGCCGACAAGCGCATCAAGGGATCGCTCTTCTCCAAAGGCGCCTTCGGAAAGATACACGAGGCAGGCAAGCTGCAGACGTTTCTGAAAGCCAAGAAGTTCACGCCCGAACGCTACGAAGAGGCCAAGCAGAAGCTCATTGAGAAATACAACGAGCTGGGCTACCGCGACGCCACCATCGAGGCCGACTCTGTGTGGAACGCCGACGACAAGCACGTAAACGTCTACGTGAAAATCGACGAGGGCGAGCGCTACTTCCTGCGACACATCAACTGGGTGGGCAACACCGTGGTCACCACCGACTACCTCAACGCCGTGCTCGGCATGAAAGAGGGCGACGTCTACAACCAGAAGCTCATGAACAAGCGCCTCAAGGAAGATGAAGACGCCGTGGGCAACTACTACTACAACAACGGCTACGTGTTCTCAAACATCGACCCCGTAGAGGTCAACATCGTGGGCGACTCCATCGACGTGGAGATGCGCATACAGGAAGGGCCGCAGGCCCACCTCAACAGCGTGCGCATCTTCGGCAACGACCGCCTCTACGAGGAGGTGGTGCGCCGCGAGCTGCGCACCAAGCCCGGCGACCTGTTCAACAAGGAGGCACTCATGCGCTCCTACCGCGAGATTGCATCGATGGGCTACTTCGACGCCGAGTCTATCAACCCCGACGTGAAGCCAAAATACGAAGACGGCACCGTAGACATCGACTGGATGCTCGAACAGAAGTCGAACGACCAGCTCGAGCTCTCGCTCGGATGGGGACAGACGGGCGTCATCCTGCGCGCCGGCATCAAGTTCAACAACTTCTCGCTGCGCAACCTGCTGGGCAAGAACAAGCTGCACCGCGGCTTCCTGCCGGCCGGCGACGGCGAGCAGATAGGCATCAGCGCGCAGACCAACGGACGCTACTACTCGTCGTTCAACACCAGCTACTCTACAGGATGGTTCGGAGGCAAGCGCCCTAACGCCTTCAACGTGGGAGCCTACTTCGCTCACCAGAGCGACGTGTCGAGCAACTACTACAACCAGGCTGCCATGAACTCCTACTACAGCATGTACTCCATGTACGGCAGCTACAACCCCTACTACTACAACAACTACGAGTCGTACCTCGACGACGACAAATACCTCAACCTCTTCGGCATCAGCGTGGGATGGGGCAAGCGCCTGCGCTGGCCCGACGACTACTTCCAGCTGTCGGCCACACTCAGCTACCAGCGCTACATGCTGAAAGACTGGCAGTACTTCCTCATCACCAACGGCAACTCTAACAACATCAACCTCTCGCTGACGCTCAGCCGCACCTCTACCGACAACCCGCTCTTCCCCCGCCACGGCTCGGAGTTCTCCTTCGGCGTCACGCTCACGCCGCCCTGGTCGCTCTTCGACGGCAAAGACTACCAGCACCTGGCCACACAGCAGACGGCCAGCAGCGACCCCGACCGCTGGGACAAGGAGCAGTCGGAGAAATACAGGTGGGTGGAATACCACAAGTGGAAGTTCCGCAGCCGCACCTTCACCGCGCTCACCAGCGGACAGAAGTGCTTCGTGCTCATGACACGCGTGGAGTTCGGCATACTCGGCAGCTACAACAAATACAAGAAGTCGCCCTTCGAGACCTTCTATGTAGGCGGCGACGGCATGAGCGGCATGTCAACATCGATGGCCGAAGAGACCATCGGCCTGCGAGGCTACGAGAACGGATCGCTCAGCTACTCGGCCCACATCACCGACAACGTGTTCACCGGTTCTCGCTACTCGGCCTACGATGCCTATGCCTACGACCGCTTCACCCTCGAGCTGCGCTACCCCTTCATGCTGGGCAACACCACCATCTACGGACTCGCCTTCCTCGAAGGAGGCAACGCATGGGCCGACACCAAGAAGTTCAACCCCTTCGACATGAAGCGCTCCGCCGGACTCGGCGTGCGCATCTATCTGCCCATGGTCGGACTCATGGGTATCGACTGGGCCTACGGCTTCGACAAGGTCTACACCAGCGCCACACGGCTTGAGAAGGGCGGCAGCAACTTCCACTTCGTGCTCGGACAAGAGTTCTGACGAATAATAAATGACAACTGACGAATTGCCGGCTACGCCGACTTGTGAATTACTTATTTTAAAAATATAAAACTAAGATAGCTATGAAAATGATTAGAAAAGTATTTCTCTGTGCGCTGATGTTTGTCTGCGGGCTCACCTCAGCCTCTGCACAGAAGTTCGCACTGGTCGACATGGACTACATCTTCAAGAACATCCCGGCCTATGAGCGCGCCAACGAGCAGCTGGCCCAAGTGTCGAAGAAATGGCAGGCCGAAGTCGATGCCCTCACCACCGAGGCACAGACGCTCTACAAGAACTATCAGAACGAAGTGGTCTTCCTCTCTAAAGAGCAGAAGCAGGCCCGCCAAGACGCCATCATGCAGAAAGAGAAGGAAGCCAGCGACCTGAAGCGCAAGTACTTCGGCCCCGACGGCGAGCTCTACAAGAAGCGCACCGCACTGATGAACCCCATACAGGAAGAGGTGTGGAACGCCATACAGGACATCGCCGAACTGCGCGGTTACCAAGCCGTCTTCGACCGCGCCAGCGACAGCGGCCTCATCTTCGGCAGCCCCAAGATTGACATCAGCGACGAGGTGCTGCGCAAGCTGGGCTACAGCAACTGATGACTGCCGCCAGGCCCTGACAAGAAAATAATATAATAACGAAAAATAAAATCAAAACAATGAAAAAACTTATCATTTGCGCTCTTTGCGCTTTCTTCGGCCTCAACGCCGCACAGGCACAGGCCAAGTTCGGCCACGTCAACACACAGGAAATCATTCAGGCCATGCCTGAGTTCAACGCCGCACGCACCGAAATCGAACAGCTCACGCAGCAGTATGAAGCTGACCTGAAGCAGATGCAGGACGAGCTGCAGAAGAAGGGCGAGGCCTTCGAAAAAGAGCAGGCCACACTGCCTGACAACATCAAGCAGCGCCGCCAGCAGGAGCTGCAGGACCTCTACACGCGCATTCAGCAGACCTATCAGGACAACCAGCAGGCTCTGGCCCAGGCTCAGCAGGAGAAGATGCAGGTCATCCAGACCAAGGTGCTCGACGCCATCAAGACCATCGGCCAGGAGGGCGGCTACGTCTACATCATGGAGATGGGCGCCGGCATCCCCTACATCTCTACGACGCTCTCTTCTGACGTCACGGCTCAGGTGAAAGCCAAGCTGGGACTGAAGTAACCGAGAGTTGAGAACTGAGAACTGAGAAATAATTAAGATTAAGGATTGAAGATGAAAAGGATTGTTTTTTCGATAAGCGTTTTAATAGTAAGTATGGTCTGCTTCGCCCAGGAGCAGACGAGTGGTCATTCACGGGGAAACAACCCTCAGTCTTCAATCCTTAGTCTTGGTCCGTCCATAGGCTATCTCAACTACGACTCCGTGCTCCACGCCATGCCGCAGTATGCCGCCGTGCAGCAGCACATGCAGCAGCTGAGGCAGTCGTACGAAAGAGAGATGAAGCGCGTGGAGGACGAGTTCAACCAGAAGTATGAGCGCTTCCTCGAGGAGCGCTCACAATATCCGCGCACCATCCTCCTGAAGCGACAGCAGGAGCTGCAGGACATGATGCAGCGCAACGTAGACTTCCGCACGCAGGCCCGCAGCGAGCTGCAGCAGGCCGAGCAGCAGGCCTACAACCCGCTGCGCCGGCAGCTGCGCGAAGCCGTGGCCGCCGTGGCCCGCAGCCTCCATCTGGCTGTCGTGCTCAACACCGACGGCGACAATACCCTCTACATCGACCCCACCCTCTCCGTCGACATCACCTCACAGGTACTGCAGCAGATAGGCAACTGAGCCGGCCCGAGCTCCGCCCACTTTTCCGTATCCTTGCATCATGAACGTGAAAAGCATTTATCCACTGATGTTTCTGCTGCTGCTCACAGCCTGCTACGGCAGCCGCCGGCAGCAGATGCTGACCGTGCTCGACGAGGCCGACAGCCTGAACCGCAACTATATCCCTTTCGCCACCGACAGCCAGCTGCTGGCCGCCACCCGCTTCTTCGACGCTCACGGCACCTCCCTCGAGCAGCTGCGCGCCCACTATCTCCTCGGCTGCGCCTA
>JAGBJJ010000034.1 GCA_017934525.1 Prevotella sp.
AAGACATCTCAAGGACAGGGATATTGATGAAATCACAGCCATAATCAATACAAGACCAAGAAAGAAACTCAATTTTTCAACTCCTATTGAGGAGTTTTTCAATTACTTGTTGTAAATTTGCACTTGCTTGTTGAATTCGCAGAGGGTTAAAAAAATATAAAATTTGAAATATAGAGAGCTTCTCATGAGCTCAAAACAAATTAAAAGTAGTACCTTTGCAGTCCGATTATTAGGGGAGAGACTTAGAATCCCCGCGGGCGTCGTGTAAATAGCGACCGTCTTTGGCCGGACGGCGTGGTTTGTGAATCGGCGTTCAAAAACACATATCAAACTTTATAAAGTAAACAAAAAACTGTTTTTTAGTAAAATTATGAACACTTTAAGTTACAAGACCGTCTCGATTAACAAGGAGACAGCCCAAAAGGAGTGGGTGGTCATCGACGCTACCGATCAGGTGGTGGGCCGTCTCGCTTCGAAGGTCGCAAAGCTGATTCGTGGCAAGTACAAGCCCAGCTTTACCCCGCACGTAGATTGCGGCGACAACGTTATCATCATCAATGCTGCCAAGATTCGCTTCACTGGCAAGAAGGAGACCGACAAGGTCTACACCCGCTACACAGGCTATCCCGGTGGCCAGCGCTTCAACACGCCCGCCGAGCTGCGCAAGAAGCCTTTTGGCTGCGAGCGCATCCTGAAGCACGCCGTGAAAGGCATGCTGCCCAAAGGCCCCCTCGGTCGTCATCTGCTGAACAACCTCTATGTCTATGACGGCACCGAGCACAAGCACGAGGCTCAGCAGCCCAAGGCTATCGATATCAACCAGTACAAGTAGGATTAAGCATTAAGGAATTATTAAGATTATGGAAGTAATTAACGCATTAGGTCGTCGCAAGAGCTCTGTCGCTCGCGTCTACATGTCGGAAGGTACCGGCAAGATTACGATCAACAAGAAAGACTTAACCGAATATTTCCCCTCTGCCATCCTGCAGTATGTGGTGAAGCAGCCGCTGAACCTGCTCGAGGTAGCTGAGAAGTATGACATCAAGGCCAACCTCGACGGTGGTGGCTTCACTGGTCAGAGCCAGGCCCTGCGCCTTGCCATTGCCCGTGCACTGGTGAAGGTGAACGCCGAAGACAAGAAGGCCCTGAAGGACCAGGGTTTCCTGACCCGCGACAGCCGCGAGGTGGAGCGCAAGAAGCCCGGACAGCCCAAGGCACGTCGCCGCTTCCAGTTCAGTAAGCGCTAATCCCTGTTATCTGGGGATACTGAACATGTTTAGTATCTAAACTCTGTGGACTCTGAGTTATGGGATGGCGGTGTGTAATCATCATTACTCATTGGCAAAAAGCTCATTACTAATTGATTACCATAGGGCTGATTCTAACAGAAAGAATTAAAAAGAAAGTAAACAATTAAAAACAGCATTCAAGCAAAATGGCAAGAACAAATTTTGATATGCTTCTGCAGGCTGGCTGCCACTTTGGCCACCTGAAGCGTAAGTGGAACCCCGCAATGGCTCCCTACATCTACACTGAGCGCAACGGTATCCACATCATCGACCTTCACAAGACCGTCGTCAAGATCGACGAGGCTGCCGAGGCCTTGAAGAACATTGCCCGCCAGGGTAAGAAAATCCTGTTCGTAGGAACTAAAAAACAGACTAAAGAGCTGATTGCCGAGAAGGCAACCGGCGTCAATATGCCTTACGTCATTGAGCGTTGGCCGGGCGGCATGCTCACCAACTTCCCCACCATCCGCAAGGCAGTGAAGAAAATGGCCAATATCGATAAGCTCATGAGCGACGGAACGTTCGGTAACCTGTCGAAGCGTGAGCTGCTCCAGGTGACGCGCCAGCGTGCCAAGCTCGAGAAGAACCTTGGTTCTATCGCCGACCTGACCCGTCTGCCGAGCGCACTCTTCGTAATCGACGTGCTGAAGGAGAGCATTGCCGTGAAGGAAGCCAACCGCCTGGGTATCCCTGTGTTCGGTATCGTTGATACCAACAGCGACCCCAAGGGCATCGACTTCGTCATTCCTGCCAACGACGACGCCAAAGACAGCGTTGAGGTGATTCTCAATGCCTGCTGCGCCGCTATCGCCGAGGGTCTGGAGGAGCGCAAGGCCGAGAAAGCCGACGAGAAGGCTGCCGAGGCTCAGGCTGAGGCCGAAGAGGGCGAGGAGAAGCCCCGCCGCCAGCGCCGCGCCCGCCGCGACGAGGAGGCTGCCGCTCCCGCTGCTGAGGCTCCCGCCGCTGCAGAAGAGGCTCCCGCTGCTGAGTGATAAATGATGTAACAATGTAATAATCAAAAAAAAACAAGGAATTAAGAGCATTATGGATTACAAGCCAAATATGGAAGATATCAAGAAGCTCCGCACCATGACGGGTGCCGGCCTGGCCGATGTGAAGAAAGCATTGACCGAGGCTGAGGGAGACTTCGACCGTGCTAAGGAGCTGCTCCGCGAGCGCGGACTGGCTATTGCCGCCAAGCGTAGCGACCGCGAAACCTCTAACGGTTGCGTGCTCGTGAAGAAGGTGGAGGGCTTCGCTGCCATGATTGCCGTGAAGTGCGAGACCGACTTCGTGGCTAATGGCGCCGACTTCATCGCCATGACTCAGAGCATCCTCGATGCTGCTGTGGCCAACAAGTGCAAGACGCTCGACGAGGTGAAGGAGCTTGAGGTCAATGGCCAGAAGGCTCAGGACGTGGTTACGCATCGCAGCGGTATCACCGGTGAGAAGATGGAGCTCGACGGCTACCTGACTCTCGAGGGTGACAATGTGGAGGTGTACGACCACATGGGCAAGCACATGCTCTGCACCATGGTGCAGCTCAACAAAGAAAATGTTGAGGTGGGCCACAAGCTGGCCATGCAGGTGGCTGCTATGAAGCCCGTGGCTCTCGACGCCCAGAGCGTGGAGCAGAAGATTCTCGACGAGGAGTACAAGACCGCTGTTGAGAAGACCAAGCTCGAGCAGGTAGAGAAGTTCGTCGACATGAAGCTCAAGAAGGCTGGCATCAACCCCAACCTCGTGGACAGCGAAGACCACATCGAGAGCAACATGGCTAAGGGCTGGCTCACGAAGGAGCAGGCCGACGAGGCTCGCAAGATTATCGTTGATGCCAAAGCCGAGGGTGAGGCTCAGCTGAAGCCCGTGATGATTGAGAACATCGCCAAGGGCCGTGTGCAGAAATTCCTGAAGGAGAACTGCCTGATTGACCAGGAGTTCCAGTTCGGCGACGGCGACAAAGTGACGGTCACCGAGTGGCTGAAGCAGCAGGACAAAGAGCTGAAGATTGTGGCTTTCCGCCGCTTTACGCTTGTGGCTGAGTAAAAAAGTCGTTTCTTCCGACTGCATAACAGGAACCAAAGGAGTTGCAGACAGCTCCTTTGGTTCCTTTTTTTCTTGCATATCTTTTTCTGCGTGGCAGCAGGACGTCGCTCTATGCATTGCCATAGGGTAGAGAGCTGTTGCTGATTTCATGGCTAAATACATTTTTTTTCATTCCTGTGTGTTAACTCAGACCGGAATATGCCATTGTTACAGAAAAAAAATATAACTTTGCAGCTGATAAATAAAGGAATCACCTTCAAGTCTATCTCCTAACAACAGCTAAGACAATGAAAATATTTGCCGTAGGAATGAACTATGCCGAGCACAACATGGAGTTGCACGGCACACGTGAAAGAACCGCAGAGCCCGTCATCTTCACCAAGGCCGACTCGGCGCTGCTGAAGGACAATAAACCCTTCTTCGTGCCCGACTGGTCTGAACGTGTCGACTACGAGACCGAGCTTGTCGTACGCATCTGCCGACTGGGCAAAAGCATCCCAGAGCAATTTGCCCATCGCTACTACGACGCCGTCACCGTGGGTATCGACTTCACGGCCCGCGACATGCAGCAGCGTGCCAAGCAGCAGGGCCACCCATGGACCATCTGCAAAGGATTCGACGGCTCGGCCGTCATTGGGAGGTGGGTCATGCTGCACGACCTCACCGATGCCGAGGGGCAGCCGTTGGCCGTAGACAATATCCACTTCCATCTCGACCTCAACGGCCAGACCGTGCAGTGCGGACATACGGCCGACATGTACTACCATGTAGACCAGCTCATCAGCTACATCTCGCGTTTCTTCACCTTGAAGACCGGCGACCTGCTCTACACCGGTACCCCTGTCGGCGTTGGGCCCGTCAAGCCCGATGACCACCTGCAAGCCTGGCTCGAAGACCGCCAGGTGCTCGATTTCTACTGCCGCTGAGCAAGTATTGCCACGGCCAAATAATATGCTGACAATACAATAAAACGGGAAAGGCGACGTTAATAATACAGTATGCGCATAAGACTATTGTTAGCAATGCTCGTGCTGATGCTTCGTGCGTCGGCGCAGGGCTTTTTCAACTTGACGGCCGAGGAGGTGAAGATCGACTCGGTGCTGCCTCGCTTTGGCTATTCGCAACTGCTGGGGCCCGACTATGCCGACTCTGTCTATACCGTCAGCATTGACTATCCGGAATTTATTGATATGCACCCGGCCGACGTAGACCGCCTGCTGCTTATTACAACCGATTCGCTGCCAGCCATGCCTCATGTCGATGTCGGCATAGGGCGCTCGCGCCGGCAAGCCACACTCTCTGTCAGTTTTGTGCCGCTGGTGTGGCGCGATGGCAGATACCAGAAACTGGTCAGTTTCAAGCTGACGGTGCATGCCGTCCCAGCCTCAAAGTCGCGGCAGGCAAAGGCTCCTGCCGCTGCAGAGCGCTATGCTGCCCATTCGGTGCTGGCCACTGGCCGCTGGGCTAAAATCAGGGTGCGGGAGACGGGCGTTCACCAGCTCACTGATGCCCTGCTGCGACAGGCAGGCTTCTCTAATCCTGACAAGGTGAAGATATACGGCTATGGTGGCGCATTGCAGCCCGAAGTGCTTACGGGCGACTATCTGACGCTCACCGACGACCTGAAAGAGGTACCCACATGCTTCGTTGGCGGTCGTCGCTTCTTCCATGCCGTCGGCCCTGTGTCGTGGAGCAGCAACAGCGCCATGGTTCGCACGCGCAATCCTTATTCTGACTATGGCTACTATTTCCTGACCGAGAGCGACGGTGAGCCGCTCACCGTAGACAGCGCGCAGTTTGTGGGCTCCTTCTATCCCTCGGCCGACGACTATCACTCGCTCTACGAGGTCGATGACTTTGCCTGGTATCACAGCGGGCGCAACCTCTATATGAGCACGCTGCTGAGCACGGTTGATAACCTGGTGGTGGAGCTGCCTGCTCACGATGTGTCGGGCACGCTCAACATTGCCGTCAGCTACGATGGCCCGAGCGAGGCTACCGTGACCCTGAACGACTCGCTGTTGAGCAAAATCACCATGGGCAATCTGGGCAGATATGCGAAGGCAGGCGCCCAGACGGTGAAGCTGCAGCTTAACGACTGCCTGCAGCCAATCAACCGCATAGCCCTTCGCCAGACATCGGGGACAGAGGTGCGCCTTGACTATGTGTCGCTCACCATGTCGACTCCCGCCCCGGCCCCAAATCTGCTGTCGGGCAGCTTCCCTGTGCCGCAATATGTGTATAACATCACCAATCAGGACCACCATGCCGACTCACCGGTTGATATGGTCATCATCATCCCCACCACTCAGAAGATGCTGGCTCAGGCTGAGCGGCTGAAACAGCTGCACGAGACCAACGATTCGCTGCGGGTGCGCATCGTGCCGGCCGACGAGCTCTTCAACGAGTTTTCGAGCGGCACGCCCGATGCAAACGCCTACCGCCGCTATCTGAAGATGCTCTACGACCGCGCCGAAACGGAGGCCGACATGACCCGCTATCTGCTGCTTTTCGGCGACGGAGCTTGGGACAACCGTATGCTCACCACCAACTGGCGCAACTACTCGCCCGACGACTTCCTGCTCTGCTATGAGAGCGAAAACTCGTTCAGCGAAACCGACAGCTACGTCAGCGATGACTACTTTTGTCTGCTCGACGACGGCGAGGGCGGCAGTCTGCAGACCAAAGACCTCACCGATGTGGCCGTGGGACGCCTGCCTGCCAGTACGGCCGAGCAAGCCAAGATTATGGTCGATAAGATTGTGGGATACGCCAACAACGAACATGCGGGCGACTGGCAGAACGTGCTTTGCTTCTTGGCCGACGACCTGAACCGGCACCAGCATATGCAGGATGCCGAGAAAGGCATTGCCACGGTAAATGGCATCAGCAATGCCTTCAACATCAAGAAGATATACTGGGACGTCTATCAGCGCGTCACTACCTCGGCCGGCAACCGCTATCCCGACGCTGCGCTGCTGGCTAAGCAGCAGATGGCTAACGGCGCGCTGATTATCAACTACACAGGCCACGGGTCGGCCTATCAGATATCGCACGAGAAGGTGCTGGAGCGGACCGACTTCGCCACGCCTACATCGTTGCGCCTGCCGCTGTGGATTACGGCTTCGTGTGACATCATGCCGTTTGACTCCCATGAAGAGAATATCGGCGAGACGGCCATGCTCAATCCCAGGGGCGGCTGTGTGGCATTCTTCGGCACCACACGCACGGTGCTGATGAACGACAATACGCTTATGGACTGTGCCTTCTTGAAGCATGTGTTCGGCACGCGCAACGGGCGGCGCAATACGATGGGCGACGCTGTACAGCTTTCGAAAAACGAGCTGCGCACACTGAACAGGGAGAGCTCGCCCATCAACAAGCTGCACTACTCGCTGCTGGGCGACCCGGCCCTGACGCTGGCCATGCCCACCACGCAGATTGTGGTGGACAGCATCAACGGCTGTGATGCCGGCCAGACGGATGCTACGCTGGCAGCTGGCATGCCGGTCGTGGTGAAAGGGCATGTGAACGGCTGTCCGCAGTTCGATGGCATTGTGTCGCTCACGGTGAAAGATGTAGAGGAGAAGGTGGTGTGCAGAATGAATGAGAAAGAAGAGGGTGCCGAGACCCCCTTCGAGTTCTACGACCGTCCCGTCACCATCTACAACGGCAGCGACAGCGTCAGAGGCGGGCAGTTTGAGCTCACTTTTGTCATGCCGCGTGACATCAGCTACAGCGATGCGGCCGGACTGATGACGCTCTATGCCCGCAACAACGATAGAAGCCTGACGGCTCATGGCCGCAGTGAGGCCTTCTCCATGGGAGGCGACGCCGATGTGCCCAACGACGGTATCGGACCGTCAATCTACTGCTATCTGAACAGCAGCGCCTTTGTCAATGGTGGCAAGGTGAACAGCACCCCCTACTTCTATGCCGAGCTGACCGACAAAAACGGCATCAACGTCTCGGGCAGCGGCGTGGGCCATGACCTGGAGCTGATAATCGACGGAAGCATGGACATGACCTATAATTTGAACGATTATTTCCAGTATGACTTCGGCGACTACCGCTCCGGCTCGGTGGGCTTCTCCCTGCCAGAGCTGTCAGAGGGCCACCACTTACTGCTGTTCCGTGCCTGGGATGTGCTGAACAATTCGTCGGTGGCAGAACTGAAGTTCCAGGTGGTCAAGGGTATCGACCCGCAGTATGTCAACGTAGACTGCACCCACAATCCGGCCACCACGCAGACGTCGTTTGTCATCAGCCACGACCGCGCAGGCTGTAATGTCTCGGCTGAGATAGAGCTCTTCGACACCTCGGGGCGCCAGCTTTGGCATCACAGAGAACAGGGCTTGTCGGCCGGCGGCAACTATGTCATCGACTGGGACCTTACCGTCGACGGCGGCCGCCGACTATCCACCGGTGTATATCTCTACCGTGCAATAGTGGAGTGTGATGGCAGCAGGAAAGCATCGAAAGCCAAGAAACTCATCATACTTACCAAGAACTAAAAAAACGCAGAAATATAATGAACAGGAGCCGCTATTACCTTCTCTTGCTGTTTGTACTTGCAGCTTTCATTGGTATTCAAGCAGGAAACCCCGTCAGACAAGACGCCCCGCAGCGCATCGCACCGCGGAGCCGCTATGCGAGCCACTCGGCTCTGGCCACCGGCCACTGGGTGAAGATAAGCGTGAAGCAGACTGGCTTCACGGTCATCACCGACGAGCTGATACGGCAGGCCGGCTTCGACGACCCCGCCAAGGTGAAAGTCTTCGGCTATGGCGGAGCACGGCAGCCCGAGCAACTCACTGGCGGCTACCTGTCGGAGACTGACGACCTGCAGGAGGTGCCCACCTGCATGGCCGGCGGCCGGCGACTGTTCTATGCCTTCGGACCGGTCAACTGGTCCGACCCTATGGCCGACAAGCGCGAGCGCAACAACTATTCTGACCTGGGCTACTACTTCCTGACCGACGACGGCGGCGACGCACCGCTGATGGTAGACTCCGCCCGCTATGTCGATGCGTTCTATCCTGCCCCCGATGATTATCATTCGCTCTACGAGGTCGACAACTTCTCGTGGTTTCACGGCGGCCGCAACCTCTTCCAGCGCGACCCGCTCATCGCCGGACAGAACAGCCACTACCGGTTGACATCGGGCGGCGATACAGGCGTGCTGACCGTCTCTATGTCGTATAACTACTACTGCGATGTGGAAGTACTGGTCAACGGTCAGACGGTGGGCCATGTGCTGGTGGACTCGAAAACCACCAAAGGGCTTGGCAAGAAAGCCTATATCGACGAAAACGGATACAGCAAGGCCGTGGCCGATACATGGACTTTTGGCGTCGACGGCCTCTTCACCGACACAACCACCGTCACGCTGCGCAAACTGAGCGGGCAGGATGTGCGACTCGACTATATCTCGCTGCGCAGTCTGAAGCCCCGCCCGCTGCCCGACCTGGCCACGGCATCGCTGCCAGAGGCTGCCTTTGCAGGCGAGGTGGCCAACCAAGACCTTCATGGCAGCGGGCCGCTCGACATGGTCATCATCATACCTGCCAGCCGGAAGCTGCAGGAGGAGGCCGACCGCCTGAAGCAGCTGCACGAAACCTACGATTCGCTTCGGGTGGGTGTCGTGGCAGCCGACGAGCTTTTCAACGAGTTCTCGAGTGGCACTCCCGATGCCAATGCCTACCGGCGCTACCTGAAAATGCTCTACGACCGTGCCGAGACCGTGGCTGACCGCCCACGCTTCCTGCTGCTCTTCGGCGACGGGGCATGGGACAACCGCATGCTTACCACCGACTGGCGCAACTATTCGCCCGACGACTTCCTGCTCTGCTATGAGAGCGAAAACTCGTTCAGCGAGACTGAGTGCTACACCACCGACGATTATTTCTGTATGCTCGACGATGAAGAGGGAGCCAACCTCGTGGTGGGCGACAAGGCCGACGTGGCTGTAGGCCGACTGCCAGCCCGCTCGGCTGACGATGCCAAGGTGCTGGCCGACAAGACTATAGCCTACAGACTCAATGAGAACGCAGGCGACTGGCAGAATATTGTGTGCTTCATGGCCGACGATGGCAACGACAATCTGCATATGAAAAACGTGGAGTATGTGGTCGACTCTATCGGCATCTTCGACTCGCCCTTCCGGCTGAAGAAAATCTACTGGGATGCTTATCCGATGACCACCTCGTCGAAAGGTGATGACTACCCCGACGTGACGAAGATGATACGCCAACAGATGCAGGATGGCGCGCTGGTGATGAACTACACCGGTCATGGCTCTGCGCGCACCATCTCCCACGAGCTGGTGCTCACCTACGACGACTTTGCCACTCCGGCCAAAGGGCGCCTGCCGCTGTGGTTCCTTGCGGCGTGCGACATATCGCCCTTCAATGCGCAGGAACCCAATATCGGCGAGACGGCCCTGCTCAACCCCACGGGCGGCGCCATTGCCGTGTTTACCACCGTCCATACCGTCTATGCTCAGCTGAACTGCATCCTCAATAAGTGCTTCATGCGTCGCCTGCTGGGCAAAGACGCCAAGGGTAGGCCTTACACCATCGGCGAGGCAGTGCGAATCGCCAAGCAGGCCGTGTTCTACGAGGCTGGCAGCAGCAGCCAGTATCCGCGCAACGACCGCCCCAACCATCTGCAGTATGTGTTGCTGGGCGACCCGGCCCTAGCCCTGAACCGTCCTACGGAGCCCATGGTGGTCGACCGCATCAATGGTGAGAACGTGGCCGACGGCCGACGCCACTTGCTGGCCGGCTCGGTGGTCACGGTGGAAGGCCATCTGCCGGGCAACGACGACTTCTGCGGTCTGGCCACTATCACCGTATGCGATGCCGACCAGGTCATCGTAGGGCGTGCCAACAACTCCGACACAAAGGCGCAGTTCGAGTGGAAAGACCGGCCCTATACCCTCTTCCACAGCACCGACAGCGTGCGTAACGGGCGCTTTGCCTTCACCTTTGCCGTGCCGAAAGACATCTCTTTCACTGATCAGCCCGGCACCTTCTTCTTCTATGCCGTCGACGAGTCGAAGACGCTGATGGCGCACGGCGCAGACCATAGCTTCGTGATGGATTTCAACCCTGACATGCCCGATAGCGGCGAGGGGCCTCAGGTTAGTTGCTATCTTGACAATGTCTTGTTTGAGAATGGTGACATGGTGTCAGAGTCGCCTTACTTCCATGCCGATATCTACGATGCCGACGGCATCAACTCGTCGAACTATGGCGTCGGGCACGATCCTGAGCTGATTATCGACGGCAAGCTGCGCACCACTTACAACTTGGCGCATGCCTTTGAGTATGAGTTCGGCGACTACAAACGAGGGCATGTGAGCTATGCCATACCGTCGCTGACGGCAGGCAGCCACGTGTTGTTGTTCCGGGTGTGGGACGTGTTCAACAACTCATCGACGACCAGTCTCAGTTTTGTCGTAGCCGACGGCTCTGGGGCATTACAGGGCGGAGAGGCATCGGGCATCAGCGATACCGGCACGGCGGCTCGGGACGCAGCCGGTGTATATAACCTGAAGGGCCAGAGCATCGACCGGCGTAATTCAAAGGGAGTCTATCTCTATCGCCATCAGAACGGCACCGTAAAGAAATTGATGGTTGGCGGGCAATAAACAGCCCACTGCCAGCGTTAATATAAAACGTATGAAACAGAATCGAAACAGAATCATGTGGGCTATGGCCTTGTGCCTCGTCAGCGCAGGCATGGCCAAGGCCGACGACTACAAGACTACGACGTTTAATCCCGTCGACCATGCCGTCATATCGCAGACCATAGCTCCCGATGCCCGTTCGGCGGGTATGGGCGATGTGGGTGTTGCCACCGACCCCGATGTCAACTCGCAGTACTGGAACCCTGCAAAGTATCCCTTCTGCATCAGCAGGGCAGGTGTGGCGCTGAACTACACGCCATGGCTGCGCCAGTTGGTCAACGATATTGACCTGGCCTACGTGGCAGGCTATTACCGCGTGGGCGAGTATGGCGCTCTGTCGGGCTCGCTGCGCTATTTCTCGCTCGGTGAGGTCTTCACCTCAGAGACCAGCGACATGACGGTGAAGCCCTATGAGATGTCGCTCGACGTGGCCTATTCGCGCATGCTGAGCGAGACGTTCTCCATGGCCGTGGCGCTGCGCTGGCTTTACAGCGACCTGCGCTACGACTACAGCGAAGACTCGAAGCCCGCCTCTGCCTTCGCCGCCGATGTAGCCTTCTATTACAACAACTACCTGATGCTCGGCTCGCGTGAGTGCCAGCTCGGACTGGGTCTGAACCTAAGCAATATGGGTAGCAAGATTTCCTTCTATGGCGACGACGAGAGCCAGTTCATCCCGGCCAACCTGCGTCTGGGTGCTTCACTCATGATTCCTGTCGACGAGTACAATCGCTTCTCCATATCGGCTGATGCCAACAAGCTGCTGGTGCCCACCGTGCCCCGTCAGGGTGTCGATGAGTCGAACTCCGACTATCAGGACCGTGTGCGCCGTGAGTACAGCGATGTGAGTTCCATCAAGGGTATGTTCCAGAGCTTCAGCGATGCCCCTGGCGGTTTTAAGGAAGAGCTGGAGGAGATACAGTGGAGCGTGGGTGCCGAGTACGTCTACCACGACAAGTTCTCGCTGCGTGCCGGTTATCACCACGAGTCGGAGTCGAAGGGCAACCGTAAGTACTTCACCGTGGGTGGCGGTTTCCGCATGAGTGTATTCTCGCTCGATGTGGGCTATGTCATCTCCACGGCTCAGTCGAACCCGCTCGACCAGACGCTGCGCTTCACCCTTGCCTTCGACATGGATGGCATCAAAGACCTTTTCCGTAAGTAAGCCCGGACGCTCTGCCCCTGGCAAAAAACTTTAAAGAAAATGACAATCAGAGTAGGATTCGGATTCGACGTTCACCGCCTCGTAGAGGGGCGGGAGCTATGGATGGGAGGCATACGCATCCCCTATGAGAAAGGCCTGCTGGGCCATAGCGATGCCGACGTGCTGCTGCATGCAGTGTGCGATGCGCTGCTCGGAGCTGCCAACATGCGCGACATAGGCTATCACTTCCCCGACACGTCGGCTGAGACAGAAGGCATGGACAGCAAGATTATTCTGCGTAAAACCATCGAGCTGATAGCCACGAAAGGCTATCGGCTGGGCAATATCGATGCCACCATCTGTGCAGAGAAGCCCAAGATGAACCCCCACATACCTGCCATGCAGCAGACGATGGCCGACGTGATTGGTTGCGACACTGACCAGATATCCATCAAGGCCACCACCACTGAGCGGCTTGGCTTCACCGGCCGGCAAGAGGGCATAGCTGCCTATGCCACCGTGCTCATCGAACGCCTATGAACCATCGCGCATGCAGGTGGTTCCTGCCGCTTATCGCTCAGGAGCGAGGCTGGCTGCCACACGGCTCACTATGGGCATCGCCACACTGTCGGTGATGCGGATGCGCAGCTTGTCGGTAGTAATGGCAGGGAATTTCAAGATGCGCTTATAACCTATTGTAGTGGTTTCCTCGTCTGCGGGCAGAGGAAGCCACTTTTTTTCTGCCCTATACTCTACGCTGAATGTCTTCACGCGCTGTCCCTGACGGATATCCTCTTGCAGGATGAGGCGGTTCATGCTGACGCGACGTCGCAGGCTCACTTCGAGCGAGCCGTCGGCCTGTCGCCTTATCTTAGCCTGGCTGAGCAGGTCGTGGCCCAACTCGCTGTCGATGAGCTGGCGGAAAGCCACGGCGTTGGCCGAGTCGGTGGGATGGACGCGGCCGCGGCGGTCGACGGGGAAGTTGAGCAGCATCAGCGCGTTGCGCCCCACACTCTGATAATAGATGTCGGCCAGCTGGCGGGGCGACTTCACCAGCGTGTCCTCCTCGGTGTGGTAGAACCATCCCGGACGTATCGACACGTCGCACTCGGCTGCTGTCCATTGGTCGCCGTCGATGTGGCCCGAAGGCAGCTCTTCAGGTTTGTTGTAGCCGGGGTAGACCTCTTTGCCACGCAGCAGCGACCAGTTGGTGATGGCAGCATGCCCTTCCTCATTGCCTACCCATCGGCAGCCTGGGCCACCGTCGGAGAAGATGATGGCCTGCGGCTGCAGGCGGTGAATCAGTTCATAGATGCGGTCAAAGTGGTAGTAGGTGCGGCGGTCAATCTTGCGTTTCTCGTTGGCACCGCCGTAGTAGCCGTCGCCGCCGTTGGCACCGTCAAGCCACACCTCGAATATCTCGCCGTAGCCCGTCAGCAGCTCTTCCAGCTGCTTGTAGTAATAGTCCACATACTCGGCCGTGCCGTAAGAAGCCTGATGGCGGTCCCACGGCGACAGATAGATGCCGAACTTCAGGCCGTGGCGCCGGCAGGCGTCGCTCACCTCACGCACCAGGTCGCCCTCGCCGTTGCGGAAGGCCGACCGCCTGATGCTGTAGTCGGTCTGTCGGGTGGGCCAGAGGCAGAAGCCGTCGTGGTGCTTACAGGTCAGGATGACACCCTTGATGCCTGCCTGCTTGAATGTCTCCATCCACTGGTCTACGTCGAGCTGTGTGGGGTTGAACACCATCGGGTCTACGTCGCCGTAGCCCCACTCGCGGTTGGTAAACGTGTTCGGGCCGAAGTGAACGAAGGCGTTTGTCTCCATGGCCTGCCATCTCACCTGTGCTTCCGAGGGCAGCGGGCCGCTGTAGGCTGTGGTCACGTCTCTCTGCGCCTGCATGCCCATGGCCAGGCTGGCGCCTATGCAAATTGCGAGGATTCTCGTTGTAGTATGTCTGATGGTTTTCATGCTGCAAAATTACTGAAAAGTTCTGACTTGCACAAATGGTAGCTCATGTTTTCACAAAAAAAGAGTGCTTCGACCCTCACGAGCCGCAGCACTACAAGCCTATGTTTAACTAAAAATCCTTTTTCAGAAAAGAAATTTTTAGCCTTGCGGCCAAAAATTTTGAAAGTTTAAAGGGAGCTTCACAGCGACCTCTGTTATCCTACAGTTGAAAACTTTCTTCTTTACCAATAACTAAAAACCTAAAACTATAAATATTACTACTAACCTAAAACAATCTATTAACCTTTTGACGATGCAAAGGTACGCTCTTTTTCGCACTGCACCAAACATTTGATGCTTTTTGTCCTCAAAAAAGCTCTCTTCTTGACGTAAATCAAGTGTTTGTGTGCGCAAACAATGTAATATTTCATAATTCATACTTTGCGTTTCACTTTTTCTTTGTACCTTTGCCTATGCAATGAAAATACTGATAGTAAACACAAGCGAGAAAACCGGCGGAGCGGCTGTTGCAGCCGGCCGCCTGACAGAAGCGCTCAACAACAACGGCGTGAAGGCCAAGATGCTGGTGGGCAGCAAGCAGACCGACGATATCAGTGTGGTGGAGCTGCCCTGCCGGTGGCGCCACAAATGGCATTTCCTGTGGGAGCGGCTGCGCCTCTTCGTCCATCTGCACTTCCGTCGCGACCATCTTTTCGAGATAGACATGGCTTGCAGCGGCACCGACATCACCCGCCTGCGTGAATTCCGCGAGGCTGATGTGATACATCTGCACTGGATCAACCAAGGCATGCTCTCGCTGGCTGGCATACGCAAGATTCTGGCGTCGGGCAAGCCTGTGGTGTGGACCATGCACGACCTCTGGCCTGCCACGGCGCTCTGCCATTATGCGAGGGGGTGCTACCGCTATAAGAGCCACTGTGACCACTGTCCGCTGCTGCCCGGCGGGGGGGCGTCGTCAGACCTCTCTTCCATTGTGTGGGCGCGCAAGACGCGCATGCTGCAGGCCGGCAACGTGTTCTTCGTGGCCTGCAGTCGCTGGCTCGAGGGCGAAGCACGCAAGAGTGCCTTGCTGAAGGGCCATCTCATCAGCAGCGTGCCCAATGCCATCGACACCCGTGTGTTCCGCCCCGCTGACAAGGCTGCAGCCCGCCGGCAGGCGAACCTGCCCGTCGAGGGGCGCATCATTCTCTTTGTGTCGCAGCGCGTCACCGACGAGCGAAAAGGCATTGGCTACCTCATCCAGTCGGTAGAAAGGCTGGTGGAGATGCATCCAGAGCTGAAAGCCGACACGTCGATAGCCATTCTTGGCGGACATGCCGACGAGGTGGCCAGTCGTCTCGCGCTGCCGGTGCATGCCCTGGGCTATCTCAGCGACGAGCAGACCATCGTCAGCGTCTACAACTCGGCCGATGTCTTCGTCACGCCGTCGCTTGAAGACAACCTGCCCAATACCATCATGGAAGCCATGGCCTGCGGCGTGCCCTGCGTGGGCTTCCGTGTGGGCGGCATTCCCGAGATGATTGACCATCAGAAGAACGGCTATGTGGCTGAGCTGCGCAACAGCGACGACCTGGCCCGCGGCATGGGCTGGGTGCTCTGCCAGGCCGACCGCAGCGAGCTCTCGCACTCAGCCCTGCGCAAGGTGGTGCAGAGCTATTCGCAGACCAGCGTTGCCCTGCGCTATAGCGAAATCTACCAGCAGACCATTGCACAGAAGCATTTCAACCTATAAGACTAAACTTACAAGCTGCCATCTGACTATGACGAAATTTACTGTTGTGACCATCACCTACAACGCGGCAGCCCTGGTGGGCCGGACGCTCGACAGCGTGCTGCACCAGACGTATGAGGATGTGGAGCACCTCATTATCGACGGGGCATCAACTGACCAGACGCTGCCGATGGCCGAGGCTTATAAAGAGGCGTCTGACGCGTCGGCCTGTGGCCATAAGGTGATTATCCACTCTGAACCCGACAAGGGCATCTATGATGCCATGAACAAAGGGCTGATGCAGGCCTCGGGCGATTATATCGTCTACATGAATGCGGGCGACTTCTTCCCCTCGGCCGATACCCTCGAGCAGATAGCGCGGCGCTGTCATCTCAACGAGCAGCCCACTGCCGAGCTGCCCGCCGTGCTCTATGGGCTGACCAACATCGTCGATGGTGAAGGCCACTTCCTCCGCCCTCGCCGTCTGGCGCCGCCGCCGCGGCTCACGTGGCGCTCCTTCCGCCATGGCATGCTCGTGTGCCATCAGGCTTTCTATGCCCGCACCGACCTGGCCAAGAATCTGCAATATGACACGCGCTACCGCTATTCGGCCGATGTAGACTGGTGCATCCGCGTCATGCGCGAGGGTGAGCGCATGGGCTTGCGCCTGTATAATATAGGCATGGTGGTGGCCAACTACACCGAAGAGGGCATGACCACCCTCCATCATCGCGATTCGCTCCGCGAGCGCTTCCATGTGATGCGCCGCCAGTATGGTCTGGCCAGCACCTTGCTGATGCACTGCTGGTTTGTCATCAGAGCTGCTATTTCGCGTTTTACCAAGAATAGATGATACTGAAACACTTTGTCTTTGCAGCTATCGTAGCGGTAGCAATGCCTTTACTATCATGGTCGGCAGAGAGGCCTGCAGCTGACGCCAAGACCAGCCTCGGTAATAAATACTGTCAAACGGATAGCCAGGACGACCACCTCGAAGCTGTTCCTAAGTCACCCGACTATTCCGAACCGTCGCAGTGGTACACCTCTGTGCGCAGCGGCGTGGCCGACGTCTTCTATATCCTCTCTACCGAGACGGGCGACTATCTGCTCGCTGACGGCACCCTGTGTCATTACGCCGATACATATGCCGACAGCCTGCGAGCTTCTTTGACGAGCGAGATGGAGGGGGTAGACAACCTGATAGGCGGTAAGCTGAATTTCTATGCGCCTTACTATCGCCAGTGCTCGATGCAGTCGTTTCTTTCTGACAGTCTGAAGGACGCCCGGCTGCCGTTGCCTGTCGGCGATGTGCGACAGGCCTTCGCCTACTATCTGGCCAATGAGAATAACGGCCGTCCGTTCGTCCTTGTGGGCTTCAGCCAGGGGGCAATGATTGCCATAGAGCTGATGCGCGAGATGGACGATGCTACCCGCAGCCGCATGGTGGCTGCCTATGCCATTGGCATCTCAATCTCGCAGCGGCTGCTCGATGAGTGTCCGGCCATCAGGCCTGCCCGGAGGGCTGATGATACAGGTGTCACCGTCTGCTACAACTCTGTGCATGCCGACTCTTGCACTATCTGGCCCCGCAGTGCACTCTGCATCAATCCCGTGAACTGGCGCACCGACGGCGAGCCCGCCGTGCTCGTCACCGAGCCGTCGCCCTTTATCCCTCTTGACCAGCAACAGAAGGACAGCCTCACCGTCACCCTTGACCCCTCGTCGAATCTGCTTCTGGTCGATGGCTACACGGCCACCGACTACATCGTGCCGCTCATAGGGAGGGAAGGCAACTATCATTCGCGTGAAATCTGGCTCTACCGCGACCAGCTGCGCGAAAACATGCAGCGCCGCGTCGACAGCTATCTGTCGGGGCGGTGATATACGGTAAGGAGAGCAGACATTGACTGTGTGAGGCCCTGTGAGTTTTTTATAAGCAGCATGATGGTTTGCCGAAAGTCATCAACTCACCTTTGCCTGCTTTTTTGTTTAGGCTATCGTATGTTTTCTTTTTGGCCATAGCAGATGCGATGGGAATTAGAAGAGTTTAAATTTGCTGTTGCTTTGTGCTAAAATCTTTTTCAGTCGCAGCAAATTTTGGCCGAAATCAATTGAATTCTGGCCAAAATTCAATTGATTTCGGCCAGAATTTTATTCTGTGGGATAAGCTTTTGGGGATTACTGTGGCCCTGCCACTGCGGAGAATAGTGACGATTGGCTGATGGCAGCCGCAATGTTGGCTGCTGCAACGTCGGGGCGGATGGCCTCGGCAAGCGGCAGCTGGGGAGGGTTGATGCAGACGACGTCGGCAAAACCGGCTGCAAGGAGCGCATCGCGGTCGGCAATGCGGCCTGCCAACAGGAGGGTGGGGACGGCCTGACGGCGGGCCCGCTGCATCACGCGGTAGGGCAGCTTGCCCATCAACGTCTGTGCATCAGACGAGCCTTCGCCCGTGACGACGAGGCGGGCGTCCGCTATCTGGCGGTCGAAGTCGGTGAGGTCGAACAGCAGCTCGGCTCCGGGTTGCAGCGTGGCTCCGAGATGCTGCATCAGCGCATAGCCCAGTCCGCCGGCAGCCCCAGCCCCGGGCCGTGAGCTGCAGTCGTGCCCCGTGGCGAGCAGATAGTGGCGGGCCGTGGCAGCAGCACGCCGTTCGAGCATTTCCACTTGCGCTGGTGTGGCGCCTTTCTGTGGGGCAAACATGCGTGCGGCGCCTGTGGGGCCCAACAGGGGGCTCTCCACGTCGGTGGCTCCCGTCACGCGGCAGCGACTCAGCGTCTCGGCCATGCCCGCCTCGCGCAGCGCCGCCATCATGCCTTCACCCAGGTCGGTGGTGGCCGTGCCGCCCAGCCCGATGACGATGTCGGTGCAGCCGCGCCTGGCGGCGTCGGCCAGCAGCTCGCCCAGCCCGTAGGTGGTGGCTCGCACGGCGTCGCGCTCAGAGGGGGCAATGAGCGTCAGACCCACAACCTGCGCCACCTCGACGAAAGCCGTCGGACCGCTGACGGCGTAGCTGCAGCGGCGCGGCCGCATCAGCGCGTCGTGGGCGTCGGCGTATTGCCGCTGCGCTCCGGTGGCCCCGACGACGGCGTCGAGCCAGCCTTCGCCACCGTCGCTCATCGTGGCCTGAACGACAAGGGCTGTCGCATCGAGGCAGATGATGCCCCGTGCGGCAGCCCTGTTGGCTTCAGCCGACGACAGGCAGCCTTTCAGCGTGTCGAAGGCCGCGACGTATTTTGTATTGCTGACCATGATTGTCGTTGCTTGTGATGGCTGGCGGTCTGCCCCTGTCCTGCCTGTCCCTGATGCCGGGTTCATGCTTCAGGACCGGGGCAAGGCAGCGCTTAGCGGAACAGCACTTTCTTCTGGTTCACGATGTAGAGGCGGCCGTGCTGGGGATTAGTCACCTTGCGGCCGTCGAGTGTGTAGATGGTGGCGGCGCGGGCATGGTCGGCCGAAGGCTGGCTGATGGCGGCGGTGGCGTTGCCGACGAGGCCGTCCTTGGTGTAGTAGCCACCGTTCTCGAAGCTGAGGTCAGCCGTCTGGGGCGCGCCGTTGTTATTGAAGATGATTTTGGCAGGCTGCGTTGCCGACGTGTTGTTCTGCTTCGTGCCGTCCCACGTCCATTTCCACACATTGTTGCCGTTGTTGGCGGTGCCCAGCAGGGTGCAGGCAACTCCGGGCCAGCCCTTGGTGGCATAGGTGAAGTTGTCGGCAGGCTGGTCAGTCCATGCCCAGCAGTGTATGGTGTTGCCCCACGTGGCGGGTGCTTCGAAGAAGGCGCACACCTCGCCGTCGGCGACTGTGCAGAAGGAAGGAATCTCCACGGGCTTCTCCTCCTCTTGCTCCTTCACGACCAGCGTGCTGCTGACCACGCCGCTCACCTGTCCTCCGATGAGCAGCCCGGCTTTGAGGATGGTGGTGCCGACGGGGATGTGCAGGCTGTAGCCGCTCTCTACGGCCGTGCTTTGGGCCGTGGGCGTGGAGCCGTCGGTGGTGTAGACCACGCGGGCGCCCTCAGCATTGGTCACGGCTGAGAGTGTGGCGGTCTGCTCACCCACGTAGGTGCCTGACGGCAGACTGATGTAGGCCGTCTGCATTGCGGTGGAGAGATAGTAGGCGTAGTGATAGCCCGAGAGCACTCTTGTCCACTCCTTGGCATCGGGGACGAAGCGGTTGGTGCTGCCCACCACCACCTGCAGTTTGTCGTCGACGCTACAGGCATAGACCCACTGCAGCATGGCCGTTGTCTGGTAGGTGCTCTCATTGTGGATGCCGGCAGCCTTGCGGGCAGCCACCATGGCCTTGATTTCGGCGGGGTATGCCTGCCAGTGCTTCAGGAAGACGCAGGGCGTGCCGGGCATGGCCAGCAGATAGGCGTTGGCAGCCAGCGTGTCCTTCTTCAGCGGGTCCTGCTCGGCGTTCTGGCGTCGCTCGGTGTCGTGGTTCTCAACGAATGTCACGGCATAGCGTCGATACTTGCCGTCGTCCTGGCTGTTGCTCACCAGCGGCCAGTTGCCGTCGTTCTGCTGTGCGAGTCTGTTCCACGAGTTATTGTTCATGGCATTGCGCACGGTGTAGCGGAACTGGAAATCGAAGGCAGCGCTCTGAATTTGGTTGTCTGTCTTCGTGCCTTCAATCCAGTTTTTGATGGTCGTCGTGCCGTCCCAGCACTCGCCGACGCTGAACTCTGGCTGGGCCGACGCGTTGTATAGGCCCGTGAAGCGAGCGGCGTAGCCCTTCACCATGTCGTAGCGGAAACCGGCATAGCCCAGGTCGTTCTTCAGGAAGTCGAGATAGGCCATCACCGTCTGCTGCACGTTCTCGCTCGTGTGGTCGAGGTCGCGCATGCCGCCCCATCCCTCGCCGGTGTCGTTGGCACCCAGGGTGACGCCCAGACGGTCGGCTTCGGCCTTCGCTTTGCCGTCGTCGTCGTTGGCGCAGACGTCAGAGGGCCCCATGGTGTAGGTCTGCCCTTTGTAGGTCTCGGTGGGGAATCCGAACCAGCCGTTCAGACTCTTGCGGTGGTTGATCACCACGTCGGCAATGGTCTTGATGTTCTTCTCTTTGAGGGTGCTGATGAGTGTGCGCAGCTGCTGCTCGTTGCCGAAGGAGCTGTTGTAGTCGGAAAACCAGTAGAGGTCGTCGTAGCCCATGGAGGTGCCGCCACAGTTGCCGCTCTGCGGCAGCCAGACGAGGTCGAATGTGCCGCTCAGCTCGTCGGCCTTCGACTGGAGCACGGCCCAGTTAGTGTCGTCGAAGGAGTCCCAATAGAATGCCTGCAGCATGACGCCGCCATAGCGTGAGGGCCAGCCCTGTGCGTGCATGGCCGTGAAGGCGGCAGCGGCTAATAACAGAAAAAACAGTCTTTTCATGAGGATGTCAGTCGTTAGGTTCAAAAATAAGATATTCGTAGGCTGCCAGATTAAGCGTCTGGCCCAGCTTGAGGTTGCGGCCGGTTATTTCGTCTTCCACCTTCATCCCAGCCCATGTGGAGGGGATGTCGGCCACGACGGGCCGGTTGCGCACGTTGACCACCACGAGGAAGCGCTCGTCGCCCAGACGCTTCTCGAACACCAGCGCGTCGGCGGCCGGCCAGACCTCGAGTTCGCCCTTGCGCAGGGCGGGATGGTCGTTGTAGAGTTTGATGAGCTCTTCATACTCCTTGTAGAGTTGCGGGTTGGCCGTCCAGTCGACGGCGACGTAGTGGAAGAAGTTGATGGGGTCGGGGTAGCCCACCTCCTGCGAACCGTAGATGAGGGCGCCGCCGTGGAGGAAGACCGAGGCTACGTAGGCGGCCATCGAGCCGCGCTCGTTGATGAACTCCTTGACGGGTGTCTTCTCCGTGGAGTGGTCGTGGTTGGTGGTGAAGCGCAGCTTGACCTTGCCGGCGGGCAGCTGGGCATACTCGGCGCTGTCGGCACGGAGGAGGTCGCTGGCGGGACGACTGTTGCAGAAGACGTGTACGAGCGAGTCCTTGAAGTCCCAGCCGTAGTTCATGTCGAAGCCGCCCACGGTGAAGTTATCCACATTCTTACCCTCGGCCAGCATGACGATGCGGCGGGGCTGCGCAGCCTGGCGCAGCTCTTGGATGGCGTCGCGCCAGAAGTCGGCCGGCACACCGTCGGCCACGTCGCAGCGGAAGCCGTCGATGCCCACCTCTTTCACCCAGAAGAGCATCGCGTCGGTCATGGCGCGGCGCATGTCGCGGTTGTCATAGTTGAGGTCGGCCACGTCGAGCCAGTCCCAGGGGCGTGGGTGGATGATGGTGTCGGTCTCCTCGTCGTGGGTATACCAGTCAGGATGCTCCTTCACCCAGGGATGGTCCCACGCCGTGTGGTTGGCCACCCAGTCGAGGATGATGCCCATGCCGTGATCATGGCACACCTGCACCAGGTGCTTGAAGTCGTCGATGGTGCCGAACTCGGGCGCCACGGCCGTATAGTCGCTGATGCAGTAGGGGGAGTTCTTGCCTTTCTCGAGGCCGATGGGGTAGATGGGCATCACCCACACCACGTTGACGCCCAGCTCTTGGATGGAGTCGATGCGCTGTGCTACAGCATTCAGGGAGTTGCTGGGTGCAAAGACGCGTGGGTTGACCTGATACATGGCAATGTCGTCGACGGCTGGCAGCAAGAAACCGTCTGTGCCTTTTTGCTGCTTCGGTTCGCAGCCAGTCAGCATCATCATGATGCATCCTGCAAGGGCTAATAATTTCTTCATGCTAATTTTTTGTTATTGGTTTCTGATGGCAAAAATACAATATTATTCTGAGTCTCTCGTTGTTTGGCACTGCATTAACACCTACTTGACGGTGCAATCGGTTGCATAGTGACGAATGCTACAAAAAAACGGGGCGGTTTCCTTCTTGAGGAACCGCCCCGTTTTAGGGTTGTTTTTTCTTATGCCCTACGCGATTATCTTGCTACGATGGTGCAGTAAGAACGCGTGTCGCACATGGGATAGAATTTGATGTGGACGTCGCCGGAGATGTTGACGGGGATGTTGTCGTTGGAGCCGTTGATGATGTTGTCCATCGTACCGCCCCAGTTGCCGTCAAAGGTGTCCCACGTGCCGTTGCCCTTGAACTTGATGACGTCGCCGTTCAGCGTGGCGTCGCATTCCCAGCAGAGCTCGTCGACGTTGTAGGTCATCTCAATGCCTTTGTCCCAATCGTTGTTGATGGCGCTGCCCACGACGAAGACGCTGTTGATGCGTGTCAGCGTGTAGGTCATCGAAGCCAGATCGACATCGGCGCGATAGAAGCCGGGCGTAGCAAAGAGGTTGTCTGCATTCGTATCGGTGAGTGTGCCGCCTTCGTCAGTGTAGGTGCCTGCACCCCAGTTGCCGTTGTCCCAGTTGTCGACAGCACCGCGGAACTTGAAGGCACCCAAACCGCCGGTCCAGCTGTCTTCCTTGGCATAGAAGAAACCTGTGTAGAGACCATTGCCGTCGGCGCAGTAGAGGGGCTGTTGAATGCCACCCCAGCTGTTGTTGACACCAGCCTCGTATATGTACTCGGCAAAGTTGATGGCTTTCACTTCGAAGGTGTAGTCCATCATGTTGATGGTCACGCGAATCTGCTTGGCGCCAGCTGGCACGCAGAATGAGTTTTCGGCTCCCATGTTGTAGCGGAAGTCGAGCTTGCCCTCAGTCGACTGGCTGTTGCCACCCACGATGCCGAGCAGCTTCGACCAGTCGCCGTTGCCGATAGCATCGCAAGCCTCGTCGTCGCCGATGGCAAACCATGTGTCGCCCTCAGCGGCGTCGAAAGTGACGGTGAAGACGGGATCATCGTAGACGTTGACGTCGCTGTGGTTGAATTTGATACTGCGTTCAGCAGCCGAGGTAGCCCAGTCGTTGGGGCCGCCCACGATGTAGTAGTTCGGCGAAATCTGCACCTTGTTCAGCGGGGTCAGATTGACAATGTGCGTGTCGAAATACTTGATGCCATCACTGCCGATGATTGCCACCGATTCGCCGGCCGTCATGGCGTAGAGAATAGTGCGTACATGCATCTGACGAGTGGTCGGATTGTGCGTGATGCTGTTGAAGTAAGCATCCTGCAGGACGCTGGGGGTGACGTTGATGTCGTAGCTCTCATTGAAGTCCTGGGCACGCACGGTGATGACGTTCTCAAAGTTCTCATCGGTAGCAAACTGCACGTCGGCCGTCAGGACGGCGTTGGCGGGCAAATTCTCCTTGTTGAGTATGACGGTTCCAATCTTGATGGGGTCTTCGCCGTTCTCGCCATTGATAAGCTCAGAGATGTTGATGGTTTGCACACCGGTGGTGACAGACACGTCGTTCAGCTGGAGCAAATTCTCCTGAGGGTTAGACTGAGGTCCCACCTCGGTAGCGTAGTCATCGTCGCAGGCGGCGAATGCCAAGCTTAGCAGGGCCATCATAAATAAACTTATTTTTTTCATCGTTGTTGCAAATTTAAATGATAGTTATAAAATTACAAACTTCACAGTGCTGGCATTCATGTCGATGGTGATTTCGAGGTCGCCACCGGGGAAGCCGTTGAACTGCCATGAGCCCTTGCCGCTGACATACTTGTCGGCGAAGCTGCCGTCGGCGCTGAAGGTGCATTCGGTAGCCTCGTCGTTGACTTTGTGGCCAATCGATGCGCCGCCATCCCAGCCTGTCAGCTTGGTGTAGAAGCGGAAGGTGAGGTCGCCTGCCTCAATCTTGAAGGTGCCTTTGTATATCTTACTGCCTATTTCGGTCTCGTAGATAATCCAGGGTTCAAGCGCTTCGGCATTGGCTGCACTGGGCTCTTTCCATCCACCGCAGCTGCCGATGAGCCAGATGGTGCCGATGCCTTTCACTGCGTTATAGGCAGCCATGTGCTTGAAGGTGACGTAGTTAGAAACAATCTCAGTGCCAGGCACCACCTCGTTTGAGGCGTTCCTGATGGTCGAACGAACGCGCATGGCAATCTCGCGGACGCCCTTGTCGACGTATTCCTCGGGGGTTCCGAAGCCGTCAATCTTGCAGATAGCCTCGGCAATCTCGTCGCCGCTGATGTTGACGTTGCACTCGTTGAAGTTGGTGTCCAGATAGATGGGCTTGCCGTCCTCGTCGGTGAGCCATTTCACGTTGCCGTTGTCGACCACACCCACCTGAATCTCGTAGGTGGCAATGGCATTGTAGACATAGTTGGGCTGCGACCATGTGAGGTTGACTTTGTTGTCGGCCGACAGCTGGATGAACTGCTCACTCATGGCCGGCGTGTTCAGCACGAACTCCGTGGGAGCATTGTCCGGTCCGATGACGGGGTTGTCGTCGCGGTCGGTGTCGCATGCGTTGAACAGCATGGCAGCCATAGCAAGGAACAATCCGCTTCTCAAATATTTTGTTTTCATAATCAGTATTTTTCTAAATAGTTATTCTACACAATTTCTAAATTGTTATTCTATACAATATTGACTTAATAACCATCGTTCTGCTTGAGGTTCGAGTTGGCCATGATGTCACTTGAAGGAATGGGATAGAGGTTGAACTTGCTGTCTACGGCCTTGGGCGAGCCGTTGTTGCTGTTCATGCCTTTGTAAGCCCAGATGTACTTCTTGGTGGTCAGCATGCCGAAGCGCACCAGGTCGCTGCGGCGGTGGCACTCCCAGGCCAGCTCGCGGCCACGCTCGTCGATGACGTCGTTGCTGCTGGCAGCTACCAGCGCATCGATGCCGGCACGAGTGCGAATCTGGTTGAGGAACCACAGACCGTCGTGACCGTTCACGTTGACATTGACGCCGCCGACAATCTGGCATTCAGCCAGCATCAGGTAGACGTCGGCCAGACGGAACATGGGGAAGTCTGTGTCGGGGAAGGAGTTGGCGCCGTCAATCATCAGTCCGTTGGCCTTCAGGTTGGTGAACTTCTTGAAGGCGTAGCCGTTCTCGAACGTGCTCAGGTCGGCGATATCCTTGGTCTGTCCGTTGGTGTAGAACTTGGCGCGCTGATCCTTGGCTGCATCAAACTTGTTGACGAATTCAGGAGTCAGGCGAATACCACCCCAGCCATTGCCGCCCAGACCGAAGTCGGCTGCAGGGTCGGCCTTGCCGCCGCAGGCAGCGTTGATGATGTAGGTCGTGCCGCCGTAAGCCTGGGTGTAGATGTGGTCCTGATAAACGCTGAAGATAATCTCGTGGCCCAGGCCCAGCATCTGGTCGTTGTCGGCACAGAACATCTTGTAGTAGTCATCAGCCGACTCAAGCGTGTAGCCCAGGTTGATGATGTCCTGACAGTACTCTGCACACTTGGCGTAGTTGGCCGTGCCGGTGTAAACCTCTGCATTCAGATAGAGTTTGGCCAGCAGCATGTAGGCCAGACCCTTGCCGGCGCGATACTTCTCGGGGTCGGCAGGAAGAATCTTGGTGATGTCTTCCAGTTCGGTAACCAGCCAGTTGAAGAGGTCGGCGCGCTTTATCTGTTCGGGGTTGGCACCGCCCACCTTCGAGTTTTCGTCGGTGAAGGGCACGTTGCCGAACATGTCGATGGCGTGGTAGTAGCTCAGAGCGCGCAGTGCACGGGCCTCAGCGCGGTACTGCTGCATCTTGGCGTCGTCAGCAAAGCTGCTCTCGTCGATGCGGCGAATCACTTCGTTGCAGATGGAGATTTGGTAGAACAGGCGGGCATAGGCAGCCGTGACGAAAACGTCGTTGGTGCTCCAGCACAGGCCGTGCAGGTCCTTGATGGTCTGGTCGTTCCATCCCATCACCACCTCGTCGGTGGGGAGTTCTTCCAGATTGAACAGTGCGCGAAGGTATTGACCGAATCCGCCGTCGATTGACTTGATGTCAGGATCGCCGCTTTCGCCGTCAGGCGAGCTGACGGACAGAGCAGAGTAGCATTTGGCCAGAAGTTGATTGAAGGCCTCGGGCGACGTCAGCATATTCTCCGGCAGATCAAGATTCGGATCGATGGGCGTGACGTCCAGGTCGCCCGTGCATGCCGTAAACGACAGCGTCGTGGCCAGGGCAACCGTGTAAAAACCGTTTTTCAATATATTCTTTTTCATAATCGTTCTGTTTGCTGTTTTAGAAGTTAAGGCTTACACCGAGCAGGTAAGTGCGCGGCCGGGGATACATGTTATTGTCGATACCGCCGGCAACCTCAGGATCGAGTCCGTCGTAGTCGGTGATGGTCAGCACGTTCTGAGCTGTGAAGTGCACGCGTGCCCAGTCGCAGAGTTCATAGGCCAGAGTGACTTTGTCAAGCTTGAAGAACGAGGCGTTACGCACGTAGTAGTCGCTGATGTAGCGAGCCTGCGAGAAGTTAGAGTAGGGAGCCGATGACACGCGGTTCGAAATGAAGTTGTTGGTCCACATGTCGGCAATCATCTCGCCGTCGGATGCCACGTTGTTGTAGACGTAGTTGTTCAGGTTGGCGCGGGCCGAGGCCGACAGCGTCCAGCGCTTATAGTTCAGCTCGGTGTTCAGACCGAAGGTCACGTCGGGATCGGGTTTGGTGTAGATGTAGCGGTCGTAATCGTCAATTTTGCCATCGGCGTTGCGATCCACGAACTGGTTGTCGATAGGCTTGCCGTTCTGGTCGTACACCTGCTGGTAGACCCAGAACGAGTTGATGGGATGACCGACGCTCTGCAGCTGCACCATGTTGTCCACACCGCCGGAGATGCCGCCGGTGCGCACACCGATGTAGGAAGGATCGTCGATGGCCGTCAGCTTGGTAATCTCATTCTTGTTATAGGCAAAGTTGACGCCCACTTCCCAACGCCAGTCTTTGGTCTGCACGGGCACCACATTCAGTGCCACCTCAATACCTTTGTTCTCCATGTTGCCGACGTTTCTGAGCAGCATGTCGACGAGGTTCGTGCCGTTGACGACGGGGATGGTGTTCAGCAAGTCTTCGGTCTTACGCTTGTAGACGTCGATACTACCGTTGATGCGGTTCTTCAGGAAACCGAAGTCAAGTCCGATGTTATAGGTTGTGGTCTCCTCCCACTTCAGGTCAGCGTCGTAACCCTTCGGCGAGATAGGGATGATGAGCTTGTCGCCGAACATGTAGTATGAACCGAGCTGGTTGATGTGATAGGTTGCAATCGAAGGATAGTCGCCCTGACCGATGTTCTGCTGACCGGTGATACCCCAGCCCAGACGCAGCTTCAGGTTCGACAGCCAGTCGACGTTCTTCAAGAAGCCTTCCTCATTGATGCGCCATGCCAGAGCCACCGAGGGGAATAGACCCCACTTGTTGTTCTGGAAGCGCGAGGTGCCGTCGCGACGGATGGTGGCGGTCAGCAGGTAGCGGTCCATCAGGGTGTAGTTCAGTCGGCCGAAGAAGGAGACGAGATAGCTCTCGGTCTTGAACAGCGGCGTGGTGGCATACGGCGTGTGGTTGCCGTCGTTCGACTCCTTGTAGTCAGTCGTCTTGTTGAAGAAGTGCTGCCATGAGTAGCCAGCCATCAGGTCGAAGCGGCTGGCGATAGCCTCCAGCTCTTTGGCATAGTCGAGATAGAACTCCAGGGTCTGGTCGCGGCGCAGCTGGGTGTACTTCTCCCACAGGCCGGCTCCGTTTTGTGTCTTGTCGTGATAGGAAATCTCGCTCTGGTAGTCAGTCACGTTGTAGCCGTTTGACGTCGAGATGTCGAGACCGAGGTTCAGGTTGGCGCGCAGACCGGGCACATACTTGAACTTATAGTCGAACTGGGCGTTACCCACGAAGCGGCGCACGTAGGCGTTCTTCTGCTGCTGAGCCAGCTGTGCCAGCGGGTTGAGCACCGACATGGTGTTGGGTGCGCCGTTGGTCTCCCAGCGGGTGAAGTCGTTCACGGGGCGAGCTGTGTGGTCGAACACCACGTCGCGGTGCTGATAGGGCGGCAGCATGGGGTTATACTTTACGGCAGCGCCGATGGCGCCGTTGTCAGCAAAGCGGTTGTGAGTGAACACACCCTTGCCATTGAGGCTGATGGTCAGGCGGTCGTCGAGCAGCGTCGGGGTCAGGTTCAGACCGACGGTTCCGCGCTCCATGTCATTGGTGCGCAGGATGCCCTCCTGGTCCAGCCAACCAGCCGACAGGCGGTAAGGCATCTTGAAGGTCTTAGCCTTGTTCTGTATGCCACCAGAGACACTGGCGTTGGTCTCCGACGAGAGGGCTGTGCGATAGATGAGGTCCTGCCAGTCGGTGTTGTAGACGGGGTTGCCGTTGGCATCCACCGGTCCCAGGGCAGCCACGGCGTCGGCCTTGTCGCCATAGTGCTCCATGAAGAATTTCTGCAGGCCGTAGGCGTCGAGCACGTCGACCGTCTCGCGCACCTGCTGCAGCGAGGTGTTCATGTCGAGCGTCACCTTGGGTTTGCCCGTGGCGCCCTTTTTGGTGGTGATGACGATCACACCGTTAGAAGCGCGCGAACCGTAGATGGCCGTAGCCGAGGCATCCTTCAGGATGGAGAAGCTCTCAATGTCGTTGGGGTTGATGGTCGACAGCACGTCGCTCGAGCCCGAGATGCCGGTTCCGCTGATGGGCAGACCGTCGATGACGATCAGAGGGTCGTTGCTGGCTGACAGCGACGAGCCGCCGCGGATGCGGATGGTTGAACCGGCACCGGGCTGACCGCTGTTGCTGGTGATGGTCACACCGGCCGACTTGCCCTGGAGCAGGTCTGCAGGCGATGTGGCGAAACCCTTGCCCAGCTGGTCGGCTTCAATCGATTGTACCGAACCGGTGGCATCGCTCTTCTTCACTGTACCGTAGCCGATGACCACGATGTCGTTGAGCACCGTCAGGTCGTCCTGCAGCGTCACTTCCACCGTGGGGGCGGCCTTCACTGTGGCAGCCTGATAGCCCATGAAGGTGACTTGGAGGTCGGCTCCGCGATTAGCCTGCACGGTGAAGTTACCATTGAAGTCGCTCACCGTGGCCGTCTGGGTGCCCAGCACGCGCACGGTAGCTCCGATGATGTCTTCGCCAGCAGCATCTTTCACATGACCTTTCACAGTAATCTGTGCAAAGGCTCCCGCGCTTAGCATCATGCCCACCATGAGGACGAGCATTCTAAGCGGAAACTTAATGTTTACTTGCTTCATCATTACATTTAATTAGAGTTAATTTATTAGTATAATATTTTCTATATTCTCGTCTTTAGCTGATTTGGCAATTTCGGTGCAAAGATATGTTTATTTTAATGATGTTGTACTTTTTTTCGTTTAAATTCGTTATATAGGTATATGCAAACGTTTGCATCATCGCGCGCGAAGAAATAAAATAATGTGCGGCTTTGCGTTGCGAAGTTTTCCTTATCTTTGCACAGGCAAATGGAGAATGAAGAGATGAAAGAAAATACCGTCATGACAATGAAAGACATCGCCCGCGAGCTCCACGTCTCGGTGGCCACGGTATCGCGTGCGCTGAAAAACTCGCCGCGCATCTCGCAGGAGCAGCGCGAGCGCATTCAGCAGTATGCGCGCCAGCACAACTTCACGCCGAACGTGCTGGCCGAGTCGCTGCGTTTGTCAAGAGTGCAGCCGGTGAAGATTATCGGCGTCATCATGCCCGAGCTGGTTCACTACTATTTCTCCACCATCCTGAAGGGCATTGAGGAAGAGGCCGAGGCCCGCGGCTACCGCATCATGGTGGCCCAGAGCGGCGAGCGGTACGAGCGCGAGGTGCGCCTGTGCCAGTTGTTCTATGAGAACAAGGTGTGCGGCATCATCGTGTCGCAGGCCAAGGACACTCACCGCTACGAGCACTTCCAGCGACTGATGGATGCCGGCGTCCCTCTGGTGTTCTACGACCGCATCTGCACCGGCGTGAATGCCAGTCGTGTGGTGGTCGACGACTACACGGGAGCCTTCAACGCTGTGAGCCACCTCATCGAGACGGGCTGCCGCCACATTGCCTTCTTTGGGTCGCAGATGAACCTGGAGATATCGAAGAACCGTTTCAATGGCTACAAGGATGCACTCCTGAAACATGGCCTTCGCTTCGACGAGCGTCTGGCGCAGGTGTGCGACAATCGGTCGGATGCCGAGTTGCTCACGCCGTCGCTCTTCGACGAGGAGCCCTATCCCGACGGTTTCTTCGCCGTCAACGACGACACGGCCATAGGCATACTCTACACAGTGAAGCGCATGGGGCTGCGTGTGCCTGAAGACGTGAGCATCTGCGGTTTCACCAACGGCGAGCGCGCCACGGCCTGCGACCCGATGCTCACCACGGTAGAGCAGCGTGGCGTCAGGGTGGGTGAGGAGGCCGCCAACATCCTCATCGGCCACGTAGAGGGCACCATCCCCGAGGGCCACATTGAGCGCCGTATTGTCCGCACGAGGCTCATAGTCCGCGGGACGACGCGGTGAGGTCGGAAAAGGGCGTGGCAACATTATAACGCAGTTACGAAAATAACGAAACACCGAAATAACAAGAGAAAAATGAAACAAAAACCTGACTTGTCGTTTTGGAAGCTCTGGAACCTGAGCTTCGGATTCTTCGGAGTGCAGATAGCCTATGCACTCCAGAGTGGAAACGTGTCGCGCATCTTCCGCACGCTCGGTGCCGACCCGCATAACCTCAGCTATTTCTGGATTCTGCCCCCGCTGATGGGCATGATAGTGCAACCCGTCGTGGGCACCCTCAGCGACCGCACCTGGACCCGCTTCGGCCGCCGCATACCCTATCTCTTCGTCGGCGCCGCCGTGGCCGTAGCAGTGATGTGCCTGCTGCCCAACAGCGGTTCGCTCGGTCTGTCGGTGTCGGCCGTGATGATGTTCGGTCTCGTCATGCTCATGCTCCTCGACACCAGCATCAACATGGCCATGCAGCCCTTCAAGATGCTCGTGGGCGATATGGTCAACGAGCGGCAGAAGGCCAAGGCCTACAGCATCCAGTCGTTCCTGTGCAACGCTGGCTCGGTAGTGGGCTTCCTCTTCCCCTTCATCTTCACCGCCATCGGCCTGAGCAATGTGGCGCCCGAGGGCATCGTGCCCGACTCGGTCATCTGGTCGTTCTACATCGGCGCGCTGATTCTAATCCTTTGCGTCGTCTACACCGTCGTCAAGGTACGTGAGTGGCCCCCGAAGGAGTATGAAGAATATAATGGGAAGACCACCCATTCGTCATCCTCTTCCGCCAGTAAGACTATAGAAGCCCCCTCTGAGGCCGCAGGAGATACCACCTCCAACTGGTTCACCCTCCTTCGCAAGGCCCCTGTCACCTTTTGGAAAGTAGGTCTGGTGCAGTTCTTCTGCTGGGCCGGCATGCTCTACATGTGGACCTATGTCGTCGACGCCGTGTCGCTCACCGTCTGGGGCACAGCCGACGCCGCCACCGAAGACTATCAGGCAGCCGGCAACTGGACGGGCGTGCTCTATGCCATCCAGGCCATGGGCTCCGTGGTGTGGGCCACGCTGCTGCCGCGCTTCAAGAATGTAAAGATGGCCTATAGCGTCAGTCTGGTGCTGGGTGGCCTGGGCTTCCTGCTCATCCCCTTCTGTCCCGACAAGTATCTGCAGATACTGCCCTTCCTGCTCATCGGTTGCGGCTGGGCCGCCATGCTCGCCATGCCCTTCACCATCGTCACCAACGCCCTGCAGGGCTACGGTCACATGGGTACCTATCTGGGACTCTTCAACTGCACCATCTGCCTGCCGCAAATCATCGCCGCCGTGCTGGGCAAGCCCATCATGCACCTCGTCGGCGGTTCGCAGACGTCGATGATGCTCGTTGCCGGCGTGCTCTTCGTCATCGGTTCGCTCTGCGTCTTCACTATCCAGGAGCGACGCAGCACTGCCGCTGCAGCGCAGTAGGAGGCCAACGGCAGCCCCGACTCCCGCTTCTTTGCAACGGATAATGGCCGGAATTCATTAAATTCCGGCCATTATCTGTTAAATTTTGGCCATTATTTTTCGTTGCCGTGTCACATTTGCGGCACAAAATGCCTATAGTGTCAGACAAACTTTATAACTTTGGAAGAAAAAGCAATCTTTTTGATAAATAAAGGCAGTTCGGGGAGATTGGGAAATGTGGCGGTTTACGATTTTGAGAGCGTTCTCAATTCCACGTTCTGCTTTGGATTGCTTTCACAGAGCCCCGACTCAGGGCCATCAGCCATTTCTATGGATTCTTCATCGGGTGCAAAAGTTTTGAAGCTGTCAAAAAAAATTATTACTACGTTTTATGCTCTATACCGGCTTAATAAACGTGAAATCGTTGTCAGAATCGGATTGTTTTTGTACCTTTATCCCCCAAAATAACACCGAGGCTTATATTTGCCTCACGCAATAAAGAATGAACGAAATATGAAGAGACTTGCCTGCACGTATATAAGTATGGTTGTCGTAGCCTTATTAGGTTGCAACAACAGGAATATGACATCTCAGTTAGAGGCTGTCAGTAAAATAGCTGATGCCAACGCAGATTCTGCACTTGTCGTATTGGCAGGGTTAGAAAAAAACAAGAAAGATTGGGGCAGAAGTGAAAGAATGTACTATGAACTTGTTAAAATGAAAGCAGAAAACAAGGCTGACGTACAATTTACTTCTGACTCAATTATAAAGGATGTTGTGAATTACTACAAGGAGGGAGATTCAAATGACCGAATGCTCGCTTACTATCTCTTAGGGAGAGTACATAGCGATATGGGTGAAGCACCCGAGGCCTTGCAGGCTTATTACGATGCTATAGAATCGGCTGACACGGCAAGAGACGATTTCGACTATAACACGCTGATTGCCGTATATGGCCAAATGTC
>JAGBJJ010000035.1 GCA_017934525.1 Prevotella sp.
CGAATTATACGAATTCAACGGATGAGGACTACGAATGACGCGAATTATACGAATTCAACGGATGAGGACTACGAATGACGCGAATTATACGAATTCAACGGATGAGGACTACGAATGACGCGAATTATACGAATTCAACGGATGAGGACTACGAATGACGCGAATTATACGAATTCGACGGATGAGGACTACGAATGACGCGAATTATACGAATTCTGCGTATTTCTCATTTGTAAATTTGTGTAATTCGCGTCATTCGTGGTCTATGCTTCTTCGCGACATTCGTAGTGCCGTTTGTCTTCGTGTCATTCGCGTAATTCGTGGTCCATAATTCTTCGCGACATTCGTAGTGCCGTTTGTCTTCGTGTCATTCGCGTAATTCGTGGTCCATAATTCTTCGCGACATTCGTGGTGTCGTTTATCTTCGTGTCATTCGCGTAATTCGTGGTGTCGTTTATCTTCGTGTCATTCGTGTCATTCGTGGTCCATGCTTCTTCGTGTCATTCGCGTCATTCGTGGTTTGGTTGCCAGCCGAGACTATTTCACCTTGATGGTCACAGCCTTGAGTTGTTGCCAACCAGCACGGTCGGTCAGCCGAACCATGAAGTGGTAGTCACCCGTTTCCACATCATCTGGTATCTGGATGTCAACTCGCGCCGTATAGGTGCGCTGACCTGCAGGGATGGCGTAGTCCTGGTTGAACACCCATGCCTTGGGACCAGCCTCTTTCTTAGTTTCCAGTTCACACTCTACGGCGGAGCCTGAATGTGTGTGATGGTCGAAGTTGTTGTGAATCTCGATGTTGTAGTTGCCCAGTTCCACATCGTCGGTGAAAACATAGTGGAAGGGGATGACGTCGCCGGGATGATATTGCTGGCACTCCACGGGGTTGGCCGTGATACCTTGTTCAGAGATGACAGGCAGCGTCATATCGCGCGAATCGTTGTCGTCGGAACTGCTGCACGCACATAGTGCGCACAGCAGTGAAAGTGAGGAAATGAATTTCTTCATGTCGTTTGTTGTCTCAGATTATTTGTGTTGATGCTCATGATTCTCATTGCCATCATCTTTAATGACCTCGAGGTGGCTCTCGGCAGTTGTCTGCTGGCCGCGCTGGTCGGTCACGGTGAAGTGCATGTGATACTTGCCAAGGGGCGTTTCGGCAGGAATGTCGATGTGCTCATGGAACTCAACATTGCGGACTCCAATGTATTTGCCCTGGGTAAACGACTGCTCTATCTTAAACGAGCCGCCGCCCTCCTGGTGTATCTCAATGTCGATGCGTTTGATGATTCCTTCAGCCACAACTTTGGCCTCTAAATGCAAGTCGTGGCCGGGATGAGCATGTTTAGCGTTGTCGTGTCCCACTTCGGTCAGGTTGACGACAGGCTTGGCAGGTGTGTTGTCGTCGTCGTCGCTGCTGCAAGAGGTGAAACCAATAGTCATTACACTCACGAGAGCCATCAGAAGGCTCATATATTTCATTTTTTTCATTGTTCTTTTAATGTTTGATTTTTTACTATAAACTTTTAACACTCTTAAAACTCCAGTCCCACCCTCACGGCAATGTTGCGCCCAGGTTCGGGCACGTCGATGAGGCGGTAATAACTGGTGTGGTTGTAGTAGCGGCGGTCCAGCAGGTTGTCTGCGTGCATCGCCACACTGAGGGTCGTGCTGCCCTTCAGCGGGAACTGCTTCCCGGCAGAAAGGTTCAGCGTCCAGTAGCCGTCGGTAGGTTTCTCAGGGGGTACAATCTCATTTTGCCGGCCAACGATGTGGGCACGCAAACCCACGAAACCCTCGCCATGCCAGTCGAAGAGGTACTTCAAACCGCCATCTACCGACCACGGCGTGGAGAAAGGCAGGGTGTAGCCCTTTTTCTCGCCCGACTTCTGGCGGGCGTAGAGGTATTCACCCTGCACGTGGGCCTGCCAATGCTGCGTGATGTGGCACGTGGCCTGAGCCTCCACGCCATAGCGCAGCACACGGGCCTGGGTATGGTGGTAGAGTTGGAGGCCCTCCACATACTGTGCCGTGGGCGTCAGGTAGATATAGTTGGGAAACCAGTTCAGATAAGGCTCAATCCCTACCTCCCACATGTCGTCGGCCCAACTCACCGAGGCATCTATCTGGTAACTCTCCTCGGCGTCGAGGCTGGCGTTGCCACGTTCGTAGCGGAAGATGTGGTAGTTGATGCCGTCGGCACCCAGTTCCTTAGGGATGGGCACACGAAACGACTTACCCACGTTGGCCTTCATCACCCACTGGCCCAGGCTGTAGTTCACGCCTGCCGACCAGGTGAGACTTGTGAAATGGCGACGCCGTTCCTCAGAGCGCTGCTGATAGACGGGCGTGCCGTCAATGGGTGTTGTGTACCAGTCCTGATAGCTGTGGATATGCGTCTGAGCATAATCGAAGCGCAGTCCGCCGTTCAGTATCAGGTTGTCGCGGAGGGTATAGCGGTCCATCACATAGCCGCCCACACTCCCCGTCTCGAAGTCGGGTATGATGAAGCCCCAGCCATCGCGGCGATTATGCTGATATTCACCGTTCAGCCCACCCTGCAGGACATGGCGCCCCAGCTCATAGCGCAGCGACAGTCCTGCCGTATAGGTATTCTTGTCGAAACGACGTTCCAGTGTGCCGTCGGGCTTTGGCATATAGCCGTGGCTGACAGGCTCAGACAGTTCTTCGCGCACGTTTTTTTGGTAGGCCAGGTTCAGCTCGGCAGATACATCATCGTTGCGCCACGTGGTGTGGCTGAGCACCTTCAGATGGTTCACCCACTGGTAGGGCAAGTCAATGTCACGCCGTGAGCGGTCGTAGTCAATATCCGAGAGTCGCACTTCCAGTCCGTGGGCATTGGCAAAGAAGCCGCTCTTCGAGTAGCTGTCGCTTACCCTGACGTCTGTGTGGAAGTTATACCCCTGATAGCCCAGCATCACGCTGCCGTCACGCTCGCAGCCTGCCGTGTTACGCAGGCGTTGGTCCTTCAGCTTTATCCAATAAGAATAATACTGAATGCTGTCGGTTGGCACTCGGAAGTCGGCATAGTCTATCAGCGTGGCGTTGGCGCGAAAGAAGAACTTTCCCTTGCGTCCGCCAATACGAGCCGAGAGACCAAGCTGCTCGTTGTTCGAGCGTCCGAACAGCTGCACGCTGCCGCTGAGCGGCTCCGTCGGCACATGGTTGGTGTAAAGACTGAGCACACCGCCGATGGCGTCGCTGCCGTAGAGCAGGGCCGCCGGGCCCTTGATGACCTCGGCGCGGTCGATGGCAAACTGGTCAATCTCCAGTCCGTGGTCGTCGCCCCACTGCTGTCCTTCGTGCTTGATTCCATCCTCCACCACGGCCAGGCGGTTGAAGCCCAGACCGCGGATGACGGGCTTCGACTGCCCGGAGCCGATAGCCATTGCCTTCACGCCGGGAATGCCCTCGAGCGTCTGCATCAGGCTGCCCGCAAAGTTCTGGTTCAGGTATTCTCGGTTCACCTGCACGGTGGTCTGCGACGAGCGCATCTTGTAGTAGTGGTGCTGTTGTCCGGTGACGGTGACGGCATCCAGCGTGACAGTCGTATCAGCTGGCTCCACAGCGAACAGCGTGGCAGCCAGTAATATTGTAATCATACTGATTGTCTGTTTGAATATTCTACATAAATGAAATTGTACCCTTACGGAGAATATGAGCAGACGGGGGGAGCACGCGGCCGGATAAGACCCTGCAAGCCTGCTTGCGTCGTTTGTAGGCAAGCAGGGAGCAGGGTGATGAGAATACTCTGGTTGATAAAAAGCGTGCCTGCCAAAGGTGCCATAAAGGGCACATGGCCCAATTGGCAGAGCAGACAGTCGCAAATCGCGGCCTGGGCCACGCTGAGGTGTCCGTGATGAGGCAGGTGGTGGGCACACTCGTAGCACTCGCCCTCGCCACTGTACACCCTTTGGTGGACGTGTAGCGACAGGCACACCAGCATCGGCAGAAATACCGAAAGCAGGATGCGGGCTGCAAGCGCGCGTTTATGTTCCAGCTGCTTCATGACTTTTTCTTCTCCATTAAAATCCATCATTGGCCAGCACTCCACACTGGGGCGGGCTGGCAATTTAATACGGGCGGACTAAAGGGAGAAAAACGGGGGCGCGCGAAGGCCGACCACGCCGATATGAGCTACGCAAACACTGCGTCGGCACATTTGAGGCTCGGCCTTATACACCTTATTATATATAATGAGCGTAGCAACCGCTACGGCCAGCATGGGCAAGGTGAGGAACTGGCAGAGCACGCAGGCATGCATCGAGGTGGTCTGCTGTCCCAGGTGACCTCCGCAATGATGATGCACGCACTCGGCGCATGCAGACAGGGAGGAAGTGTTTGGCTGATGGATATGGAGCGACGCGAAAACGAGCATTGGCACAAATACTGCCAATAGCACCCAAGCGGCAAATTGTCTCTTCGTTTTCTTGTTCACGGCAGCAAAGGTACTAAATTTCTTTCATATTGCAATACTTTTAGGTGTTGAAATTAAGTTTTATCAGCAAAAAATAGCATTTTTCCTCATGATTACCTGTCATGGCGGCAATCATATCCTTCATCCTCCACTTATCATCTCGCCAGTTCGTTCACCTCTTTCTCGTAGTTGAGCGTCACGGTGCGGCCTTGCTGCATGGAGGCCTTCACGTCGATGATGCGCTGGTTGCGGGAGCCGCGGAAGACGAGCGTCTCGTCGCGCTGGGCCTTGATGAACGGGCCGTCGACGAGGACGTCGATTTGCTCGAGCAGGGCACGCTGACGGGGATTGCTGACGAGCGCCTCGTAGGTGAAGCCCGTGTAGCACCAGATGTCTTTCGTGGTGCGCTCGTGGATGGCGCGGGCCAGCTCGGCGAAGCCCTCGGGCTGATACATAGGGTCGCCGCCGGAGAAGGTGACGTTGGCGTAGGGGTCGGCCTCGATGACACGCATGATGTCGTCGGTGCTCATGGCATGGCCGCCGTCGAAGTCCCACGACTGCGGGTTGTGGCAGCCCGGGCAGTTGTGCCTGCAGCCCGCGCAATAGATGGAGGTGCGGAATCCTGGTCCGTCGACCATCGTGTCTTCTATGATAGAAAGTACTGAAACCATGGACTAAAACAACTTCTGCTCGCCGTCGTCGATGTGGGTGACGCGGTCGTTCAGCTCGGCCAGCTTGCCTGAGTTCCAGCGGTCGGTGGTGCCCACGAGATAGCCCGTGATGCGCTGCAGACGGTCTATGTGCTTCGAGCCGCAGCGCGGACATACCTCCAGGTTCTGCGTGGCATTCTCGTAGCCGCAGTCCATGCAGCGGTTGCGGTTGTGGTTCACCGAGCCGTAGCCCATGTCGAGGCGGTCCATCATGTCTACAACGCTCATGATGACCTGCGGGTTGTGGGTGGCGTCGCCGTCGATTTCCACGTAGAAGATGTGGCCGCCACGCGTCAGGTTGTGGTAGGGTGCTTCCACCTCAGCCTTATGGCGCGCCGAGCACTTGTAGTAGACGGGCACGTGGTTGGAGTTGGTGTAGTAGTCGCGGTCGGTGACGCCCTTGATGATGCCAAACTCCTTGCGGTCTTTCTTCGTGAACTTACCGGCCAGTCCCTCGGCGGGCGTGGCCAGCACCGAGTAGTTGTGGTGGTAGCGCTCGCTGAAGTCGTTCACGCGGTCGCGCATATAGGTGATGATCTTCAGACCCAGCTGCTGGGCCTCCTCGCTCTCGCCGTGGTGCTTGCCGATGAGGGCCACGAGACACTCGGCCAGTCCGATGAAGCCGATGCCGAGCGTGCCCTGGTTGATGACCGACTCCACCTTGTCGTCGGGTCCCAGCTTGTCGGCGCCAATCCAGAGGCTCTTCATCAGCAGGGGAAACTGCTTCACGTAGGCCGTCTTCTGGAACTGGAAGCGCTCGTCGAGCTGTTTGGCCGTCACCTCGAGCATCTCGTCGAGCTTAGCCATGAAGCGGGCGATGCGCTGCTCCTTGTCGCTGATGTCCATGCACTCCAGCGCCAGGCGCACGATGTTGATGGTAGAGAACGAGAGGTTGCCGCGGCCTATGGACGTCTTCGGCCCGAAGCGGTTCTCGAAGACGCGCGTGCGACAGCCCATCGTGGCCACCTCGTGCAGGTAGCGCTTGGGGTCGTCGGCCCGCCACTCGGCGCTCTGGTTGAACGAGGCGTCGAGGTTGAGGAAGTTGGGGAAGAAACGCCGTGCCGTCACCTTGCAGGCCAGCTGGTAGAGGTCGAAGTTGCGGTCTTCGGGCAGGTAGTTCACGCCGCGCTTCTTCTTCCATATCTGTATGGGGAAGATGGCCGTCTCGCCGCCGCCCACGCCCTCGTAGGTGCTGAGCAGCAGTTCGCGCATGACGCAGCGTCCCTCGGCCGAGGTGTCGGTGCCGTAGTTGATAGACGAGAACACCACCTGGTTGCCGCCGCGCGAGTGGATGGTGTTCATATTGTGGATGAAGGCCTCCATGGCCTGATGCACGCGCCCCACAGTCTTGTTGATGGCATGCTGACGCACGCGGTCGATGCCCTGCAGACCGTCAAGAGGCTGTTTCAGGTAGTCCATCAGCGGCTCGTCGTAGAGTTGCGAGAAGTCCTCGCCGTAGAGGTCCTCCAGATATTTCACCTCTTCTATATAAGAGAGGCGCACGAAGGGAGCCAGGTAGAAGTCGAAGGCGGGGATGGCTTGTCCGCCGTGCATCTCATTCTGGGCGCACTCCAGCGAGATGCAGGCCAGCACGGAGGCCGTCTCGATGCGCTTGGCAGGGCGCGATGCGCCGTGGCCGGCAATGAAGCCGCAGTTGAGGATGTTGTCAAGCGGGTGCTGCACGCAGGTGAGCGACTTGGTGGGGTAGTAGTCCTTGTCGTGGATGTGCAGATAGTTGTGCTCCACGGCCTCCCGGCTCTCAGGCGAGAGCAGGTAGTCGTCGACGAAGGGCTTCGTGGTCTCCGACGCAAACTTCATCATCATGCCGGCCGGCGTGTCGGCGTTCATGTTGGCATTCTCGCGGGTGATGTCGTTCGACTTCACGTTGACGATGTCGAGGAAGATGTCGCGGGTCTTGGCCTTGCGGGCTATCGAGCGCTGGTTGCGGTAGGCTATGTATTTCTGTGCCACGTCCTTGCGGGCGCTCTTCATCAGCTCCATCTCCACCATGTCCTGTATCTCCTCCACCGTCATCTGCGTCTGCCCACGCTGGGCTATATGGTCGGTGATTACGTTGAGCAGCCGCTCGTCCTCGCCTTTGTCGGTGTGCATCATAGCCTTGCGGATGGCGGCCATGACCTTCTGTTCGTTGAAGCCCACGACGCGACCGTCGCGCTTCACCACTGTCTGTATCATAAAAATGCGGTTATTTGGGGTTATCATTTAACGTGTTGCAAAGTTACGAAGATTTTCCTAAAGTTGTACGTTTTGGAAAACTTTTTTCAAGTTAAATAATGTCAAATCGCTGAAAATCAGTAGGTTGGAAAAAGTTTTGGAAAACTTTATTGTTTCACAGACTGCTTTTCTTTATCCCATTTCGGTTCTTTACGGATGCTGCTGCTGCATGAGCCGCTACGCTTCAAACCGCTATGACTTAGCAGGTTATTGCAGATAGAATCACTTTAACATCGTCGCCGATTGTCTGCCGTGAAACTTCTGCCTCCCCATTGCCTTGCGACAATAGGGCAGAGCGGCGGGAATAGCATGGAATTTTGGCCGGAATTGAGTGGATTTTGGCCAGAATCAATTCAATTTTGGCCAAAAAAGGGGGCGGACACTTTGTCGGTGTCCGCCCCCTCGGCTTGCTTGCGCAGGCTGCAGGCCTGCTACTCCTCCCAGACGTCGTGATGCTGCTGGCGCACAGGCGTCGTGTCGTCGTCGTCCTCGGCCTCACGGTCGCCCACGCCCGGGGTGTTCGGACCGCTGACGGGCAGCTGCATCAGGTTCTCGATGTTCAGTTCCACCACTTCTGTCAGTGGCTGGCAATATGCTGTCTTTTTCATATCCTTGGATGCTTATTTGATGATGACTTTCTTACCATTCACAATGTAGAGCCCCTTCGAAGGCTGAGCCACGCGGCGGCCCTGCAGGTCGAAGACCTCGTTGTCGGCAGTGCGCTGCGCGTCGTGCATGGACATGATGGCGGTGGCCACGTCGCTGTTGTCGCCGTTGTCGAAGACAATCTTCAGGCGGCTGCCGGCGCCCGGCTGGGCGGCCTTGTCGCGGAAGTAGGCGCTGAAGGGCTTCACGTTGGTCGTGGCGGCATAGTCGAAGTTGTCGCCGGCTTCGTTGAGCACGAAGGCATTCTCTGCCGTGGCCTGTGTGGTGGTGCCCACGAACGAGAGCTCGGAGGTGCTCACCTGGATGCGCGGCGAGGCAGCAATCATGGCATCGGTGCCGCTGAAGACGACAGTCTTGCCCACAAGGTTGAACGCCTCGCCCCACTTGTCGGAAGGGAAGGCAACGATGTAGGGGGTATAGGCCTCCATGCGGTCGCTGTAGCCGAACACCACGCTGTTGTTGTCTTTCACGGCCGAGAACTGGCGCAGCCAGAAGTTGAAGTCCTTCTCACCCCTGTTCTTCTGCCAGGTGATGGCAGCGCCGTCGGCCGTGATGCCGCTCACCTCGAAGGGGAGCACCAGCGTCTGCCAGCCGCCCGTGCCCGTAGTGCCCACGGTGGGCTTCATGGTATAGCTGATGGCTTGAGCCGTGAAGGCGTAAGGCACGTACAGGTCGTGGTTCTCCTCGAGGGCGATGGCCTCAGCCGTAGAGCCCTTGATGATGTTCTTGCCCTGCAGCGTGGCCGGCACGGTGGCGTCCTGAGCTATGTAGTAGAGGGCGTTGGGGTTGCTGTTCGTCACCACCTCGCTGACGTTAGCCGAGCGCAGGTCGACGGCCACGACGTCTTCAGGTATGGTGACCTTGTCGCTCTTGGCAATACCGCTCTGCCGGCCGTCGGCATAGAACACGTCGATGCCGGCAGCGAGCGTGTAGGTATGCTCACCATTTTTGATGCCCTGGAATTGGTTGTTGATGAACTTGATGGTATATTCACCGGCAGGGCGCTCTATCTTGAAGGGGATGGCAGCCGTCTCGCCCGGGGCAATGGCGCTGGGGTTGTAGAGTTTCTCGCGATTGGAAATGTCGCCAGGTCTCACCTCGATATAGATCACTTCATTGTAGGCCTCGCTACCGGTGTTCTTCACGTGCACCTTACCTGTGATGGCCGTGCCATAGACGGTCTTGCCATCCTCGGCCAGCGCATTGATGTCGATGCCGACAGCCTCAAGGGAAACCGACGTCGAAGAAGAGCCGCTGGTGATGGTCACCTGGTCTTCAGCAATAATGTTTTCGCCGGCTTCATCGATGGTGATGCGGATGTCGTTTACGCCCGTGTCGTAGTTGCCGGGTTTGAATGTCAGTGACACCTGGGCCGTCTTGCCAGCCTCGAGGTTAAGCGTCGCGGAAGATTCGGGCTCGTTCGTTGCCCATGAGCTGAAGTTGAAGAACAAGTAGACATCGCCCATGAAGTCTTCCCCTTCATTCTTAATGGTGACAAGAGCAGTCTGTTTCTGACCTGCCTTCAGGTTGCCCTGATAGGTGATAGACTCCACCGAAAGCTTAGCCCAAGGCTTCATGACAGTTTTACTACCATCATACTCAAGCAGAATATGGTCTGAAAGAGACCCCTGGCACATCTTCCACTCTTCACCAGCCCACGACTCTCCCAGCCTACAACGGCTCATGGGTACAAGGCGATAGCTGCCCGGAGTTAAGCCTGCGGCAGCCATGTCTGCTGCAGTGACGACAAAAGGTACATCTATTACACTTTTATTTGTTGCAAATCCGAAATCAACACCATTAGTTTCCAAGCTATAGTCTATACCATTAGAGATGCCATAGTTCCAAGTCCTAAGGAAGTGTGCATCTCCTTTTTCGTCAAGATAGCCAATGCCAGCTACGAAATAGTGGGCCTCTCCTGTATTGTTTTCGACGGTGAATTTTGCTTCAGTCTCAGATAATGAGGTGCGAATGGCAGTTAATACAGGGGTCACACTTTCTTTTTCGTTGCCGGCATAGGGCTGCAGACCGATCACACAGGCCTGGTTGCGGGTGTAGCCCTCGTTGGTGACAATGGTAGAGGTGCTCGACGGTTCGTTGTAGTTGAGCACATTGAGCACGAAGTAGCCGTTGTTGTCGCCGTTCCAGCCCCAGTTGACGTGGTAGAAGCCGTCGGGGTCGTAGCCGTCGATGACAAAGATGTGGTTGTTGTCCTGATTACCCTCGCCGGTGGCCTCACCATAGTAGATGACGGGACGGTGGTTGACCATCTCGTTGTAGACCATGTCGTCCCAGGCACGGATGGAGAAGCAGGCCTTGTTCTTATAGGCACAGGCGCCGTCGTAGCCGAAATACTTCACCACGGCGGCAGGCACATCCTCAGGCAGCGAGCCGGAGCCATTGTTAGAGTAGCCCATCTTGATGGCTGCACCGCAGTAGATCATCAGCTTGGCCACGGCTTCTTTCTGCGCGCTGGTGGCACCGGCTTTGTAGTCGTCGATCATGTTGTCCCAGTCAATCGGTGAGCCTTTCTGCTGCTGAGGAGCTGGGTTAAAACCTGTCCCCCAGGAGATGGTATAGGTTGAGGTGGTCTCCTGCAGCGTGGTGATGCCCTGGGCCTTACTCTGCTCACGGTGGTAGTAGAGCACTTGTGCCAAAGCCGTGGCACCGCAACCCGTGGGGTTGTGGCTGCCGCCGTACTGCGGTGTGTAGTTGTTGTAGGGTGCATACTGTCCCCAGCGGCTGGTCAGCATGGGGGCCACGCTCTTGCGGGCCTGCTCGGCAGCACGGCGGGGGGCACGCATGCCGGCTTTGACACCCATCTGGTCGAGCTGCTCAATCTGGCGGGCGTATCCCTCGAGCCATGCCCGCATATTCTCGGGCATGCTGCTCTCATCGTAGGAGCCGCGGTCTACATAGCCCAGGATGGGCTCGGTGCGGTCGTCGCCAGAGACGATGACGTAGCCCTGCCCATCGGCAGCGTTGAAAACATAGTAGGCTGCTGACGCTTCAGCTGCAGCCTTGCGCATAGCCTTGTGGACAGGCGCAGTGGCGTTGAGGCTGACACCCCGTGCGGCGAGGAAGTCGCGTGCAGTGCTCTGAGCTTGCATTCGGTCTACGGGTGCTGCATGCAGCGTTGACAAGACGGAGCACAGTCCTGCCATACATACCGTAAGTAGAAAATACTTTTTCATTATTAAGCGTGTTTAGATTAACTGCTGCAAATGTACTCACATTTTCCTGCAATGCCTCTTTGGGAGTTTCAAATTTAAGAAAAAATAACTATTGCAGAGGAGGAAGATAGAAAGATGAAGAGTTGAGGAGTAAGGACTCCCTCCTCAACTCCTCAACTCCTCAAAAAGCAATCATAGCTCGCGGTGGATGGTGCTGCCGTTGGCCTGATGGGTGGCCAGGATGAGCACCTCGGCAATCTGCACGTGCTCGGGGGCACTGGCGGCGAAGAAGGCTACGTCGGCAATATCGTCGCCCGTGAGGGGCTTCACACCGCGGTAGACGTTGGCGGCGCGGTCAGTGTCGCCGTGGAAGCGCACATTGCTGAAGTTGGTCTCTACGAGGCCCGGCTTGAGGTTGGTGACCCGCACGGCCGAGTGGGCCACGTCGATGCGCAGGCCGTCGGACAGCACTTTCACTGCTGCCTTCGTGGCGCAGTAGACGTTGCCGTTGGCATAGGCGGCATCGCCGGCCACCGATCCGATGTTGATGACATGGCCGCTGTTGCGCTCCACCATGGCGGGCACCACGAGGCGCGTCATGGTGAGCAGGCCCTTGATGTTGGTGTCAATCATGGTTTCCCAGTCGTGCCAGTCGCCCTCGTACTCAGGCTCGAGGCCCAGGGCCAGTCCGGCGTTGTTGATGAGCACGTCGATGGCCTTCCACTGCTCGGGCAGACTCTCCACGGCAGCAGTGGCAGCCGTGCGGTCGCGCACGTCGAAGGCCAGCGTCAGCACATCGGCCTGCAGGGCTTTCAGTTCGTTTTCGATGTTGCGTAGTTTCTCTTCGTTTCGGCCCGTCAGGATGACGGCATAGCCGCCCTTGGCGAACTTACGCGCACAAGCCAGTCCGATGCCGCTTGTGGCGCCTGTAATCATGGCGATTTTCTTCATTGTCTCTTGGAGTTTGTTAACGGGTGGCAAAGTTACGAAAAAACGGGCGAAATGCAAAAGGAAAACCCGTTTTTCTTTTCTCCCGCAACATCATCATGGCGCATCGTCGGTATTGGAGAAAGAGTAGGGGGCGGCATCGGCCGACGTGGCGCGCTGGCGGTTGGGGCGCTCCTGCATCTGGAAGCTGATGGTGCCGCCGCGCATGAGGGTGGCGTGGTCCAGATAGTTGCGGTCGTAGGGCTGGCCGTTGAGGGTCATGGAACTGATGTAGCGGTGGTGTGGGCCGTTGTCGTGGGCGGTGATGGTGAGCGTCTTGCCGCCATGTAGATGGAGCGTCAGTTTGTCGAAGTAGGGTGTGCCCACCACATACTGTCCCGAGCCGGGGCAGACGGGATAGAAGCCCATGGCCGAGAACACATACCAGGCCGACGTCTGGCCGTTGTCCTCGTCGCCGCAGTAGCCGTCGGGCTGTGCGGTGTAGAGGCGGTCCATCACCTCGCGTATCCAGTACTGCGTCTTCCAGGGTTGTGCGGCATAGGCGTAGAGATAGATCATGTGCTGGATGGGCTGGTTGCCGTGGGCATAGTTGCCCATGTTCATAATCTGCATCTCGCGAATCTCGTGGATGACACTGCCGTAGTAGCTCTCGTCGAACAGCGGCGGCAGGGCAAACACCGAGTCGAGCATGGCGGTGAACACGTCGGGGCCGCCCATCAGGCGGATGAGGCCCTCGGGGTCGTGGAATACCGACCACGTGTAGTGCCAGGCGTTGCCTTCGGTGAAGGCGTCGCCCCACTTCAGGGGCGAGAAGGGAGTTTGGAAGGTGCCGTCTTGGTTGCGACCGCGCATCAGCCTGGTCTGCGCATCAAACACGTTCTGGTAGTTCATGGCGTTGCGGCGGAAAGGCTTTAGCTCGCGGTCCGACTTGCCTAAGGCGCGGCCGAGCCGGTAGATGCACCAGTCGTCGTAGGCATACTCCAGGGTGCGTGCCACGTTCTCGTTGATGCCCACGTCGTAGGGCACATAGCCCAGGCGGTTGTAGTATTGGTAGCCCAGGCGTCCGGTCGACGACACGCTGCGGTGCACGGCATTGGCACCATGCACCACGGCCTTCCAGAGCGTTTCGACGTCATAGGAAGTCAGGGGCGGGGCATCTGCGGGCCCGCCGGCGTCTGTCGGGGGGGCAGCCGACAAGAGGGGTGCCAGCTTCAGCCAGGCATCGGCCACCACCGACGCCGAATTGTTGCCCACCATGCAGGCCCGGTGGCCCGGGCTGGCCCACTCCGGCAGGAAGCCGCTCTCCAGATAGCAGTTGACGAGGCCGGCCTGCATCTTAGCGTTCATTTCGGGGTAGAGCAGGTTGAGCAGCGGAAACAGCGAGCGGAACGTGTCCCAGAAGCCCGTGTCGGTGAAGTAATAGCCTTGGCAGAGGCGGCCTGTATGCGGGCTGTAGTGTACGGGCTGCCCCTGCGCGTCGATTTCGTAGAACGAGCGCGGGAAGAGCACCGAGCGGTAGAGGCAGGAGTAGAACGTGCGCAGGTGGTCAACATCATCGTCGGCAACCTCCACACGCCCCAGCACGTCGTTCCAGCGCTGCCGGCCCTGTCGGCATACCTCGTCGAACGTATGGCCGGCCACCTCGCCGAGGTTGCGCCAGGCCTGCTCCTCGCTGATGAACGACGAGGCCACGCGCACCACCACCTGCTCGCCCCGCTCCGTGGCGAAGCCCACCACGGCCCCCGAGTGTTTCGAGTGGGCCTCAGTCAGCAGGATGTTAATCTGCGCGTTGCTGACGGCAGCGGCAAAGGTGAAGGGCTTCTCGCTCTCGACGACGAAGTAGTTGCGGAAATTATGGGGAACGCCGCCGCTGTTCTTCGTGCTGTAGCCCACGATGTGGCGGTCGTCGACAATCTTCACGTACGAGCCGTTGTCGAAGGCATCTATCACAAGGCGGGCCTCGTCGGTGGCGGGGTAGGTGAAGCGCATCACCACGGCCCGCTCCGTGGGCGTCATCTCGGCCACGATATCGTAGTCGGCCAGGTACACCTTATAATAATATGGGCGTGCCGTCTCGGCCTTATGGGAGAACCACGAGGCGCGGCTGTCTTCGTCGAACACGGTGCGCGTGGTGGGCAGCAGGCTCAGCTGGCCGTAGTCGTTGATCCACGGCGACGGCTGGTGGGTCTGCTTCAGGCCGCGTATCTTGTCGGCATCGTAGGTATAGGCCCAGCCGTTGCCCATCTTTCCCGTCTGCGGCATCCAGCAGTTCATGCCCCACGGCAGGGCAATGGCGGGATAGGTGTTGCCGGTGGAGAGCGTGGGCTTCGACTGGGTGCCCACGAGCGTCGACACATAGTCGACGGGCTGTTGCGGCAGTGTGGCGCCGCGGGCTCCTGCGGGGAGCGCGGCGAGGGCGAGGATGAGGATGGCAAGATGATGGCGCATGGTGTTGTCTGAATGCTAATAGTTTCAAAATGTGTTCAGTGGCCCACGACCGTCTTCCTGACTGTGCCGTCGGCCTGTCTTATGATGACGATGCCGCGGTGATTGCGGCTCAGGGCCTGACCTGCCACATTGTAGCGGCCGGCGGGAGCCACATCGCGAGGCTGGCCGACGCTGCCGAGGGCCGACGGCGCAGAGCCGTAGGTGAGTCGCGGCGTGATACACATCGACACGGGGTCGTCGTCGTTGCGATACCAGCTGTAGGTGCCCAGCGGCTGGCCCGTGGTCATGTCTTCGTCGGCCAGCAGATGGTAGGTGGTGGAGCGGGCTCCCTCGTCGCGGCGCAGGCTCATGATGCTGATGGCCTCGTCGTCAGCAGGCTGGTCGAAGGGCCCTATGGTGACGAAGAAAGGCTGGTTGGTGGTCACTGCGGGCGAGAGCACGAAGCTGGTGGGCACCACGTCGGAGGTGCTGCTGGCCAGGCTGGCAGCTGCCATGGTGGCCGAGGCGAGCACATGGCCCGGCAATCCGTGCTCGTCGACGTCGCACAGCTGCACCGTGATGTCGCGGCCGGCTGCAGTGCCGATGTCGGTGCGGTAGAAATACACCTGCACGGTGTCGATAGTGACGGTCTCAGCCGGCTGGTCGTAAAGCTCGGCAAACGTCTGTATGCCCAGGTAGTTGGAGCCGGCATAGAAGCCGTAGAAGCCCAGCTGCAGCTCGCCCAGCTGGTCGTATTCGTCGATGTCGATGTTCCACACATACTGGCTCCCGCCGGCCTGCAGGGCACGCACCATGAAGTCGTTCGACGTGCCCACGCTGTTCTCCACCTCGAGCGTCATGCCGTAGAGGCCGGGCTCTTCGTAGATAACCACGGGGTGCTGCTCGCTGCTCTCAGCCGGTGTGCCCCCGGGGAAGGTCCAGTGCCACGAGGTAGGGTTGCCGCTTGACAGGTCGCGGTAGTGCAGGGGCTGGCCGGTAGGCACGAAGCGGGCCACCCAGGGCGACAGGTAGCCCTCGGCAGGCAGGCCGATGAGGGCCTGCGGGGCCTCTACTCCTACGTGCACGTAGCCACGGCGTACGGCCGTGGCACTGCCGTCGGCCGTGGTGATGGTCAATTCCACGTCGTAGTCGCCGGCCGTGGGGTATACAACGGTGGGCGACGGGTCGCCCGAGGTGGCGGGCTGACCGCCCTGGAACTTCCACTGGCGGCTCGTCACATCACCCTCGGAAAGGTCGATGAAATGGACCGCCTGACCCTCGGCGATGCTGATGGTGCCGTCGGTGCTGTCGCTCAGCTGCGACAGACGGAAGCCGTCGACGGCCAGGTCCTCGCCGCCGGTGTATTGGAAGGCGAAGGTGGCCTTCATGCCTTCAAAGGCCGACAGGTCGATGGTGAACTTCTGCCACGACGGACCGGTGTAGGCGTTGTTCTGTGCCCAGAGGAAGCCGTTGAGCTCGTAGGCTATGCTGTCGCCCTCGGTGTCGGTGATGACAAACTTCCACGGATGGCCGAGGAGAAACACGGAGCGGAAGCAGGTGTAGAACTCAGCGACAGAGCGGGCCTTTATCTCGATGGCAGGCGAGGTGGCCACCTCGTCTTGCGTGGCATTGTCGTTGTAGCGGGCACAGAGCGAATAGCGGCTCTTGGCGTCGATGGCGCTGAAGGCCTTCTGTCCTGCATAGGGTGGATTAGCCTCCATATACCACGTGAAGCGGCCGCTGGCCGTGGCCTTGTGGGTCCAGGTGGCGCTCTCCTCCTGGCTGTCCCAGCCCATCTCGTAGTAGGTCTCCATGGCCTCTTGGGCCGAGAAGCGTGCCGTCTGTGCCCCAGTGTGGACGAGGGCACAGACGGCGGCGCAGAGTGATAACACGGTTCGTTTCATAGAATGGCGTTAGTTGGTGGATACAGTTATTGACTGGCGGCAATCAATAGGCGTGGTCAGACTGCAGCTCGTCTTTGTCGAGCTGTTTCTTGTCGATAGCCCGCCAGCAGTAGACAATGTAAGCTAGCACAAAAGGCACAAGAAGCGACACCCAGAACATGGTGCGCAGGGTGAACTCGCTCGACGAGGAGTTGGCGATGGTGAGCGACGACTGCAGGTCGGCCGTCGAGGGGTAGTAGGCCGTCATGTTCCATCCTGCACAGAGCAGCAGGCAGAGCACGGTGAGCACCGTGCCGCAGCCCGTGAGCCAGATGCCGTCGTTATTGCCCTGCAGCGCGTTGCGTACAATGCCCCATAGCACGAAGATGATGCCTGAGACGAGGAATATCAGCACGACGGGCATGTCGAGCAGGTTGTGCAGATACTTCATGGGCTCCACGACGATGGTGCCGTCGGCAGTGTAGGCATAGCCATCCTTCAGCAGCAGGTGTATCAGATAGGCCACAAAGAGCAGGACGAAGGGCACCGACGTGCCGACGAGGCGGACGGAGCCGCGCGAGCGGATGTCCTCGTCGGCCACGTTGTTCATCACGTAGAGCGTGCCCAGCGTGCGGGCCAGGAAGACCACGGCCAGGCCAAACACCAGCACCCAGGGGTTGAGCAAGGCGTCGAGCCCGTGCGATGCGTTGGCCCAGCGGCTGATGGCCTCGCCCGAGCCTTCAGCGAGGAGGGGTGATGTCATCGTGGTCTTGTCGACGATGAAGTTGCTGCCCTCGAAGAAGGTGGCCACGGCACCGCCCAGCAGCAGCGGGCCCACAAGGCCGTTGAGCACCAGGAAGAACTGGAAGGGGCGCGGGCCGAGGAAGTTGCCCAGCTTATGCTGGAACTCGTAGCTGACGGCCTGCAGCACAAAGGTGAAGAGGATAATCATCCACAGCCAGTAGGCACCGCCGAACGAGGTGCTGTAGAACAAGGGGAACGAGGCGAAGAAGGCGCCGCCGAAGGTGACGAGTGTGGTGAAGGTGAATTCCCACTTGCGGCCGGTGCTGTTGATGACCAGCCGTCGGCCCTCGTCGGTCCAGCCGAGAGAGCGTATCATGGAGTTGGCTCCCTGCACGAAGAGCAGGAAGACGAGCAGTGCACCGAGCAGCGATACGATGAACCACCAATAGTGTTGCAGAAATGTGTAGGTCATATATGAGTCTTGGGTTTTAATGTTTGGATAATCAGCCTTCGTAATTCTTAATCTGCTTCAGCAGGATGTTGATTTCTACGGCCAGCATTGCGGTGAAGAGGACCAGGAAGAGACAGAACGTGATGATGACACTGCCAGAGTGGAGGTCGCTGACGGCAGCCCAGGTGGGCAGCATGTCCTGAATGGTCCAGGGCTGACGGCCGAACTCTGCCACCAGCCAGCCGCTCTCAGAGCAGATGTAGGCCAGGGGCACCAAGGCGATGGCCAGCCAGTAGTGCCACTTGGGCAGACCGCTGATGTCGTGCATGTCGGCATGCGTCTCGGGCAGCAGACCGAAGGCGGCCAGCAGGCGCCGCGTCAGTAGCGACAGGAAGGGAACCTTAAACGACAGCAGCGTCATGACGGCAAAGAAAAGGATGAACACGCAGCCCAGGCCTACCATGATGCGGAAGGCCCAGAAGTTGACGGGGACATAAGGCACGACGTCGTGCTTGTCTTTGATAAATCCATAGCCCATGTACTGGATGTTCTCTTGCAGGGCTCCGTAGTATTCGCCCGCCATGTCGTCGCCGTCTTTGACGGCCTGGCGATAGGCTGCGAGGGCGGCAATAGCTTCCTTGCCGCGCTCCATCTTCTCCTCGACAGAAGGCTCCACGGTGCCGTCGGGGGCAGTGTAGCCGTTGAGCAGGTCGTTGATGCCAGGCACGAAGCCGTGCGGGTCGTTCGTAGCCATGATGCTCAGGGCATAGGGTATGTCGAGCTTCAGCGGGGCCTCGGCCTCGTTCTCATAGTCGGGCTGGCGCAGCGGGTTGAGCCATGCAATGGCCGTCAGTCCCTGGTCGGTGCCGCCGTTGTAGAGAGCCTCCATGGCAGCCAGTTTCATGGGCTGCACCTTGGCCACCTGCTGACCGCTGATGTGGCCGGTGAAGGCTGCGCCGAGCGAGGCGATGAGTCCCACGACGACCGCAATCCTGATGCTCTCCTTGGCCAGACGCACGTGGCGCCGCTTCATGAGGAACCACGAGCTGACGGCAACGACGAAGACGGCGCCGATGATCCACGATGAGATGACCGTGTGGCAGAACTTGCCCACGGCGAAAGGCGAGAAGGCCACGGCCAAGAAGTCGACCATCTCGTTGCGCATGGTGTCGGGGTTGAACTCGCAGCCCACAGGATTCTGCATCCAGGCGTTGGCCACCAGAATCCACCAGGCAGAGATGGTGGCGCCCAGGCCGGTGAGCCACGTGGAGGCTAAGTGGAAGCCACGGCTGACCTTTTTCCAGCCGAAGTACATCACGGCCACAAACGTCGACTCCATGAAGAAGGCCACGATGCCCTCGATGGCGAGCGGGGCACCGAAGATGTCGCCCACGAACCAGGAGTAGTTCGACCAGTTGGTGCCAAACTCAAACTCGAGGATGATGCCGGTGGCCACACCCATGGCGAAGTTAATGCCGAAGAGGCGTTGCCAGAACTGTGCGGTGCGCTTCCAGAAGTCATCACCCTTCTTGTAGTAGATGGTCTCGGCGATGCCCATAATCACGGCCAGACCGAGCGTCAGCGGCACGAAGAGCCAGTGGTAGATGGCCGTCAGGGCAAACTGAGCCCTCGACCAGTCGATGGTACCGGCGTCGATGCTTAAAAGGATGTTGTGCATAGTGTTGATTTTTATTTAGTTTGTGATTTTCTGCAGTAGTCAGCGGGCCGAGCGGTCTACGAGCTCGGTGGCCACGTAGACGGCTTCACCGCCCTCATCAGCGTGCTGCTTCAGGAAGTCGGGAAAGAAGAACACCTTCAGCACGGCGAAGATGATGAAGAGTTTGATTAGGATGATGGCCCATAGCGTGCGCCCCAGCGTCATGCTGCGGAACCCATCGTAGTAGAGGTGGAAAACGCGATAAAGAAAACTGTCTCTTCGCATAGGCCCTATAGTTTTGTTTTTAGTTTACAGCCACAAAGATAGGTATTTTCTTTCTAATCGCCAAAAATATATTGCCTTTTGTGCAAAAATATTTCTTTTACATGCTTTGGCCGAGGCCGTGCCGCCGTCGCGCTGCCTTCGTTTTGCAGTATTAGTTGTCCTTTTTTTCTATAAATATATTAATTAAGGTTTAAGAGAAGGGCCTTTTCTTTGTCGATTCGCAAAAAACTTGTAATTTTGCAGTCAAAAAACATACAAAATGGAGATGAAAAAGATATGGATAGCAGTGGCCGCCCTGGCCATTATCGCTCTGGCCATCGTAGCCTTTATGCTGCATCGCAGCAACCGGCAGCTGGAGCAGGAGAAGCAAGACATGCAGGAGCTGGCCGAGCTCGACAAGCAAGAGATGGAGAACGAGTACGAGCGCTTTGCCCTGCAATATAGCGAGATGATGACCAGCATCAACAACGACTCGCTCATAGCACAGCTCACACAGGAGCAGATGCGCACGCAGCAGCTGCTGGAAGAGCTGAAGCAGGTGAAAGCCAGCGACGCCCGCGAGATTGCCCGCCTGAAGAAGGAGCTGGCCGCCGTGCGCGAAGTGCTGCGCTCATATATACGCCAGGTAGACTCGCTGAACCGCGAGAACCAGAGCCTGAAGCAGGAGAACCAGCGCGTCAGCGACCAGCTGGCTGCCAGCAACCGCACCAATGAGGGGTTGCAGCAGGAGAAACAGTCGCTCACCGAGAAAGTAGCCATCGCCGCACAGCTCGACGCCACCGCCATCAGCATGACGCCACTGAACAAGCACTCGAGGGCTGCCAAGAAGATGAAAGACTGCAAGACGCTGCAGGTGAGCTTCAACATAGCCCGCAACGTGACGGCGCAAAACGGCAACCGCACCCTCTACGTGCGCATCCAGACGCCGGCCGGCACCGTGCTCAGCAGTGGCGGCACCTTCCCCTATGAGAACCGCCAGCTGGAGTATTCGATGAAGAAAACCATTGAGTACAGCGGCGAGGAGACACCCGTCACTACCTACTGGCAGGTGAGCGAGTTTCTCGACGCCGGCGACTATCGCGTCAGCATCTTTGCCGACGGCAACATGATTGGGTCGCGCACGTTTAGTTTTAAATAATTGACCATTGACAATCGGAGAACATGAAAAAGTGTTTTATCATCGGGGCTTGTCTGATGGCCATGGGCACCGTGCCTATGGCCGGACAGCGGCTGCTATCGCTCGACTCCTGTCGCGCCATGGCTCTGCGCAGCAACAAGCAGATGAGCGTGGCCCGCGTGAAGCAAGACGTGGCCACCAATCTGCGCAAGTCGGCCCGTACCAAGTATCTGCCCCATGTGTCGGCACTGGGCACCTACCAGTGGACCAGCGAGGAGATATCCATTCTCAACGACGAACAGAAAGGCTTCCTGTCGCATCTCGGCACTAATGCCACCACACCCCTGCAAGGCCTCGGCCAGGGGCTGCAGACGCAGCTCGGCCAGCTGGGTCAGCTGCTGGGCCAGCTCGGCGTGCCCATGGAGGCCTTCCAGCAGATGGCCGGACAGATGCAGCAACAGATGGGCCAGACCCTCACCAACACGGTAGGCCTGCTCGACACCGAGGGGCAGAAGATAGTGGATGCCTTCCGCACCGACACACGCAATATCTTTGCCGGATCCATCCTCGTCACGCAGCCTGTCTTCATGGGCGGCGCCATCAAGGCGCTCAACCGTCTGGCCGACATCAACGAGGAGATGGCCGACAATACCGCCGAGACCCGCCGCCAGGCCATCATCTATGCCATCGACCAGGCCTACTGGCAGGTGGTGTCGCTGAAGCATAAGAAGCGGTTGGCCGAGAGCTATCTGGAGCTGATACGCAAGCTCGACGGCGACGTGCAGAAGATGATTGACGAGGGCGTGGCCACGCGCAGCGAGGGGCTGAGCGTCAGCGTGAAGGTGAACGAGGCAGAGATGACCCTGCAGAAAGTAGACAACGGACTGACGCTCTCGAAGATGCTGCTCTGCCAGATGGTGGGTCTGCCCACCAACGAGCCCGTGGTGCTGGCTGAGGAAGATGCCGACCATGTGGCTGTGGTTACGCTGCGCCCTGAGCTCGATGTAGACCAGGCCGTGGAGAACAGACCCGAACTGAAAATGCTGGGCAACGTGGTCGACATGACGCGCCAGGCCACCAACATACTGAAGGCCGCCAACCTGCCGCAGGTGGCCCTCACGGGCGGCTATGCCGTGAGCAACCCCAACGTGCTCAATGGCTTTGAGAAGAAGTTCGGCGGATTCTTCAATGTGGGGCTGCTCGTACGTATACCCATCTGGAACTGGGGCGATGTGGCCTACAAGGTGCGTGCCTCGAAGGGTGCCACGGCCATTGCCAACCTGGAGCTGGAGGAGGCCCGCGAGAAGATAGAGCTGCAAGTCAACCAGTCGTCGTTCCGTGTGGACGAGGCCAACAAACGTCTGGCCCTGGCCGAGGCAAGCATCAAGCGTGCCGACGAGAATCTGCGCACGGCCAACCTCGGTTTCAGCGAGGGCGTAATAGCTCCCACCGTGGTTATGGAGGCGCAGACGGCATGGCTTCAGGCCCGTTCGCAGAAAATCGACGCCGAAATCGACGTGCGTCTCTCGCAGTCGGATTTGCAAAAGGCCCTGGGCACTTTACAATAACCACCTTTCCATCGTAATACCGTAATATCGAAATATCGTTATCCCGAAATCTCGAAAAAAGAAAAGAATATGACCACTCAAGCAAAAAAACAACATAACAACATCCTTCTGGCCATCCTCGGTTTTGCAGCCGTGGTGGCCATCGTAGCCATCATCGGTTTCTTCGTGCTCGACCGCGACCCCGAAATCATTCAGGGACAGGTGGAGGTTGGCGAGTATCGCGTGTCGAGCAAGGTGCCCGGACGTATACTCGAAATTCGTGTCAAGGAGGGCGACTTCGTACATGCCGGCGACACGCTGGCCATTCTCGATGCACCTGAGGTGCAGGCCAAGATGGCTCAGGCCCGTGGCGCAGAGCAGGGCGCCTCGGCCCTGGAGCAGATGGCGAAGAACGGTGCGCGCAAGGAGCAGGTGCAGGGCGCCTACCAGCTGCTGCAGCAGGCCAAGGCCGGGCTGGAGATTGCAGAGAAGTCGTATGGCCGTGTGCAGCGCCTCTACGACGAGGGTGTGATGAGTGCCCAAAAACGCGACGAGGCGCTGGCCATGTATAAGTCGGCTCAGGCCCAGATGAGGGCCGCCCAGAGCCAGTATGACATGGCCGTCAACGGCGCACGCCGCGAGGAGAAGATGGCCGCTCAGGCTCAGGTGGAGCGTGCGCGCGGCGCCGTGCAAGAGGTGAATGCCTACATCGGTGAGACGGTGCAGACGGCCCAGATGGACGGCGAGGTGAGCTCTATCTATCCGAAGGTGGGCGAGCTGGTGGGCACCGGCAGTCCTATCATGACCATCTCGCTGATGGACGATCTCTGGGGCACGTTTAATGTGCGCGAGGACCAGCTGGGCGACATGCAGGTGGGCCGCGAGTTTACTGCTTTTGTGCCCGCATTCAACAAAGAGGTGAAGATGAAGGTGTATCACCTGAAAGACCAGGGCAGCTATGCGGTGTGGAAGGCCACCAAGGCCAGTGGCCAGTATGACCTGAAGACTTTTGAAGTGAAAGCCCGTCCCGTAGGCAAGCTTGAAGGGCTCCGCCCGGGAATGAGCCTTGTGGTGAGATAGTTGCTTAATTGATTTTGAGAAGAGGTTAATGAAGCGATTAAGGCAAATACTAAGCGTGGCCCTGCGCGAGTTCGGCTTCCTAAGGCGCAACCCCGTCTATGGGTTCTGCATGGTGGTCTTCCCCCTGCTGGTGATATTCTTCTTCACCTCGCTGCTTCATGACGGCCAGCCGCAGAGTCTGCCTGTGGGTATTGTCGACCTCGACAACACGTCGACCACGCGCTCGCTGGTGCGCAACCTCGATGCCTTCCAGAATTCAGAGGTGGTGGCCCACTATCCCAGTGTGGCCGAGGCGCGCCATGCCATACAGGAGAACGAGATATACGGGTTTCTCTACCTGCCCAAAGGCACCACCGATGCACTGCTGGCTTCCCGTCAGCCCAAGATTTCGTTCTACTACTCGCAGGCATCGGTCACCAGCGGCGCCCTCGTCTTCAAAGACATGAAGACCATCTCTACGCTGGGCTCCGCCGCCGTGGGGCAGGCTACGATGCGGGCGCGCGGCTTCACCGACGCGCAGATACAGGCACTGCTGCAGCCTATCAGGATTGACCTCCACCAGATAGCCAATCCGTGGACCGACTATAACATTTATCTCACCACGATGATCGTGCCGGGCATCCTGATGCTCTTCATGTTTCTCATCACTGCCTACAGCATCGGCACCGAGCTGAAGTTCGGCTCTTCGAAAGAGTGGCTCGCCATGACCGACAACAATATCTACATGGCCCTCTTCGGCAAGCTGCTGCCACAGACGCTTATCTGGCTGCTCATCGCTTTCGTGTATGCCTACTACGTCTTCGGCGTGCTGCGCTTCCCCCATCCCGGTGGCGCGTGGATGATAGCGCTGCTCTGCGTGCTGCAGGTGTTTGCCTCGCAGGGCTTCGGCGTCTTCGCCTTCGGACTGATGCCGTCGCTGCGTATGTCGATGAGCATCTGCTCACTGTGGGCCGTGCTCAGCTTCTCGATGGCCGGCTCGGCATTTCCCGTCATGGCCATGGACAGTCCGGTGCAGGCTCTGTCGTGGCTGTTCCCCCTGCGCCACTATTTCATGATCTATCAGACCTGTGTTTTCAACGGTTTCCCGCTGCTCGAGTCCTGGTTCCATTTCGCTGCCCTCGTAGCCTTCATACTGTTGCCCTGGATGGTAGTGAAGAAGATAAAGAATGCAATGCTTAACTATGTCTATATTCCGTAACATATACGAAGCGATGCTCGATGTCGCCTATATCTGGCGTCAGGAGATGCGTCAGATGGTGCGCGATGAGGGCGTGCTCATTTTCCTCATCCTTGTGCCCTTGCTTTATCCGCTGCTCTATTCGTGGATATATAATAACGAGGTGGTGCGCGAAGTGCCTGTCGTGGTGGTCGACCAGAGCCATAGCAGCCTCTCGCGTGAGTTCATACAGAAGTGCGACGCCGCGCCCGATGTGCGCGTCATAGGCCATGCCGCTGATCTCGACGAGGCCCGCTCGCTCGTCAGCCGGCAGGTGGCCAAAGGAGTCTATCTCATCCCCTCCGACTTCGATACCCACATCAACCGCCTCGAGCAGGCCACGGTCAGCGTCTATTGCGACATGTCGCTCATGCTGGCCTATAAGGCCGTGTACCAGACGGCCCAGACTGTAAGCCAGCTCATGGGTGCTGAGATTCAGACAAAGTTGGGGCAGCACTTCACGGCCCGTGAGGAGCAGATAGCGGCTCGCCCGCTCGACTTCGACGAGGTGCCAATCTTCAACCCTACGGGTGGCTACGGCTCGTTTATCATCCCTGCCGTGCTGATGCTCATCATCCAGCAGACGCTCGTCTTGGGCATCGGCCTCTCGGCTGGCACAGCTCGCGAGGATAACCGCTACCAGATGCTCATTCCCATTAACCGCCACTACCACGGCATGCTGCGCATCGTCTTCGGCAAGGGTCTGGCCTACTTCATGCTCTATCTGGTCATGACGGCCTATCTCGTGCTCGTCGTGCCCCGCCTGTTTCATTTCACGGCCATCGGCCGATGGCCCGACCTGCTGGCCTTCCTGCTGCCCTACCTGCTGGCCTGCATCTTCTTCGGCATGACCGTGTCGTGTATTATCCGCTATCGCGAGAATGTCATGCTATTCATCGTCTTCGTCACACTGCCGCTGCTCTTCCTCAGCGGCGTCAGCTGGCCGCAGAGCAGCATCCCCGGTTTCTGGCAGGGCGTGTCGTGGCTGTTCCCCTCCACCTTCGGCATCCGGGGCTTCGTGCGCATCAATGAGATGGGCGGCACGTTGAGCGACGTCATCCCCGAGTATCGGTCTCTCTGGCTGCAGGCCGCTGTCTACTTCTCTGCTGCCTGTCTTGTCTACCGCTATCAGATTGGTCTGGCCCGTCAGGTGGCGCGCGACCGTCTGGCTGAGATGAAAGAGCGGAAAGCGAGACGGCTGGCGAGCAAGGAGTGACGGCAGACAGGTGGCATGCCATGCCGAGGTGTCTCACTTGGGTGGAGAAAAGATAGCAATGGGGCAGCCTGAATGCACCATATCCAAACAACCGGCGATGCAGCGAGGGGCAAGACGGAATACGTTTTGCCCCTCGCTGCATGTTTAGGGTAAGACACTGAGGGGCGATGTTTCACCTTGTGGCGTTTCTATGCGTATGTAAAAATAGATAGGGATGCTTTTTTTTAATAATATTTAGACAAAAGAGTAACATGATATTCGGGAAATTTGCTTAATTTTTCGGCCGTAAAACAACAAAATGTTACTTTAAATCATGTATAAACAAATTTTTTTCAGTGCCTTACTTGCCATGGCAGGAGGCACATGCTGTGCGCAGAGCATAGCCGAGGTGCGTGCCGACTACGAGCGGCAGCATCCCGCACCGCTGAGTGTCTCACCCAACGCCGTGCCGGCAAGAAAAGCCGTCAAGAAGGCTTCTGAAGTGGTCGCGCTGCCTTTCTTCGAGACGTTCGACGCCGACCTGGGACTCTTCACCACTCAGAATGCCAATGGCGATGCCTACACCTGGGAGTGGAACGACAGTCAGCTGGCCGGCAACCAAGGTGCAGCCCACATCTCGGCCATCCACGCCGCAGCCGACGACTGGATGTTCACGCCCGGTCTGCGCATGCAGGCCGACCGCACCTACACGTTGTCGTTTCAGGCATGGTGCTCAGCTTATGGCTACTATGTGCAGCCCGAGCTGATGGAAGTAAAGGTGGGCATGGCCGCCACGGCCGAGGGCATGACCGAGACGGTGGTCGACGAGACGACATTGGAGTGGAACATGGCCGACCAGCGTAGCCGCTTCAGCGTGGTGTTCCATCCGCAGGCCGACGGCGTCTACTACTTCGGCTGGCACGGCATGTCGCCCTCTAACAGCTGGAGCCTCTTCGTAGACAATGTGGCCGTGGAGCAGGAATCGATGCTCACAGCACCGAAGGCTGTGGAGAACCTCGAGGCTGAGGCCGGCGAGGAAGGCCGTCTGGAGGCCACCGTCAGCTTCACGCTGCCCACCGAGGCCATCAATGGCGACAAACTGGAGAAACTGACGCTCGTGGAGCTCTATCGCGGCGATGCACTCATCCACAGCTGGGCCGACCAGCAGCCCGGCGCTCAGCTGTCGTTCACCGACACGGGTGCCCAGCAGGGCAACAACGTCTACCTGGTGAAGGTGTATAACGCCGAGGGCGACAATGGTCTGGGCAAGCAGGCCCTGACCTCCGTATTCTGTGGCATCGACGTGCCGCAGCGTGTGCATGCTGTGCTGAACGACGACGGTCAGACGCTGACCGCCACGTGGCAACCCGCCGGCACCGTGGGCAAGAACGGCCACTATGTGAATCCCGAGCAGGTGCGCTATGGCATCTACGAGGTGATGACCAACGACGAAGGTCAGTCGTGGGCGCAGATTATCGACACGACGGCCGTGGGCGTCACCACCTACGACTTCGGCATCAACCCCGACGAAGGCCAGCAGAGCAAGGCCTGGTATGCCATTGCCGCCATCAACGAGATGGGCAACAGCGGCATCTACGGCTTCGACAACATCCTGGTGAAGGGCCGTCCCTACACGCTGCCGTTCAACGAGACGTTTGCCCGCATGCAGGGCAATGGCTCATTCTACGACGTGCAGTATCGTGCCGACTCCACGCCCGACCCCTATATTGCCGATGTCAGCCACGACGAGGCCAGCGGCTCTGGTTCGATGATGTGGAAGCCGCGCGGCGATGACGCCCTTTATTTCTACACAGGCAAACTCACGGTGGCCCATGCCCTAAAGCCCACGCTTACCTATGCCGTGCGCGGTCTGGCCGGCGGGCTCAACAGTATCAACGTGGTGGCCATCCGCCAGGGCGGCGAGGAGGTAGAGCTGCCCAGCGTCAACTTCGTGGCTGAGGAAGGCAACGACACCGTCTGGGTGGTGAAGAACGTCGACCTGACTGAGCTGAAGGATGCCCGCTACTTCCGCCTGCTCTTCCGGTATGAGAGCCTCGACGGCGAGAGCGGCAGCATCGCCCTCGACGATATCCACGTGTTTGACAACATAGACAACAATATGCTGGTGCGCGTGCGCTGCCAGCAGTCGGCCATCATGCCCGGACAGACCACCAGCATCGTGGCCAGCGTGCTCAATGCAGGTCAGAAGCCTGCCTCCGGCTATGTGGTGGCTATCACGGTCGACGGCACCGAACTGCTGCGCGAGCAGCTCGATGAGACCCTGCAGCCGGGCCAGCAACGCCAATATCTTCATGCTCGACGACGTGACCTACTACGCCAATGCCGGCGAGATTGCGTCTTACAATATTTATGTAGACGGCGAACTGGTGGCCAACGTGGGTGCCGACAACCTGCAGTATGAGGTGGAAGGCCTGGCCGAGGGCGAACACGAGTTTGCCGTGACGGTGGTCTATGCCGATGGTCAGCAGTCGCAGCCGGTGGTTGCCACGGTCATGGTGGCTACAGGCATCGTCACAGTGAGCCAGCAGGCTGCTCAGGCTGAGATGTTCAATCTGAAGGGCCAGGCTGTCGGCGGCGGCTATCACGGCATCGTGGTGAGTGACGGTAAGAAGATTGTCAGATAGTCTTTATCACGCTATATATATAATTAAGGAGGAAACCGTCGGACATCAACCTGATGGTTTCCTCTTTTTTCGTAGGCTATTGTTTGGCGGTAAGGATAATAATTCGTACCTTTGCATACATAAAACATGAAAAGCTATGCAAAGAGAAACAGATCATGAGATGGGTGGGCTCCCCAGGTTTGACGATAAGCGGGAGCTGCGCAAGTATGTGCGTTCGCTGAAGGGCAGGTATAGCGCGCGGGAGTTGGAAGAGCTGTCGGTGGCGGTCGTCGAACGGCTGCTGGCGCACCCGCGCATTGTGGCCGCCGGTAGCGTGATGATGTATTATTCGCTGCCCGACGAGGTGTGCACCCACACTGCCGTCGACAGGCTCCTGAGCGCTGGCAAACGGGTATATCTGCCCGCCGTGACCAGCGAGACGGAGATGGAGCTGCGCTGCTATGAGAGTGCGGCCGACCTGCAGGAAGGGTCGTTTAAGATAAAAGAGCCTGTGGGGCGCCCCTTCACGGCCTTCAGCGAGATTGAGATTGCCGTCATTCCAGGCATGGCGTTCGATGTCAGTGGTAATCGGCTGGGTCGTGGCAAAGGCTATTATGACCGTTTCCTCAGCCGTATACCGCAGGCTTACAGGCTGGGGGTATGCTTCCCATTCCAGCTGCTGCCAAGTATTCCGGCTGAGGAAAACGATGTCAGGATGGACGAAGTGCTCTGTTAGTGAGTCTTCACAATCTTTGTCTTGGGCTGCTCGCGGTTGCGGCGGTTCACCACCGTGACCACGGCCTGCGCCAGGTTGAGGAAGGCCATGCTGGTGGCCGACTCCTGCTCGCGGGCTGCGGCGGGCACGCCGTCGTCGCCACTCTCGCAGATGCTCTGCACCAGCGGAATCTGTGCCAGCAGAGGCACCTGCATCTCTTCGGCCAGCTGCTTGCAGCCCTCACGGCCGAAGATGTAGTAGCGGTTCTGCGGCTGCTCGGCCGGCGTGAACCACGCCATGTTCTCCACCAGTCCGAGTATGGGCACGTTCACCTTGTCGTTCCGGTACATGTCGATACCCTTCCGGGCATCGGCCAAAGCCACTTGCTGCGGTGTCGACACGATGACGGCACCCGTGATGGCCAGTGTCTGAAGCAGCGTCAGATGGATGTCGCTCGTGCCCGGCGGCGTGTCGAGGATGAGGAAGTCGAGTTCGCCCCAGTCGGCGTCGGCGATGAGCTGTTTCAGCGCGTTGGAGGCCATGCCGCCGCGCCACAGCGTGGCCGTGGTGGGCGATACGAAGAAGCCGATGCTCAGCATCTTGACGCCATACTGCTCGATGGGCTCGATGAGGTCGCGGCCGTCTACGCTGACGGCATAGGGTCGTGCGTCTTCCACATGGAACATCTTGGGCATCGAGGGACCGAAGATGTCGCAGTCGAGCAGGCCTACGCGATAGCCTAAGCGTGCCAGCGAGATGGCCAGATTGGCCGATACGGTCGACTTGCCTACGCCGCCCTTGCCCGAACTGACGGCCACGATGTTCTTCACGCCGGGCAGCAGTTTCTCTACGTCGGGGCGCGGCTTCGACTTAAACTCAGTGACAATCTCTACCTCCACGTCGGGCGACACGTGGTAGTGGATGGCTGCCTCGGCAGCCTTGACGGTCGACTTCAGGAAGGGGTCGGTGTCGCGTGGAAACAGCAGCACCACTCTGACCTTCATGCCGTTAATCGACGGCGTGTCGGCCACCATCTCGCTCTCCACCAGATTTTTCTTCGTGCCCGCATACGTGACCGTGGCGAGCGCGTCCATGATTAGCTTTGGATATAGTGTCATGTTATGTTGTTTTTATTTGTTCTTCTTCTGTTCCTTTACCTCGTAGCCTATTTTCTTGAAGCCGGCGGCTATCTTTTCCGTCGTGGTCTTCTCCGCGTCGTACTCGATGGTGACGGTCTGCTTCTCTACGTTTGTGTCGATTTTTTTCACGCCTTTCACGAAGCGCACGTTGCTCTTTATCTTCTGTTCGCACTTCTGGCAGTGCATCTGCGGCTGTGTGGTGAATACCACGGTCTTGATGTCTTTAGCCGCAGCGCTCAGCGAAGTGAGGGCCAGGGCGGTGATGATGAATGCTTTCTTCATTTCTTCTCTAAGTTATAACGTAGTCCAATATAGAATAGTGGTCCGTGGACAGGCCCCCAGACAAGCGTGGCATCGAAAGCCTCGCCCCAAGGGTCGTCGGCTCCTCTGACGGGATTCTTCTGGCGGAAGTTCGTCAGGTTCTCGCCGCCCACGTACACAGAGATGTTGCGGAAGTCGCGCGTCACCTGAGCCTGCAGCTGCTCGTAGGCATGGAAACGCTCATGGCCTACGATGCGCCCGCCGCCGTTCAGCTGCAGCGTGGCGTCGAAGTGCCACAGTTGCAGGCCGGGGGCGAAGCTCAGTGAGAGCAGTCCTTTGTAGCGTGAGGTCAGTGGTCGCTCCAGTCGTTCGTGCTTGCCCGTCAGCATGTTGACATAGGTGCACTTCACGTCGTTCCAGCGCCAGGCGGCCGTCAGTGTCAGTCCTTCAGCAATGTTCATCGTGCCGTCCACCTGGATGGTGTGCGAGTAGCTGCGTCCGTGCAGGTTGCTCACGACGATGCGTGCCGGTATCTGTTGCAGGGCATCTCCCGTCGCGCTGTAGCCCTCCTGATAGTCCACCACGGTCTGTTCGCTGAAGTCGGTGTAATAGTATTCAGCATTCAACTTCAGTGTGCGGCCCCTCAGCGGGATGTTCCAGGCGGTGTTCAGCCCCATGTTCCAGGCTTCCTCTTGTTTCGGATGTTCCTTGAAGTATATACTGCGGCTGCTGGCCATCAGGAAATGGTTTTCTACATAGAAGTGGGGCGTACGGTAGCCTTTACCTGCCGACAGGCGCATCGTCAGCAGCTGGCTTGGTGCATAGCGCAGATGCAGTCGCGGCGTGACGAACCAGCCCCACACGTCGCTGTGGTCGCCGCGCAGTCCGGCCATCAGCGTCAGCTTTCCGGTGTTCAGCGTGTACTGGGCGTATCCGCCTGCCGTGGTCTCCTGCTCCTTTATCTGGCCTCTGTACCATTGGTCGGGGCGTACGGGTTCCAGCGTAGGAGTCGCAGTTCCCATGTAATATTTGTTGAAGGTCTGCTTGCTGTAGTAGTGGTTCAGTGTCGTGCCCACCGACAGCTGATGATGCTCGCCGAGGTTCGTCTCATACATCAGCTGGGTGTTGAGTGTCTTCTCGTTGTTGCCGTATTGTTGCAAGCCATACTCCGCGTCCTGCAGGTGCAGCGAGCCGTTGGCCATCAGGGCTAAGTTCGACTGACGCTCGGCGCTGAGAATGAACGCGTGCTTCATGTAGCCCTCGTAGCGGTCGGCCTCAGTATTGATAGTGTAGAGGGGAAGAAAAGCTGCGTGTTGCGTCCCTCCGTGTATGTGCTCCGTCTGGCCGCCCGTGCGCTTGTCCTTCAGTGCCGACAGGCCGGCGTGCATCAGGTAGCGACCGGTCACCAGCTTCCAGCGATTTGACAGGTGATATTGTTCGCGCTTAGGCATGTCGAGAAAACCGTCGCCGTTGTCGTCGTGGTTGGCGAAGCTCTTCTCGGCGTGGCCTAAGATGATGGTCGACAGTTGCGGCGAGAGGTGAATATTGCCGCTGACGTTAGCCTCCAGGCGTGCCTTGCTGTCGGCATAGAGGTTGGCGTTCAGCTGCTCGGTGTCGTTAGGCTTCAGGAATTCAATGTCAATCTGGCCAGTCATCGACTCATAGCCGTTCTTCACCGTCGAGGCGCCCTTCGACACCTGGATGCTCTGCATCCATGGGCCGGGCACGTAGTCGAGCGAGTAGGGCAGGGCTGCCCCCTGCAGGTTGGGCAGTTGTTCGGTGAGCATCTGCACGTAGGTGCCGCTCAGTCCCAGCAGCTTGATTTGCTTTGCCCCTGTGGCAGCGTCGCTATAGCTCACGTCGACCGAGGGATTGGTGGTGAAGCTCTCGCCTAAGTTGCAGCAGGCGGCCTTGAAGAGCTCCTGCCGTCCGATGCTGACGCCGTTCATGGCGCCACCCATCCGCCGGGTGGTTGCCCCAGAGGTCACGGTGACTTCCCTGACCATGGCTTCCTTGTCAATGCTGTCGCCCCGTTCGCTCGGTGCCGTTGCATTGGCAGAGTCGCCGCGCCTGTCCGTGGTCTGTGCTGTCGTCCCAATAGATGTGATAAGGTACAGCCCCAGGCATCCTACAAACCTCTTTTCCAGTTTCATAGATTCCTTTCTCCAAAGACTCTTACATCTGCTCCACAATCTGCGGCATCTTGCCCCACGACTTGTCGTTGCGGTAGTTGCTTCTTGAGCCTTTCGGCACGATGATGCGGCAGGCACTCATCACCACGCCCTTGAACGTGCTGTGAGTGAACGATGGCGGCAGCGGTGAACCGAGCACCAGCTCGCGCAGCGACACACACTTGGTGAAGGCGTTGCCGCCTATCTTCTTCATGGCGGCCGGCAGCTCTACGCGCGTCAGTCCGCTGCATTCGCGGAACGAGCCGCTGCCGATGGTGGTGCATGCGGCCGGCACGACGAGTGAAGTGAGCGACACACATTTCTCGAAAGCGTTATCGCCGATGCTCGTCACCGATATGGGCAGGCTGATGTCCTGCAGCGAAGCGCACTCCTGGAAGGCATTGTCGCCGATGCTCTTCACCGACACGGGCAGAAGCACCACGCGCAGCGAGTGGCAGTAGCGGAACAAATCGCTCTCGAGCTTCTCTACGAAGCCCAGTATGTTGACGCTGTCAAGCGACGTGCAGTTCTCGAAGGTGTCGCTGCCCAACTGCTTCACCAGGTTGGGTATGGTGATATGCTTCAGACTGGCGCAGCCCTCGAAGGCATGGTCGTTGATGCGCGTTACGTTTTCAGGCAGGTCGATGGCTGCCATCGACTTACATTCAAAGAAAGCCTTCGTGCCGATGGCCTTCACGGTGGAAGGCAGTGACACCGTAGCCAGGTTGGTGCATCCGGCAAACGTCTCGCTGCCGATGGTCTGCACGTTGCCGTCGATGGCGACGTTGGTCAGTCCGCTGCAGTCCATGAAGGCTGCATTACCTATGCGGTCGGCACTCTCTATCTCCACAGAGCCTAAGTTGGAGCATCCCTTGAAGGCATTGCTGCCAATGCGTATGGCGGTGGCCATTTCGATGGCGCGCAGGTTGATGCAGCCCTCGAAGGCGCTGTTGCCTATCTCGACGATGTGGTCGGGCATCTGTATCGACTCCATGGCGGCGCAGTTCTTGAAGGCATCGTTGCCGATGACCGTCACCGACTGCGGCAGCGCCAGCTCGCGCAGCTGGCTGCATCCGGCAAAGGTGGCATTGCTGATGCGGGTAATCTCGCAGTCGAGCGCCACCCTCGTCAGGCTGGAGCAGTTGGCAAAGGCGTTGACGTCGATGAGACTGACCCCCTCGGGAATGTCGATGGCACCGAGTGCCGTGCAGCCGTCGAAGGCATGGTTCTCGATGGCTGTCAGGTCGGCCGGCAGCTTGATGTCCCTGAGACTGCTGCATCCGTTGAAGGCATAGTCGGCAATGAGCGTGGTGCCGTCAGGTATGACCACCTCCTTCAGGCTGACGCATCCGCTGAAGCAGCTGCGGCTCACCTCCTGTGTGCCGTTGGGCAGCACGACGCGTTCCAGGGCTTTGCAGTTGAGGAACATGGCGGCCGGCAGCACGTCGGCGCGTGTGCGGAAGCTGCCCTTGCCCTCGGCGATGGTGGCCTCCGACAGGTCGAGGGCCGTGAGCACCTGGTCAGTGGGTTTCTTGGCTTTCAGCCGGTTGGTGATGAGCTGTATCACTTTCAGGTCGCTGCCGTTCAGCGGGCCGCATATCTTCAGGTCCTGCATGGTGTAGCGTACGCTGTCGGGCAGCATCTTGGCAAGCTGTCCCACCGAGTCGGTGGTGACGGTCATCTGCTGTGCAAGGCAGAGGGTGAGCTGGCAGACGATGGCCGTGAGGCTTGCCAGCAGTCGTTTCTTGTTCATGTGTATCTTCTTTTCTTTTCGGTATTCGGTATTTATTTTGCGGTGTCGAGCGAGCTGCGCTTCGTGCGGTGGTAGCTGCGGTAGTCGTCGAGCGGAATCTCCACGTCGGGCTCGTGCAGCTGTGCGTCGTGGGGCAGCTGAAACTTGATGTACTTGATGTTGAGCCCGCGGGCCAGCCACATCGACTCATAATAGGTCTGTATGGCGGCGGCATGCTGCAGCTCACCCTGACCGGCGCCAGCCTCATGGTAGAGGTCGGTTGTCATGGCCGTCACGGGCAAGTGGTTCTTCTCCACCATCAGGCGGGTGTAGGTGAAGAGGAAGTTGGAGTCGGTCTTCAGGTGGATGATGCCGCGGTCTGTCAGGAAGCGGCGGTAGCGCTCCATGAAGTAGGTCGACGAGAGGCGCTTGCGCGGGTTCTTCATCTGCGGGTCGCTGAACGTGAGCCATATCTCGCTCACCTCATCGGGTCCGAAGAAACGGTCGATAATCTCAATGTTGGTGCGCAGGAAGGCCACGTTCTTCAGCCCTTGCTGCAGGGCCAGTGTGGCGCCGGTCCACATGCGTGCCCCCTTGATGTCTACTCCCACGAAGTTGACGTCGGGATAGAGCTTGGCCAGCTCCACCGTATATTCGCCCTTGCCGCACCCCAGTTCCAGCACGATGGGGTTGGCGTTGCCGAAGTATTGTTCGCCCCAATGGCCGCGCATGTCGAACGGAACGTCGCTCACCACCGAATAGGGGTACTGAAACACGTTCTCGTAAGTCTCCATGTCGGCAAACTTAGCCAGTTTTCCTTTGCTCATAGTTCTGAATAATATCAGCCTGCAAAGTTACGAAAAAGAATTTGTATGGCCAAAAACTAACCGAATATTTCAACGTTTTCTAACAAATGTCGGCACGTAGGGAGAAAGTGGAAGGCAGAAAGAAAAATGAGTGCCGCGTCTGGGTCAACTGGCTCAGGCGCGGCACTCTTAGCGTAGAATCACTTCCCGTTGTATTTGCCCATGAAGAAAATGGCTCCAGTGGACTGCTGGTAAATGATGTAGACAAACGGCGACCGGGCATGGAACAGACGAATGTCTGGTTGTTCTTCACCTGAAGAAGAATATCTCCATGTGGAGGTGATAGCTGCTGCCTCCGTGCCATCCTCGTCGACCTCGATGGCAGCGACGTGTTTGATGTCGTCGACAGACGTATTGCCGTTAGCAGCGTCATACATCGGCGAGAAGTCGGCATCAGAGGAAAACATGGTGTTGATGCCCAGGTCGTTGAGTATCGGTCTCAGGAATTCATCTGTCTTTGCCGAGAAGACGGGCATCAGGATGTCTGCATAGGTCGTGACCATGTTTTTCCTGATGTCGTCGAACCGGCTTCCCGACAGCGAGCCGATGAGGTTGTCAATATTCCCCGATGCAGGCATGGCCAGCAGCATCTGGTAGTTGCCGTCGCCATAAGGCATGCTGATGGCTTTCACTTCGCTGTCTTGCATGAACAGCACCTCGTCGGTCTTTCTCATCATGGGTATCAGTTGCCTTGATTCGTCGGCCTTGGTGAAGTACAGCTTCTGGGTGTTTCTTTCATCGAAAGCTCTGGACCATGGGCCACTGAAGTAGGTGCAGCTCAGCAGTACGTTGGGCCAAGTGGCATCGAGATTGTTTTCAAGTCCGATGCTGTTAATCATGCCGTGGCTGCTGGCCTCGCACCATTCGTTGATGCGCTTTACCGTAGCCTGTGTCTTGCTGAAGTCGCAGTACTCCACCAGAGCCTTAAAGTAGTCTTGCAGGTTGGTCTTGTAGGCTTTCGACAGTGTGACGGGGAAGAGCGTGTTGCCGAAGAAAGCGTCGTTTATCTCAAGCTTCACGTCTTTATCAACGTTTGGTGCATTCAGGATGATGTTGGCGTAGAAGGTGTTCAGTATCTGCCGGTTCTTTCCTGTGGCCCCCAGGGCGTTGATTATCTCGGCGCGGGTGGCGCCGTCGGCACCATCGGCGACCATGCCCAGCAGGAAGCTGATGCTCATCGGCGAGAACACGAACCCGTCTTTCTTCGTGTCATTGAATTTTTGCATGGTGCGGAAGGCAAAGTCGTTGCCTTTGGCCACCAGCTGTTTCTGCGTTGTGGTCAGCTGTATCTCGCCGGGTGTCAGCTGCACCATAATGTCATCGACAGAGCTGTTGTTGTCGTCGTCGGAACTGCAGCCCGCGGCAAGCATGCCAAGCGTGAATAACGCAAGTGTTGTCTTGAAAAGTTTATGCATAGTAGTTAAGTTTAGAAATATGTTCTTGTTAGCTTTTGCAAAAATAAATAAAATATAAAAGCGGAGGACGTGCAGGAATGTTTTTTTATGCTATATTAACATGTGCAGGCTGCTTTTAACTTTTTAAAATGCCGTTGCGACGTCGTTCTGCCGTCAGGCTGACAGGTGGTCCGTGCCGCTGAGATTCACACTCCCAGCAAGTTGCGCAGCACGAACCATGCGACGATGCCGGCGGCCAGCGACATGGTGGCCGTGCGGCCCTCTACTGCCTGGCGCAGACGCAGCTGCACCGGGCCCGTAAGCACCAGGCGCTCAAGGGCGAACAGTATGACATAGATGGCAACCAGCGGCAGAAAGGCGTTGTAGCCGACGGCCTCACCCACATGGCCGTTGGTCAGGGCATGCACAAAGCGCTGCATGCCGCAGCCCGGACAGCTGAGCCCCGTCAGCCGATGGAACAGGCAGGGCGGAAATAACGGATACTCCATAGGGTTGAACCTACGGAGTATCGTTATGACTGCAATAACGACTGCTATTGCAAGAGTTAGTCTCAGTTTCAAAATGCGGTGGTGCTTATTGCAAGTTCTCAAGCATCCGCATGTAGCCCTCTACGCCACCCATGGCGAAGAACATCACGGTCTGGATGATGGTACATACGGCCATGACGCCGATGGCAATCCAGGCGAACAGACCGGCGCGACGGCCCGACTGCTCGGCCAGTGCCTGCTGGCCCATTTGCTCGAACTTTCTCACATCGTTTGACTTCACCAGTGCGATGATGGCCAGCACGACAGAGAGAAGATTGCAACACAGGATGGACAAAACCAGTGCGACGATGGCCAGCACCTTGTTGTCCTTGACGGGCATCATGCCCGCATTCTGATTCTGATAGTTTTCCATATTATATAATTTTTTTTAAACTACTCGATGACTACGCGTGTCCAGCCGTGCTTGTCCTCGATGGTGCCATACTGGATGCCGCGCAGCGTGTCGTAGAGCTTCTTCGAGATGGGGCCGGGCTCGGCGCCGAACTCATAGCGCTTGCCGTTCTCCAGGTCGTCGATGTAGCTGATGGGCGAGATGACGGCAGCCGTGCCGCAAGCACCTGCCTCCTCGAATGTGGCCAGCTCCTCCTCGGGGATGGGGCGACGCTCCACCTTCAGGCCCAGGTCCTCAGCAATCTGCATGAGCGAGCGGTTGGTGATAGAGGGCAGGATAGAGGTTGACTTCGGGGTGATGTAGGTGTTGTCCTTGATGCCGAAGAAGTTGGCGGCACCACACTCATCCATGTATTTCTTCTCCTTGGCGTCAACATAGAACTCAGCAGCGTAGCCCTTCTCGTGGGCAATCTGGTGAGCGCGCAGCGAAGCGGCATAGTTGCCACCCACCTTGAAGCAGCCGGTGCCGAGGGGAGCGGCGCGGTCGAACTCGCGGATGATGACGTAGGGGTTGGTCTGGAAACCTCCCTTGAAGTATGGTCCAACGGGCGTGACGAAGATGAGGAACAGGTATTCGTCGGTGGGAGCAACACCCACCTGGGGGCCTGTGCCGATGAGCAGCGGGCGCAGATAGAGCGTGGCACCGCTCTCGTAGGTAGGAATGAACTCCTGGTTGAGACGCACCACCTTCTCACACATCTCGATGAAGAGGTCGGTGGGCACTTTTGCCATGCAGATGCCGTCGGCCGTCTGCTGCAGGCGCTCGGCGTTAGCCTCGGGACGGAACAGGCGTACCTTGCCGTCGGGGCAGCGGTAAGCCTTCAGGCCTTCGAAGCCCTCCTGGCCGTAGTGCAGGCACGAAGCGGCCATGTGCATCTTGATGTACTCATCGGAGCAGACCTCAATCTCGCCCCACTTGCCATTGCGATAGTAGCAACGCACGTTGTAGTTGGTTGGCATGTAGCCAAAGGGAAGTTTTCCCCATTCAATGTTCTTCATAATTATTTTAAAATAGGTTTAGATGTTGTTCTGTTGTTCTTAACCAAGATGCAAAGTTAGGCATAAATTCTGGAAGGAGCAAATTTTTTAGTTCTTATTTACCTTTTTCGAGAATTTTCTGTATTTCAGCATCGGTTTTGGTCAGGCGGTCCTTGCATTTCGCAATGAGCGTCTGGGCAGTTTTCAGTTGTGCGGCGAGCTCGTCAATGGAGTAATCGCCCTGTTCCATCTTCTGAACGATGGTTTCGAGTTGGCGGAGAGATTCTTCGTATGTCATTTTTAGTCGGGGGTATTTCGTTATGATGTTATTACGTTATCGGGCTTCCTCGTTGTGGCGCTGGGGCGCCGCAATGCTGCGCGAGTGGAGGGTGCCGCCGGCCAGACGGGTCTCGAGCAGTGTGCCGGGAGGGGCGTCGGCGGGGGTGCGCAGCGCGTGGCCGTCGGCCATGGTGATGCTGTAGCCGCGGTTGAGAATGAGCTGCGGGTCGAGTGCCTTGGCACGCTGCTCCAGCAGCTGCAGCCTGTGGCGCTCGCTGGTGAGACGCAAGCCAATGGTCGGCTGCAGACGGGCTTCGAGTGTGGCCAGCCGGTTGTGCTCACGCTCGAGACGCCTCAGCATGAGCTCAGCCAGCTGCAGGCTGATGTGCTCCAGACGGGCTTCGTGGCGTGCCTTTGCCAGCGAGAACAAGGGCGGTATGCGCTCCGTCAGCCGCAGCAGTCGCAGTCGCTCCACCTCCATGCGGCTCAGGGCGCTGCGCACAATGCGCTCCTGGCCGTCGTTGATGCGCAGCAGGAGCTGCTCGTGGTGGCTGATGAGATACTGGGCGGCGGCTGTGGGCGTCTTCACGCGCAGATGGCTCACCATGTCGATGATGCTCTCGTCGCGGTCGTGGCCGATGCCGGTGATGATGGGCAGTGGAAACTGCGCCACATTCTCGGCCAGCGGCAGCGTGTCGAAGCCAGAGAGGTCGGCCGTGGCGCCGCCGCCGCGTATGATGACCACGCAGTCGAAGGGTAGATGAGGGGGTTTCTTTAATCCCTCATTTACGCGATATATCTCGTTCAGTGCCTTGATGATGCTCTGCTCCACCTGCTCGCCCTGCATAATGGCGGGGAAGAGGGTGGTCTCGAAGCGGAAGGGAGAGTCGGCCAGCTGGGCGGCAAAGTCGCCGTAACCGGCGGCCGTCTCGCTGCTGATGACGGCTATGTGCAGGCAGAAGGGGGGCAACTGGAGCTGTTTCTGCAGGTCGAAGATGCCTTCCTGGCGCAGCTGGCTGATAATCTGCTGCCGGCGTCGCGCCATGTCGCCCAGGGTGAACGTGGGGTCGATGTCGGTGACGATCCATGAGAAGCCGTAGGCCTCGTGAAACTGTGCGTAGACCCTCAGCCTCACCTTCAGTCCGGCGCGCAGCGGCTGGCCGGCGGTGCGCTCGAAGTAGGGTTGTAGCATGGCCCACGTGCTGCGCCAGCAGCGTGCCTGTGCGCGGGCCACGGGGGTGTTGGAGCCTGCATCTTTCTCGATGAGCTCCATGTAGCAGTGGCCCCTCGACTCGCGGCACTCCGACAGCTCGGCCTCCACCCAGTATTCGCGGTTGAGGCTCTGCTCGATGGTCATGCGAACCAGCGTGTTCAGTTCCAGCAGTGTCAGTGTCTCATTCATACTCTATTGTTTTTTCGGCATGCGAAGCGTGCCGTTCTCAGCGCTTCGCCGACTCTCGGGCTTTCCAGAAATCGGGGATGCCATATCCGAAGATGTTGGTGGGCTCGGCATACTGCGAAGCCGAACGGCGGACGAGGTCAATAATCTCGAGTGCCGTCTTGTCGGGCAGTGCCTGCCACAGACAGGCTACGAGGCCGCAGACGATGGGGGTGGAGAACGACGTGCCCATGTCGTGCACCAGCGTGCCGCGTCCGGAGATGAGGGTGGCAGGTGCGCCCATGGCCACCACGTCGGGCTTCACGCGACCGTCTTGCGACGGGCCGATGCTTGAGAAGGCCGCCAGCTGCTTGTCTTTGGTGATGGCTCCCACGGTGATGATGTCGCGCGCGTCGGCCGGCACGCCGATTTTCTTCCACGGCCCCATGCCCGAGTTGCCGGCCGAGTTGCAGAGCACGATGCCCTTGGCCGCCAGCATCGAGGCCGAGCGCGAGATGAAGGCCGTCAGCCCGTCGAGGTCCTGCAGGCGATAGCTGCCGCGGTGGCCGTCGTAGTCGTAGTAGCCCAGGCTCGAGTTGATCACGTCGGCCCCCAGCGAGTCGGCCAGTTCGGCCGCCATGGTCCAGAAGTCTTCCTCCACGGGCTGCTCAAAGGCAGGCTCCTCGCAGCGCAGCAGCCAGTAGTGGGCGTCGGGCGCAGAGCCCATGGCCACCTCGGGTGCCTGTGCGGCCATGGCCGAGAGCACCTTGGTGCCGTGGTCGATTTCCATGGCGGGGTTTACCTTCGTGCTGCGGGTGCTCAGCGCAGGCGGGATGACGTCGCGCAGGCCTAAGACGACGGCCTTCTGCAGGGCGGGGATGCGGTCGTAGTTTTGGAAACCGCCGTCGAGGATGGCCACTACGAGTCCCTGCCCGCGGTAGCCGGCGTCGTGCAGGCGGTCGCCGCCCAGCATCTCAATCTGCTGGCGTGCCATGCCGTAGGGGTCGTTCTTCACCGAGTCCCACTGGTTGAAGTGCTCGTGCACGTTCCAGCGTATGTCTTCAGCCTTCTCGATGCTGTCGGGCGCGATGAACACACACTGCCACCGACTGACGCAGGGCAGCGATGTCAGGCGGTCGAGCAGCAGCGAGTCAGCAGAGCTCACCAGCACCGAGTTGTGCCAGCGGCTGGTGCCTACCACGGTGGCGCCGCCCTGCTCAAACAGCCTGACGTATTTGCGGCTGACGGGCAGGTCGGTAGAGTCGACGGCCAGTCCCTGCCTGGCGCGGCGCTCCAGGCTCCGCTTCGATAGAAAGCGCTGCGGCTGGCTGAGGGAGTAGTCGCCCGCCCGCTTGTCGCAGAGCATATACCTATATATGTATGTCTTAGGTCCTGGCCGCTTCACTTTTGATGCACTCACCAAAAGGCATGTCAGTACCATTGCCAGCAATAGTGTGATTCGTCGATTCATCATTGGTTGGTTGATAATAGTGGGGCAAAGGTACATAATTTTGGCCTAAATTCAATAAGTTTTGGCCATAATTCGTCAGATAATGGCCAAAATTTGTGGTAAGAGCGAGCCAATCGTTTGGCGGTATCGCAAAAATTGTTTACCTTTGCAAGCACATTATGGACAACAAACAGAAAGCTTTGGAGCTGGGGCAGAAGCCGGTGGGCAGTCTGCTGGCGCAGTATGCCCTGCCCGCCATCGTCGCGATGACGGCCTCCTCCCTCTATAACATCATCGACCGCGCCTCGATAGGTCAGGTGGTGGGAGCCGATGCCATCAATGGTCTGACTGTCACATTCCCTTTCATGAACCTGAGCGGTGCCTTCGGTGCTGCCGTGGGTGTGGGCGCCTCGACCTGCATCAGCGTGAAGCTGGGGCAGCGCGACTACCAGACGGCTGAGCACCTGCTGGGCAACACCGTGACGCTCAACCTCATCGTAGGCTTCCTCTTCATGGCCGTGAGCCTCGTCTTCCTCGACCCTATCCTGCGCTTCTTCGGGGCCAGCGATGTCACGCTGCCTTACGCGCGCGAGTTCATGGAGGTCATCCTGGCCGGCAATATGATTACCCACATGTATTTCGGCATGAATGCCGTGCTGCGCGCCAGCGGCAAGCCGCGCCATGCCATGTATGCCACGCTCTTCACCGTGTTCATGAACATCATCCTCGTGGTGTGCTTCGTATGGTGGTTCCGCTGGGGCATACGCGGCGCGGCGCTGGCCACCGTCACGTCGCAGACGCTGGCCCTGTGCTGGCAGATGTGGGTGTTCTCAGACAAGCGCGAGCTGCTCCACCTGAAGCGGGGCATCTATCGGCTGAAGGCCAACCTGGTGCGCAACATCATCAGCATCGGCATCTCGCCCTTCCTGATGAACGCCACGGCCTGCGTCATCGTCATCTTCATGAACAATCAGTTTAAGCGCTACGGCGGCGACATGGCCGTGGGCGCCTACGGCATTGCCAACACCATGGGCATGCTCTTCTTCATGTTTGTCATAGGCATCAATCAGGGCATGCAGCCCATTGCCGGCTATAACTACGGTGCTAAGAAATATGACCGCATGATGCGCTGTCTCAACCTGTCGATACTCTCGGCCACGGCCGTCATGACCTTTGGCTGGCTGCTGGCCATGCTCTTCCCGGGAGCCATGGCCCGCATCTTCACCACCGACCAGACGCAGATACAGATGGCTGCTGAGGGCATACGCCTCAACATGGTGCTCTTCCCCGTGATAGGTTTCCAGGCCGTGATTACCAACTTCTTCCAGTGCATAGGGCGGGTGAAAATCAGCATTTTCCTCTCGCTGTCGCGACAGCTGCTGTTTCTGCTGCCGCTGGTGCTGGTGCTGCCCCTCTTCTGGGGGTTGCGCGGAGTGTGGGTGTCGCTGCCTGCCAGCGATGGTGTGGCCTCGGTGGTGACGGCCATTGTGATGTGGAGATATATGAGTAAAATAAAAGCCAATGGATAAGCATCTGATTATCAACGTGGGTCGCCAGATAGGCTCCGGCGGACGTGCCGTGGCCAAGCTGCTGGCGCAGGCGTTCGGGGCACAGTTCTACGACCGCGAGATACTGGAGCTGGCCGCCCGGGAGAGCGGCTTCGCACCCGAGTTTTTCGAGAAGAACGACGAGCATAAGGGCTTCCTGCGCTCGCTGTTCAACCTGCATGCGCCTAACATGGGCAGCAGCACTTTCTACACCAGCGACTTCTCGCAGGAGGGGCTGTTCAAGCTGCAGAGCGACGCCATACGCAAGGCTGCCGAAGAGGCCGACTGCGTCTTCGTGGGCCGCTGTGCCGACTATGTGCTGCGCGACAATCCCGCCTGCTTCAACGTGTTCATCACTGCGTCGATGGACTTCCGCATCGACCATGTCTGCGAGCGCCACGGCTGTTCGCGCGACGAGGCGCGCCGCATGATTGAGAAGGGCGAGCAGGAGCGGGCCTCCTACTACAACTACTACACGGGCAAGCGCTGGGGCCATGCTGAGAGCTATCACCTCTGCGTCGACGCCTCGCTGCTTGGCGTAGAGGCCACGGCCCGGTATATTGCCCAGTTTATTGAAGGCTACAACAAATGAAACGCATAGGCATCATCAGCGACACCCACGGCTACTGGGACCCGAAGTATCTGCACTACTTCGAGCCCTGCGACGAGATATGGCACGCCGGCGACATAGGCTCCGTGGAGGTGGCCGAGAAGCTGGCGGCCTTCCGCCCGCTGCGCGCCGTCTGCGGCAACTGCGACGGCGGCGACCTGCGGCTGATGTACCGCGAGCTGAACCGCTTCAGGTGTGAGGACGTCGACGTGCTCATCAAGCACATCGGCGGCTATCCCGGCCGCTACGACGCCAGCATACGCGCCACGCTCTTTGCCAATCCGCCGCAGCTCTTCATTGCCGGCCACTCGCACATACTGAAGGTGCAGTACGACAAGACGCTCGGCCTGCTGCATATCAACCCGGGAGCGGCTGGCATGCAGGGATGGCACAAGGAGCGCACGCTCGTCAGACTGACCGTAGACGGCAGTCAGTTTAAGGATTGTGAAGTAATAACTTTAGGCAGCGATGTATAGATACTCGGTCATGGCGCTTTCCACAACGGTTGTGTTCGTTGTGATTTACGTGTTGCTCGACCTGCTCTTTGGGACGGCAATCAGCTGGGGCTCCGTGCTGTTCGAAGGTGTAGTGTTCGGCCTCCTGATGACGGGCATCCAGTATTATAAAGAAAGGAAAAACAACAATATAGAATAAGCTATTATGAAAAAAACTATCGTAATCACCGGCGGTGCCGGATTCATAGGCAGTCATGTGGTGCGACTCTTTGTGAACAAGTATCCCGACTACCACATCATCAACCTCGACAAACTTACCTATGCCGGCAACCTGGCTAACCTGAAGGACATAGAGAACCGCCCTAATTATGATTTCGTGCGCATGGACATCTGCGACTTCGAGCCGTTCTACCAGCTCATGCAGCAGAAGCATGTAGACGGCATCATACACCTGGCCGCCGAGAGCCATGTGGACCGCAGCATCAAGGACCCCTTCACCTTCGCTCGCACCAATGTCATGGGCACGCTGTCGCTGCTGCAGGCTGCCAAGCTCTACTGGGAGAGCCTGCCGGAGAAGTATGAGGGCAAGCGCTTCTACCATATCTCCACCGACGAGGTCTATGGCGCCCTGGAGCTCACGCATCCCGAGGGCATCGAGCCGCCCTTCACCACTAAGGCGTCGTCGGCCAGCCATCATCTGGCCTACGGCGAGAAGTTCTTCACCGAGGACCTGAAGTATCAGCCCCACTCGCCCTATAGCGCTGCCAAGGCATCGAGCGACCACTTTGTGCGGGCCTATCACGACACCTACGGGCTGCCCACTATCGTGACCAACTGCTCGAACAACTACGGGCCCTACCAGTTTCCTGAAAAGCTCATCCCGCTGTTCATCAACAACATCCGCCACCGCAAGGCGCTGCCCGTCTATGGTAAGGGCGAGAACGTGCGCGACTGGCTCTACGTGGAAGACCACGCCCGCGCCATCGACCTCATCTTCCATGAGGGTAAGGTGGCCGAGACCTACAACATCGGCGGTTTCAACGAGTGGAAGAACATCGACATCATCCGCGTGCTCATCAACACCGTCGACCGCCTGCTGGGCCGACGTGAGGGCGAGGACATGGACCTCATCACCTACGTCACCGACCGTGCCGGCCACGACCTGCGCTA
>JAGBJJ010000036.1 GCA_017934525.1 Prevotella sp.
ATCGTCAAAAACAACATGTCAATGAGTGGATAAACGAACGCAATCGCTAGCCAAAGCCCTCAGCTGAGGGACTGATTCCGAAAGATTGTATCTGACGGAACGGCTTCCACTCGAATTTATGAATTAATAGAACCTACCATTAATACTAATTAAGTTTTGGCTTCTAAATGTATTGCAATGCAAAAGTACAAAAAAAATGTCATCCCACCAAATTTTCCATATTATTTTGCAGATGCGGCGCTGTGGACTCAAAGAGGCCCGAAATCCTTTTAACCGCTTTTAACTCAATACAAATGCCAAACATTTTCTTAATTGAAAAATAATTCGTACCTTTGCACTCGCAAAAAGAGTAAGCATAAGTAAACAAGTATGGAAATAGCAAATAAATACGACCCACGTGAGGTTGAAAGTAAATGGTATCAGTATTGGCTCGACAACAAATTGTTTGCGAGTAAGCCCGATAGTCGTGAACCATATACGATAGTCATTCCGCCACCCAATGTGACTGGTGTACTTCACATGGGCCACATGCTTAACAATACAATCCAGGACATTCTTGTTCGTCGTGCCCGCATGGAGGGAAAGAATGCCTGCTGGGTGCCTGGCACTGACCATGCTTCTATTGCCACTGAGGCTAAAGTGGTGAAGAAACTCGGGGAGCAGGGCATCAAGAAGCACGACCTGACTCGCGATGAGTTTCTGAAGCACGCGTGGGAATGGACCGATGAGCATGGCGGTATCATCTTGAAGCAGCTGCGCCGCCTGGGTGCCTCGTGCGACTGGGACCGCACTTCGTTCACAATGGATGAGAAACGCTCGAAAAGCGTCATCAAAGTGTTTGTGGATTTGTATCGCAAAGGATATATCTACCGTGGACTGCGCATGGTGAACTGGGACCCCAAGGCATTGACGGCTCTCTCTGACGAGGAGGTTGTCTACAAAGAGGAGCACGGCCATTTATATTATCTGAAATATTATGTTGCCGATCCCGAGAACTTGACAATTCCCGAGGATCCCGAATCTGGCAACGTCGTTCATAAGGATGAAAAAGGCTATTATGCCGTGGTGGCTACCACGCGCCCTGAGACCATCATGGGCGACACAGCCATGTGCGTGAATCCAAAGGACCCGAAGAACCAGTGGCTCCGCGGTCATAAGGTCGTGGTGCCCCTCGTGGGACGCGTCATCAACGTGATTGAGGATCGCTATGTTGAGATTGAGTTTGGCACCGGATGCCTGAAAGTGACGCCTGCCCACGACAAAAACGACAACATGCTGGGCAAGACGCATCATTTGGAAACGATAGACATCTTCAATCCTGACGGTACTATTTCAAACGAGTCTCCTCTTTATGTGGGTATGGATCGCTTTGAGTGCCGGAAGCAGATTGTGAAGGACTTGAAGGAAGCAGGCCTGATGGAGAAGGTGGAAGACTATACCAACAAGGTAGGTTATTCTGAAAGAAATCCTGACACGGTCATTGAGCCTCGTCTTTCGCTCCAGTGGTTCTTGCGCATGCAGCATTTTGCTGACATCGCCCTGCCGCCCGTGCTTAACGGCGAGATGAAATTCTATCCGCAGAAGTATGTCAACACCTATAAGAACTGGCTGGAAAACATTCAGGACTGGTGCATCTCCCGACAGCTGTGGTGGGGGCATCGTATACCTGCCTATTACTACGACGAAGAGAAGTTCGTGGTGGCTGAGACGGCCGAGGAAGCTTTGCAAATGGCCAGGAAGGAAAGCGGAAACGATAGTCTGCAACTCTCTGATATAAAGCAGGATGAGGATGCGCTCGACACGTGGTTCTCGTCGTGGCTGTGGCCTATCTCGTTGTTTGATGGCATCAACAGGCCAGGCAATGAAGAGATAAACTACTATTATCCCACGACCGACTTGGTGACCGCTCCTGACATCATCTTCTTCTGGGTGGCCCGCATGATCATGGCCGGTGAGGAATATATGGGCAAGGTGCCTTTCAAGAGTGTCTACTTCACGGGCATTGTCCGCGACAAGTTGGGACGGAAAATGTCGAAGTCATTAGGCAACTCTCCTGACCCCATCGAATTGATAGAGAAATACGGTGCCGACGGAGTGCGCATGGGCATGATGCTGTCGGCTCCGGCTGGTAATGACATTCTTTTTGATGAGGTGCTGTGTGAGCAGGGGCGTAATTTCAACAACAAGATTTGGAATGCGTTCCGTCTGGTAAAAGGTTGGCATGTGGCCGATGAGCCGGCCAATGAGGCCATGGCCAGAACCAACGGCATTGCAACGCGCTGGATGGAAGCGAAGCTGAAGCAGGCTAATGTGGAGATGCAGGAGCATTTCGCAAAATATCGTATCAGTGATGCACTGATGACTGTTTATAAGTTGTTCTGGGACGAGTTCTCGCAGTGGTACCTTGAGATGGTTAAGCCTGCCTATGTCGACGGTAAGCCTCAGCCTATCGACAAGAAAACCTACGATGCCACGTTGCGCTTCTTTGAACTGCTTCTGAAGATGTTGCATCCGTTTATGCCGTTTATCACCGAAGAGCTCTGGCAGGCACTTTACGACCGTAAGGCCGGCGAGAGCATCATGCGCGACCAGCTTGTGCTGGCTGCACCTGATGAAGCCGAGTTGGCGCTTATTCAGGATGTTGAGCTGGTTAAGCAGGTCGTGTCGGGTGTGCGCACTGTGCGTAGCTTGAAGAATATCGCACCAAAAGAAAAGCTCACTCTTCATTGCACCTCACAGAATGCCTTTGAGTCATATAATGATGTGATTGCCAAGATGGCCAATCTTGAAGACATCAGCGTTGTTGAAGTGAAAGACTCCACCTCTTCGGCATTCATGGTCGGCACTGACGAGTTCAGTGTGCCTTTAGGAAACCTGATTGACATTGAGGCTGAGATATTGAAACTTGACGCACAGCTGAAGCATCTTGAGTCATTCCTGGCCGGCGTGCAGAAGAAACTGTCTAACGAGCGTTTCGTTCAGAATGCCCCTGAGGCTGTTGTTGCCATGGAGCGCAAGAAGCAAACCGACTCGGAAGAGAAGATAGCAGCACTGCGCGAGTCAATTGCAGCCCTGAAAAAAGGTTGATAATCATAATTTGAAGGCAGAATAAAGCTTTTGAGATGGAATCAATACAATGGCTGATAAACCTTTTCACAGATACTGAGTCTGTTGCCCATATAGTCACCCTCTATGCGGTAGTCATTGCCGTGGGGGTCTATTTGGGCAAGATAAAGTTGCTTGGCATCTCGTTGGGGGTGACCTTTGTCTTGTTTGCTGGTATTGTGGCGGGGCATTTCGGCTTTACAGCTCCTTTGCCCATTCTGAACTTTATGCAGGATTTCGGTCTTATCCTCTTTGTGTTTATGATTGGATTGCAGGTGGGACCAGGTTTCTTCGAGAGCTTTGGCAAGGCAGGAATCAAGCTCAACGGGCTTGCTGCCACGCTCATCCTTCTGAACATATTCGTTATGTTCGGATGTTACTATGCCTTCTTCGACACCCGCGACCCCTACAATTTGCCAATGATGGTCGGTACGCTTTATGGTGCCGTCACTAATACACCGGGTCTTGGTGCTGCCAACGAGGCTCTCTATTCTGTGATGGGCTCCAATTCGCCACAGATTGCCTCGGCATATGCTTGCGCCTATCCACTTGGCGTGCTCGGCATCATTGGAGCAACGATACTGTTGCGCTACATCTGCAAGGTAAAGCTTAACAAAGAAGAGGCCGACCTTGAGGCTCAGGCTGAAGCCGATGTCTACAAGAAGCCTCACCGCATGCATCTGGAAGTGACTAATAAGTATCTTGAAGGCAAAACGCTCTTCCAGGTTCATAACTTCCTGAATCGTGAGTTCGTCTGTACGCGCATCCTGCATGATGGGCATGTTAGCATCCCTACTGCTGAGACCATCTTCCATGTGGGCGACCAGATGAGCGTGGTTTGCACGGAGCACGACTATGAGGCTGTGGTGGCATTTATTGGTCCAACTATTGAAGTAGACTGGGATCACCAAGACAGGCCGATGGCATCAAAGCGTATCGTGGTGACCAATCCGAAGTTTAATGGTAAGACTTTGGGCGCATTGCACTTTTCGCGCGCCAGTGGCGTTAATGTGACGCGAGTCACACGTCATGGAATGGATATCTTTGCTTCGCCAAGTCTGCCTCTGCAGGTTGGCGACCGCGTGATGGTGGTTGGGCCGGAAGATGCCGTCGACCGTGTGGCCAGCCTTTTGGGCAACTCCGTGAAGCGCCTTGATGCACCCAATATCGCCACAATTTTCGTTGGCGTATTGTTAGGCATTATTTTTGGTTCTCTCCCCTTTATTCCTGGCATGCCATTGATGAAGCTTGGACTGGCAGGAGGGCCGCTCATTGTGGCAATATTGATTGGGCGCTATGGCTATAAGTTCAAGCTGGTTACTTACACTACGACATCGGCCAATATGATGCTGCGCGAGATAGGACTGGTGCTTTTTCTTGCCTCTGTGGGTATCAAAGCGGGAGCCAATTTCTATGACACGGTTACAGAAGGCGATGGCTTGCTTTATGTGCTGACGGGGTTCCTTATCACCGTGCTACCTATTGTTATAATAGGGCCGATAGCACGTATCAAGTATAAGTTCAACTACTTTACTATCGCCGGTATGGTGGCCGGCACCTATACAGATCCCCCGGCACTGGCATACGCCAATAGCATCTGCTCGAAAGAAGCACCTGCGGTAGGTTACTCTACGGTGTACCCACTTTCGATGTTCCTGCGCATTCTGACAGCTCAACTTATCGTATTGTTCTTTTGCGGATAGCATTTGATACAAGGAAGACTTTTATTTGGAAAAAACTTGATTTCAGGAGAAATAATAATATACACTAACAAAACGACAAAATGAACAGAATTGGACTCTTGCTTTCTGTGCTTGCGGTTACTGTTTCGTCGGCGGTGTTTGGGCAGGGTGCCAAAAACATCGTCATCAGCGAAGTGATGACCAACAACACACAGAGCATTGTCGATGAGTTCGGACAACGCGAGGCTTGGATTGAATTAGCCAACACATCCTTCAGCACTTACAATGTGCGTGGAATGTTCATCGCAACCGACAAGTCGGTGCTTCAACCCATGTCAGCGCCCGAACGCATCAGCCGTATGAGTATGATTCCGAGCGGGGACGACCGTACGGCCATTGGTGCACGCAAGCACCTTGTGCTTTATTGCAATTCTAATCCAGCGAAGGGCAAACTGCATCTTGCAGCCCCTGTGAAGGCATCTGAGCCGGTCTGGATAGCTCTCTACAATGGAAATGGTGTGGAACTGATTGACTCAGTGACGGTACCTGCGTTGGCAGCCGACCAGTCATTTGCGCGTCATGGAGGCCGATGGAGTGTGAAGTCAGCAGAAAACGTTACTCCAGGCATCAGCAACTTCATTGAGGCTTCTGAGTCGAAAATCGACAAGTTCAAGCGCGAAGACCCGCATGGTTTTGCCATGGCTATCATGGCAATGGGCATTGTGTTTACCTGTCTGGCCACACTTTGGATCTTTTTCACCATATTTGGCATCATCATGCGCAGGTTTGCCGGAAAGAACAGCCAAGCAGTTGGCCAGCAGACAGTGGGCGTGGCTTCAGGTGAGAGAGAGGCTTCAGTTGCAACCGCTGAACATATAGACATGGAGCTTTATATGGCCGTCATTGGCATGGCGCTGAAGCAGTATGAAGATAATGTACATGATGTGGAGAGTGGCATCATCACTATACGTCCTAAAGACACAGGATGGGACGATGAGTACAGCCAGATGACACATTTCCATGAGGCTATCACACCCACCGATCATTCCGCTCCCCGTATACCCACAAACCCCCAAAAAGATTAGAAATGATTAAGTATCAATATAAAGTAAAAGGCGTAGACTACGTTGTAGAAATCGTCGAAGTAGTGGGCAAGATTGCCCAGGTTAACGTCAATGGAATTCCCTTTGAAGTGGAGCTTCAGAAACCTATTAATACGGCCAAACATCCCTCTATGGCACGTCCTCGTTCGAAGTCGGTGTCTCCGTCGGGAGCACCAACGTTTGCACCGGCAGCCCCTGTTGCTCCTGCAGCAAAGCAGGCATCGGCCGCCCCTGCAGGAGCAGGCACAGCTTTGAAGGCTCCTCTGCCCGGTACGATTACCGATGTGAAGGTGACCGTCGGCCAGCAAGTAAACGTGGGCGACACAGTTGTCATACTCGAAGCAATGAAGATGCAAAACATTATTGAGGCAGAGCGCGCAGGCACTGTCACTTCAATTGTTGTGAAGCAGGGTGACACCGTCATGGAGGGAGCAGTCCTTCTCACCATAGGATAAATAACTTCAAAGCCGATTACAGCTATGTTTGAGTTTATTTCAGAAAACCTCCATGAGTTTCTGACCTATACTGGCTTTGCCAATGCAACGGTTGGAAACCTCATCATGATACTTGTTGGCGTGTTTTTCATTTATCTCGCCATCAAGAAGGATTTCGAGCCCCTGCTCTTGGTTCCCATCGGTCTTGGCATCATTCTAGGAAATATTCCCTTCCGTGCCGATGCCGGTTTGGAAATCGGACTGTATGAAGACAATTCGGTTCTCAACATCTTCTATCAGGGTGTCCGCCAAGGTTGGTATCCGCCTCTTATCTTCCTTGGCATCGGCGCCATGACCGACTTCTCGGCACTTTTGGCCAATCCCAAGCTTGTGCTTATCGGTGCGGCTGCCCAGTTTGGCATCTTTGGTGCCTATATGTTCGCCTTGGCTATTGGCTTTGAGCCGAACCAGGCAGCCGGTATTGCCATTATCGGCGGTGCCGATGGCCCCACGGCCATATTCCTTTCATCCAAGCTGTCGCCCAATCTGATGGGGGCCATTGCTGTGTGTGCCTATAGCTATATGGCACTTGTTCCTCTGATCCAGCCGCCTTTGATGCGCCTTCTCACCACAAAGAATGAGCGCCTTATCAAGATGAAGCCCGCCCGTGAGGTCAGCCAGACCGAGAGAATCCTCTTTCCTATTATCGGGCTGTTGCTCACCACGTTTCTTGTCCCGTCGGGTCTTCCGTTGTTGGGCATGCTCTTCTTCGGCAACCTGCTGAAAGAGAGCGGCAAGACCACTCGCTTGGCAAAGACGGCAGGTGCCGCTCTCAACGACATCGTCGTCATGCTGCTGGGTCTGACGGTGGGATGTTCCACCCAAGCTTCAGAGTTCCTGACCTTGAACACGGTGTTCATCTTTGCCATTGGTGCAGCTGCTTTCGCAATTGCCACCATGAGCGGTGTGCTCTTTGTGAAGCTGATGAACGTATTCCTTCCTGAAGGTAAGAAGCTTAATCCTCTGATTGGAAACGCAGGAGTCAGTGCGGTGCCCATGTCGGCCCGCATCTCCAACAACTTAGGATTGGAATACGATAAGCACAACTTCCTTCTCATGCATGCCATGGGGCCCAACGTGGCCGGTGTCATCGGCTCAGCTGTAGCAGCCGGAGCTTTGTTAGGTTTCCTCTCTTAAAATAGCGAAAGTCTTGAAACTGCGGTATCTATCCGTCGGCATATTGCTCCTGTCGCTGTCGTGCACTCAGCGACAGGAGCCTCTTTCTGCTCCATGGGAAGGTGAGGCCGACTCCATAGAGAGTGATGCCTTCGACTTGTTTCAGATAGAGCAGGCCGGCGAGATGATTGGACTTACGCTGTCAGGTCCAGACACCTACTATGATTTTCGTGGCCGCCACTTAGGGCTTCATTATCTGCTTTGCCAGGAGTTTGCCCAACATTTAGGAGTAAAGCTGAGAATGGAGGTTTGCCGCGACACGGCCGAACTGCTGCAGCGATTGTCGGCCGGCGATGCTGACATGGCTGTCATAGCCATCGAAGCTGACTCCGCATCGCCGGGATGGAAAATAGGCGAGGGCAAGCCCGAGCTCCGTGAGGCCTTGCGCAGCTGGTATCGTCCTACCATGATGGCTGAGATGCGCGAAACAGAGAAGCGTCTGCTCACACAACCGCGTGTTTCCCGCCGTGTATATGCCCCCATGCTATCCAAGGGAGTCATCTCCCGCTATGACAAGCTTTTCAAATATCACAGCAGGTCGATAGGGTGGGACTGGCGTCTTATGGCAGCCCAGTGCTATCAGGAGTCTACCTTTGACCCGAAAGCGAAGTCGTGGGCTGGCGCTTGCGGCTTGATGCAGATTATGCCTCAGACTGCCAATCACCTGGGCCTGGCGCAGACCGACATATTCAAGCCTGAGCAGAATATTGCAGCTGCGGCGAGGTATCTGAAAGAGCTCGACCGTGAGCTATCCATCGTCAGGAATCGTCAGGAACGTCAGAACTTGGTGCTTGCGGCCTATAATGGCGGGCTGCACCACATACGCGATGCGATGCGACTGGCTGAGCGCGACGGTCGCAATCCGCATCTGTGGTCAGATGTCCGCTCGTATGTCCTGCGTTTGTCAGATCCTCGTTTCTATAGCGACAGCTTGGTACGTAGCGGATATATGCGCGGCCAGGAGACGGCGGAGTATGTAGATAACATCAAAAAACGATACGAACAATACCGACGCAGTGTGAGATGACCGACAAACATCATTTGATAGCCGACAGTGGCAGCACTAAGACCGACTGGTCTTTAGGCGATAAGCGTTACAAGACGCAAGGCATAAATCCTTTTCATCAGACCGAAAAGGAAATAGAAGTAATCCTGCAAGAAGAATTGCTACCGCAGATTGGCAGCGAAAGCCAGATAGAGCGTATTTCTTTTTACGGAAGTGGTGTGCGGCCAGAGCTGACGTCAATGATGGCGGGCGTGTTGCGCAGAGTCTTTCCTGAAGCTGCTGAGGTGGAAGCCGCCAGCGACTTGCTGGGGGCTGCCCGCGCCTTGTGCGGACAGCAGGAAGGCATAGCATGCATACTGGGCACAGGTGCTAACTCGTGTCTGTATGATGGCCGCCGTATTGTGAGAAATATTCCTCCGATGGGTTATATTCTTGGCGACGAAGGCAGCGGTGCCGCACTGGGCATCCGTCTGCTTAATGCTCTCTATAAGGAGCGCCTGCCAAAATATCTGCTCACCTTGTTTGAAAATGAGATGCAACTGTCGTTGCCCGATGTCATCGGGCGCGTCTACCGTCAGTCCATGGCCAATCGCTGGCTCGCATCGCTGGCCCCGTTTGTTTCGGCGCATCTCTCTGACCCTGCAGTAGAAGCACTGGTGACAGATAATTTCCGCTCTTTTATTAGCAACAACATCACCCCCTATCAGCGTCCAGATCTCTGCATCCATGCCGTTGGCAGCATCGCCTATCATTTCTCCGCTCAGTTGCAGAAAGCCGCCGCAGAGCAGGGCTACACGTTGGGCCGCATTTTGCGCAGTCCGATAGAGGGGTTGTCGGAGCTGGACTAATCCATGTGGAACAGCTCTTTCAGCGGTATGCTCACAGGCGAGTTGTCGGCATTCACTTCCATGATATCTGCCATCATGTCCCACCAGCGTTGTGTCACGGGGTCCACGTTGTACGTGTTTTGCGTATTACCTTCTTTCCCACATTCTTGATAGGCAAAGAGTATGTTCGTCTCTTTGTCCCAATAGATGCTGTAGTTTCCTACACCTTGTTCTTTGATAATCTGTTTCAGTTCGGGCCAGATGGCGGCATGCCGTCTGGCATACTCTTTTTCACACCCCGGTTTCAGTTTCATCTTAAATGCAAATCTTCTTGTCATAGTTTTTGGCTGGATATTATTATGGTTTTCATTCAAGCGTTAGGTAATATCCCAGCTTGTAAAGCTTGAAAATAGTCAGGTTAGGTCTCTTTCCGCAGAGGTTGCGCCGCTCCATGCCTCCCATCACCTTGTGCCATATCTTGATGCTCCCCACGACAAAGCGGGAATGAATGCCCTCAGCGAAAGTAATCATACGCGAATAGCCCCGCAGGTCGTCCTTGAAGGTATGAAGCGTCTCAAGACTCTCTTCTGTTTTCCTGACAAAGACATCGTTAGGCTCAAGGTCGTCTATGTTCACCGCATTGTCTATGTGCAAGATGCTTATGCCAGCGTTGCGCAACTGCTTGCCGAACAGCACGTCTTCATAGCCATAGCGCCTGAAGCGCTCGTCGAACGGATGGTCGAGCATCACCTGACGGCTCACCATGAAGTTGGTGGTGCGGAAACTGCGGTAGGGATTCATTGAGCGCTGCTCAGCCGAGTGCCTTGGCAGCTCTTCTGTCTCATAGCGGTAGCGCAGATTGCCTCCGAGCTCGTCGTTGTGCTCCACGTCGACACCGCCGTCAATCACCTGACTGCTTTCATCGGCCGATAGGTAGTTTGCCACGAAGTTGCAGTCTTTCAGCTTCACGTCGCAGTCAAGAAAGAGCAGCCAGGGCTTGGTGCTTTCGCGCGCAAGCAGGTTGCGTATGGCAGCTCGCCCCACGTTGGCGTCGCGCTTCCAGTAACGGCAGCGCTCCATTTCCGCAATGGCGCTGTTGGCTTTTAGCGCATGCGGGTCGGTAGAGCCGTCTTCGGCCACGATAATCTCGCAGTCGTAACCGTCGGTCTGCCTGACCAGTTCTTCGATAAGCACAGTGCAGTCGTAGTTGTAGACAGGTATCAGAATAGAGAGTTGCTTTTCCATTTCAGCTTCAAAAGTACACAAAAAACTTTAAACAGAAGCACAAAAGACAGAAAAAGTTTGCATAATTGGTGAAAAAGCAGTAATTTTGCAGCCGCTATTACGAGATAGTAGCATGAAATTCAAATTTAATTAACAAAACAATTACAATTTAAACAATGGCAACAAAAATCAGATTGCAGCGCGGTGGCCGTAAAGGCTATGCTTTCTACAGCATCGTTATCGCCGACGCTCGTGCACCACGTGATGGTCGTTTCACTGAAAAGATTGGTACTTACAATCCTAACACCAATCCTGCCACGGTAGACTTGAATTTCGACCGTGCTCTGTATTGGCTGGAGGTAGGCGCACAGCCCACCGACACCGTGCGTAACATTCTCAGCCGCGAGGGCGTGATGCTGATGAAGCACCTGCGTGGCGGCGTGCGCAAAGGCGCCTTTGACGAGGCTGCTGCCCAGCGCAAGTTCGATGCATGGAAGGCCGACAAGCAGCGTGGTCTTGATAAGGTTCGTGAGGCTGATGCTAAGGCAAAGAAAGATGCCGAGGCCAAGGCTCTCGATGCAGAGAAGAAAGTGAACGAGGCTATTGCCCAGAAGGTGGCTGAAAAGAAGGCCGCTGCTGCTGCCGCTGCTGCTGAGCAGGAGGCTCCCGCAGCTGAAGAAGCTCCCGCCGAGGCATAAATTTGGCTTTGCCTTTCAAGGCTGCATTGACGCAGACATGCCGCGATGTTTCTCATTTAAGAGTGCATCGCGGCCTTTTTTGTGTCATATCCATACATCGATGACGCTGAATATTGGCCAAAATTGTGTAGATTCTGGCCATTATTCGTAAGAAATCGGCCGGAATTGTTCTGCGCCACATGCCATCGGCAAGAGTTTCGCTATGTATTGCTGGTAGCAATGAGGCCTACCGCTGTGAGCGTTTGGCTGTGTTGACGTCAGCAAAGGGCCCCAACAAAAAGAAGCCGGAGCAACAATAGTTGCATCCGGCTTTTGCTAAGTGTTAGGCATAATCCGTTACAGGTCGTTATAGTCGGCCACGCTGAATGTAGTGGTCTGCATGTTGCCCGTCTCGTAGCCGCGCTTCAGCCAACGCTTGCGCTGGTCGCTTGTGCCGTGGGTGAACGACTCGGGCGTGGCGCGTCCCTGGGCTTTCTTTTGCAGCCAGTCGTCGCCGATGGCTTTGGCCAGCTCCAGACCTTTCTCCATGTCGCCATATTCCATGGAGTGGTTCATGGCGTCTTCGTAATGAGCCCATACGCCGGCATAATAGTCGGCCAGCAGCTCCAGTCGCACACTGATCTGGTTGGCTTGCACCTTGCTTGTCTGACTCATGGCCTGATGTGCCTTCGTCAGCGTGCCGGTGAGATACTCCACATGGTGACCTATCTCATGAGCGATGACATAGGCATAGGCAAACGTGTTGCCTTCAACGCCGAGCTGGCGCTTCATCTCGGTGAAGAAGGAGAGGTCTACATAGAGTTTCTGGTCGCCAGAGCAGTAGAAGGGGCCCACGGCAGCCGTGGCCGAGCCACAGGCGGAGTTGACCTGGTTGGAGAAGAGCACCAGTGTGGGGTACTGGTATTCGCCCCAGCCATTTTCCTTAAACACTTTGGTCCACACGTCTTCGGTGCTGGCCAGAATCTGCTTGCACTCCTCGGCAAGCTGCTGCTCTTCTTCAGTGAACGACTCTTCGCCCACGGTCTCGGTGGGGGCTTGCATCTGCTGCTGCACCACATTCTGCACTACATCGCCCAGATTGCCGCCTCCCATAAGCGTCATCAGTGCAATGACAATGATACCACCCAGACCGCCGATGCCGGCCTTAGCACCCGTGCTCATGCCGCGGCGGTCTTCCACGTTAGAGCTTTGTCTTCTTCCCGTAAGTTTCATATTGTTGATTTTTGGTTATAGTTTTAAATTTTGTCTGCAAAGGTAGTGGAAATTATGCAAAAAACAAAGAAAAATCTAATATTTCTTTTCTATGGTCAACAGCTTTATCCAATCGCGCAAAACCCCGCGATATTGATTTTGTGAGTCGGCAATGAGCATTATCAGACCTGGCGCCACTTCGCAAAGCCCTTCGTAGTTTGCAAATTTTCGGCTGGTGAGTGTCAGCCGTGTTGTGAATTCAGCCACCAGACGCTTCTGCAGCATGGACTCGTCGGACGGGCTTATCTCATAGAGCCTGATGATGGTCTTGGCGCCGATTTTCAGCCGTGGTATGCGTATTTGCCGCTCGAGCACCAGCAACCGACCGTCAGAAAGGGCGCAAAGCTCCGCCACGCCGTGGTAGTATTTGCGGCTGATGGGCGCGTCAGGATGATAATGGTAGACCGTGCTGGGGCGCAGGTCGTCGTCGAAAGTCCAGATTTGCAGCAGACTGTCGCCCCTCAGCGGTCGTTCGGTGGTGGCGAAGAAGCGGTGCCGCCCGGCATCGTAGGTGAGGGCCTCCAGACCGTATGCTTTCTGTTGCGCCAGTTTGGTCGTGTCAGTGGGCAGGCGCCGACCCGTAGGAGTGCCATCGAGGGCATATTCCAGAATCTCTCCGCTGCTTTCGCTTGCAATAAACAGTGTCTGGCGGGGCGGGAAGAAGCAAATGCCCTCCAAGTCGCTGTTGGGCTTTGCAGCAGAGCGGAAACCCTCATTCGTCATGCTGGTGATACGCCGGCGCAGCGTGTCGACGTCGATGCGTAAGACGAAGAACCCGTCTTCAGCCGATTTGTCGCTGACCACAGCGTAGCGGCTGTCGCCTAATGTGCAGATGCTGCTGTAGTTTCCCGCAGGAATTACCTTGGGGAAGTGTTGCTGGGATAAAGCAGATAGCGGCAACAAGAGTGCCGCTATCTGACAAATATATCGAAAACTCACCATCAGCGTATGGGTTTGACGGCAAACGTGAAGTCGTAGTCTTTATACGGCAGACGGTGTTCCTCGCGCGGCCAAGCCCCCCATGAGTTGATGCAGCCGAGTCCGAACTGACGCTGCTGCACTATGACCTGTGTCTTGTCGGCGGGTATCAGGTCACCGCTGTGGTGGCCCCATGCCTTTTCTTTCGCCTCGCCGTCGTCAAGCTGGTCGATAGTGTAGGGCAGGGCACTGGCTTCCATGGGCGCGTTGGAATAGAAGCAGAGCCCCTTGCCCTCGGCGTTCTTCACGGCAAACCAGCGCAGGTCGGTGTGGTTGCCGCTCTCCTGTGGACGGATATAGTCGAAGTACTCGTCGGCCACGTTGTTTTCATAGTAGCCGATAAACTCGCTGGAGTGGCGGTCGACGTAGTTCTCCACAGGGCCACGGCCGTAGTAGGCCACTTGGCTGAATGCCTTCGGCATCTGCAGCTGCATACCGTAGCGGAAGAGGTCGGGCATCTGCGCTTCCTGGTCGGTTGAGAGCTGCTGGCGTATAATCACCTCGCCCTCGGCAGTGAGCGTATAGGTCATCTTGAGCTGGGCCTTCTGAGCGTCGAGCCCGATGGTGGCTTCTACGGTATTGTCGGCCACAGAGAAGTGCTCTACCTTCATGGCGGGGGCCTTCCATGTGGCAAACTTGCGCTGCAACTGAGCGCCGTAGTCGTTGTCGGTCGGTGCACGCCAGAACTCGGGCGTCATGGCTTCGCGGTCTGCCAGCATGGGCTGGCCGTCTACGTCAAGGTAGTCAATCATACCGCTTCGTTTGCCTATGGTGAGCGTCGTTCCGGCTGCCGACAGCTTCACGTAGGTATTGGTCTCCTCTTTCTCCACTTGTGCTGTGGCGGCATCGAGCTTCGGGTAGGTATAGTCGGTGAGCAGAAATTGCTGCTTGGCCATCACCTGACCTTTGTCCACGAGTGGTGCGCCGTTCTTCGACTTGAAATAGAAATTGACCATAATCTCCTGGTTGCCATGATGTGCGAGCACGCGCTCAATAGTCTGCTTCAATGCGCCGTCGCTGATCATTTTGCGCTGCTGCGGGCCAATGCCGCTGATGTCGATGACGCCGCCGTGACCGAATGTCATGCCCTGCGGCAGGTTTGTGGCCTCGTGGTGCTTGGTGCCCGATGCACCGCCCACATACCAGTAAAGCTCAAGGTCGTCGAGTGAAGTGAAGAAATGTTCGTTGTATATCTCTATCGTGCCGTTCTTCAGGTCCTTATCGGTAATCCATGCGTTTTGGTAGATGTATTGCACCTCGTAGGCATGTGGGTTCAGTCGGCGGTCGGGGGCAATGATGCCATTGCAGTTGAAGTTGTAGTCAGAAGCGGGGTAGCGACCATAGTCGCCGCCATAAGTGAATATCTCGCGGCCGGTGATGGGACTCTTGTCGCGCATGCCCTGGTCAACGAAGTCCCAGATATAGCCTCCCTGGTACTTGGGATATTTGCGTATGATATCCCAATATTCTTTCAGACCTCCCATCGAGTTGCCCATGGCGTGGGCGTATTCACACTGTATGAGTGGGCGCGGATTGATGCCGTCGACCTTGCCCTGCGCCGTAGGGTCGCCCTTCGCGTAGCGCTCACACCAGTCGTAGTCGGCATACATGGGGCAATAGATGTCGGTCTTGCCCTCCATGCCGGCGCGCTCATACTGGCAGGGGCGTGTGGGATCGGCTTGCTTCACCCAGTCGTAGGCTTTCTCGAAGTTAGGGCCGTAGCCGGCCTCATTGCCCAGCGACCATACGATGATTGACGGGTGGTTGCGGAATGATGCCACGTTGCCCTCGTTGCGCTCAATGTGGGCCTGCTCGAAATCGGCCCGCTTGGCCAGCGTCTTTTCGTGGTAGCCCATGCCGTGGCTTTCAAGATTGGCCTCAGCAGTCAGGTAGATGCCGTATTCATCGCAGAGGTCATACCAGCGCGGGTCGTCAGGATAGTGACAGGTGCGCACGGCGTTGATGTTGAGCTGCTTCATGATGCGTATGTCCTGAATCATGCGGTCGACAGACACGATGTAGCCTCCGTCGGGATCCAGCTCGTGGCGATTGGCTCCCTTTATCAGTATAGGCTGCCCGTTGACAAGCAGTTGTCCGTTTTTGATTTCAATATGGCGGAAGCCTACCCGCTGGCGTATTACTTCGAGCTCTTTGTTGCCTTGCTTCAATGTGATGGTAAGGGTATACAGACTCGGCGTCTCGGCTGTCCACGGGCTGACGCTCCCCAGGGTCTCATAGTTGAAACTGACGAGGCCATTGGCGTCCACAAGCATGCTGCTCTGCTCCACCTGCTTGCCTTGTGGATCGGTCAGCTGCAGTTCTATCGTTCTGCCTTTGCCGTTCTTGACGGTTATCTGGCCTGTGAGTTTTCCGTCGGTGTAGCCGTTTGTGAGGTCAGCATTGACAATTACGTCTTGAATGTGGGTCTTCGGCCGAGCATAGAGATACACCTCGCGTGCTATGCCTGTGAAGCGCCAGAAGTCCTGGTCTTCCAGGTAAGAGCCGTCGCACCAGCGCATAATCTGCATGGCCATGAGGTTTTTGCCTTTCTTCAGGTATTTGGTGATATTAAATTCGGCTGCCACTTTCGCGTCTTCAGAGTAGCCCACGAACTTGCCGTTGACCCACAGGGCGAGGTTGCTGGTGGCTGAGCCTACGTGGAAAAAGACCTCCTGTCCGCTCCAGTCATCCGGCAGGTCGAACGTGCGTCGGTACGATCCGGTGTAGTTGTTGGTCTCGCTGATGTAAGGCGGGTTGTTGTCAAACGTGGTACACCATGCGTAGCCCATGTTCTTGTATATAGGGTCGCCATAGCCGTTGAGCTCGAAAAGACCGGGCACAGGGAAATTGTCCCACGCCGAGTCGTCGAACTTGAGCGAGAAGAAATCTTTGGGCGCCTTGTCGTGGTCTTTGACGAAATTGAACCGCCAGTTGCCTTCCATTGATAGATAGCGGGTTGATGCGCTCTTGTCGCCCTTTGCAGCCTTCTGCTGACTTTCGAAAGCAAAGAAATCAGTGCGGCGTGGTTCGCGGTTGATTTGGTTGACAGCGGGGTCTTGCCAATAGGGCTTGACGTCGGCAAGCAGGTTGATGCTTGCCAACAGTGCAAATGATAATAATGTCTGTTTAAGCATTGTTTTATGAAATATTGTTTTCGATTTGTGGCAAAGTTAAGAATTATTTGTGAGATAAGCAAGCGTTTTGGCCAAAAAGTGAACAACATGGTGCCTTTTGGTTATGGTCATAGAAAATCATTGCTGAGCTTTCAATGGGGAAAAGTGATTTAAAAAAGCCGGATAAATTTGGATTTCTCTTAGAAAAAATGTATCTTTGCAAACAGAAAGGTTATGCACTATTAAACAAACTAACAAAATGAAACCACTAAACAAACATTTTGCCCCGAAAAGTGTGATGCCGGAAAAAGTCATTCAGTTTGGTGAGGGAAATTTCCTCCGTGCCTTTGTCGACTGGATTATCTGGCATATGAACCAGAAAACCGATTTCAACGGTTCTGTTGTCGTCGTGCAGCCGCTTGCACAAGGCATGATTGATTGGCTTAACGGCCAAGACTGCCTGTACCACGTCAATCTGCAAGGACGTGAAAACGGTAAGCCTGTCAACACACTGGAGCGCATCGACTGTATTAGCCGTTGCCTGAATCCTTACTCTCAGAATCAGGCTTTCATGGCATTGGCCGACCAGCCTGAGATACGTTTCGTCATCTCAAACACCACTGAGGCTGGCATCGCCTTTGACCCTTCATGCAAGTTTGACGATGCGCCTGCCAGCAGCTATCCCGGCAAGCTCGTGCAGCTGCTCTATCGCCGCTATCAGACGTTTGGCGGTGATCCGTCGAAGGGACTTATCATTTTTCCCTGCGAGCTGATATTCCTCAACGGCCATGTGCTGAAAGACTGCATCCGCAAGTACATTGACTTGTGGGAGTTGCCTGACGGCTTCCGTCGTTGGTTTGAGGAGTCGTGCGGCGTCTATGCTACACTGGTAGACCGCATCGTGCCTGGTTTCCCAAAAAAGGAGATAGCTGAGATACAGGAGAAGATATCCTATCGCGACAACCTTGTGGTGCAGGCAGAAAACTTCCACCTTTGGGTGATTGAGGCCCCGAAAGAGGTGGCTAAGGAGTTTCCTGCCGACAAGGCAGGACTGCATGTGCTTTTCGTGCCTTCAGAAGAACCTTACCACAAGCGTAAGGTCACGTTGCTGAACGGTCCGCACACTGTTCTTTCTCCTGTGGCGTATCTCTCTGGAGTCAACATCGTGCGCGATGCATGTCAGCATGAGGTGATTGGGAAGTACATCCATAAGGTGCAAGTCGACGAATTGATGCAGACTCTCGATTTGCCCATGGAAGAACTTGAAAAGTTTGCCAACGACGTCCTGGAGCGTTTCGACAATCCGTTTGTCGACCATCAGGTGACGAGCATAATGCTTAACTCGTTCCCCAAGTTCCAGGCTCGTGACCTGCCAGGCTTGAAGACATATCTTGAGCGTAAGGGTGAGCTGCCCAAAGGGCTGGTGTTCGGACTCGCTGCCATCATCATTTACTACAAGGGAGGCAAGCGGTTCGACGGGGCTGACATCGTGCCCAACGATGACCAAAAGATTATGGATCTGCTCAGCAAACTGTGGGCAACGGGCGACACGCAGAAAGTGGCTGACGGCGTGCTTGGCGCCGAGTTTATATGGCAGGAAGACCTGAACAAGATTGAAGGTCTGAATGATCTTGTCAAACAGTATCTTGACCTCATCAGCCAAGTGGGAATGCTCGATGCCGTAAAGACGATACTCTGACGGCTTCCCCCGAACGCCACAAAAGCAAGAAAGCACTTCTGCAACAGCGCAGGAGTGCTTTCTTGCTTTTGTGGCGATTCGGACCTAATGGCTACTCATGATGATATGGCTCGCCTTTGATGATGGTACATGCCCGGTATATCTGTTCGGTGAAGATGAGGCGCACCATCTGGTGGGAGAATGTCATTTTTGAAAGTGATAGCTTGTCGTTGGCCCGCTCGTAGACAGCCGGCGAGAAGCCGTAAGGCCCACCAATGACAAAAACCAACCGGCGCGAGGTGCTCTGCCTCTGGGTGAGCCATTTGGCAAACTCGATACTTCGCAGTTCCTTGCCGTGCTCGTCGAGAAGTACTAACGTGTCTGAAGGCTGGAGCAGTTTCAGTATTTTTTCTCCTTCTGCAGATTTCTGTTGTTCTTCTGACAGGTTCTTGGTGTTTTTCAGCTCAGGAATGGTCGTGATTGCAAATGGCATGTAATGACTGATGCGCTCGGCATAGTCGCTGATGCCAGCCTCGAAGAGTTTATCGGCTGTGCGGCCTACGAGAATCAGTTCGGTCTTCATCTATGATGCGTTTTTACTGCGTCTGTGGTGCACAGGGCAGAGCGGTTCGTCGGCAGACAAGGGCTCATATTCATGCTTCCGCTTGGGATTCATGGGGAACCAGCCCTTCTGTACGCGCTTTTTCTGGGCCAGCAGCTCGCCGATGCCCCAAAGTGACGATGCCCCGAAAACACCCGTCAGCGACGACACTATCTCGTTCTCTATGAACAGTGCAGCTCCGATGCTGACGATACCTACACAAAGGAACACCCACCAAAGGCGGGTGCCCCAATAATATTCAGCCTTGATGACTATGGGGTGGAAGAAACCTATAATCAGAAAGGTGGAAATGGCAATAATGATTCCTGTGAAATACATGTATGGATACGCTTTACTTCACAGTGACTTTTTCACCGTTAATTACATAGATACCGCGCGTCAACATGCTGGCTGCATTTGCCGCTGGCACCTGTTTCATGATGACATTGCCTTTCAAATCGTACACATCAACCAGCTCCTTGGCGGCCAGACGTCCTTGAATGGCCGACACCTCAGACATGCTCTCTACATGCTTGATCTTCAGCTCGGTGGCAGATGGCGACTGCTGCTCCCAGGTGAATCCGCAACGTGTAGGCAAAAACTCCTTGTCGGCATTGGTGCGCACAAGGATGCTTTGAAGCGGGGTGGTCTCCTGCTGTGCGGGAATGCCATAGCGCCCCACCTTGGTCATTGCCTCCCAACTGCTGCCGAAGCTGACCATATTGCCCTGGTCGTCAGACAGCTTTATGGTGGTCAAATCGTTGGATACGGCCATAACTTCGGTGTTTCTGGCTCGCAACATCTGCGATTTGGAAGAGTATGCCAGATAGGGTACGCCTGCCTGAAGACCCTCGTTGGTGCATTTCACGAAGTAGAGGTAAAGAGTGCTGCCTTCCTGGGCGATTGCGGCGAAACGTTCAATCTGCACATCGGCTGCCTGAAGCTGCTCTGCCGTCATCGACATGGGCAGGCAAAGCGTGTTATAGCCGGCGAAGAGGTAGCGGTTGAACTGTACGTTCTGATTCTGGTTTTGCAACAATTCAACATTCAGTTTCTTGCTGCTGGCATATACGTTGGTCACTCTGTTCTGTGCAATGCTTTGTGAACACATGGTGACTGCTGCCATTAATACAAGCGGAAAGTGTTTCATAAGCGTAATGTTTTTTTGATTGTTATGCAGTTGCAAATTTACGAATAATTCTTTATACGCACAAATATTTTAACGTAAAAAAAGTCAGTCTTGCGCTTTCTGCCAATTATGGCACGCAGTCGTTGCTAAGAAATTCGTCCCATTGTCCTTGGTAGCCGTTAAACACGTTGATGTCTACATTCCCTCTGATACCGTTTACTCGCCCACTGGGGCTCAGCTGCCAGATGGCCAGATGGATATCGGGCTTATACTCGCCGTAGCGAGCAATCCAGAAGTGATAGTTTTCTTTCAGGTCGGCCGCCAGATCGAGATATTTGTTTACAAAACGCTGGTTGACGTAGAGAATAGGTTTGGCCTTCGTTGCCTGCTCCACTATGTCAATCCACTTCCTGACGGCACTGAACAGCGCCTCCGGACCGCCCATGGCATTGATGAGCGCGTCTGACGGTTCGATGTCGAGCATCGGCGGCAGGTCGCCCTGGCGGAACTTCGTGTTCTTCAGGAAATGTCGGGCCTGTGCAGCCGGGTCTTGCCTTGTGCTGAAGAAGTGATAGGCTCCCACGGGAATGCTGTGGCTATGGGCATTCAGATAGTCGGAAACGAAGTATTGGTTTGTGATGGTAACCCCTTCTGTCGACTTGATGTAGACAAACGAAACAGGATAGTCGGCATCGCCGTCGATGTGAAGTTTGTCGATGCGCGGGCCGAGGTATTTGATGCGAAGGTTGCTCCAGTTGATGGGATATTTCTTCTTGCCTTGATCGTGTTGATATCGCGATATGTCGATGCCGTAGATGCGCTCTGTGGTGTAGAACAGGCGTTCGCCGAGGAAGGCGTCTTGTTGCCATTGGCCGGCTTTCATGTATTTAGTCGATACGGCAAAGCCGAAGCCGTCGCGTGTGTCGTGGTGCCAGTGGCCTTCGTAGTAGCTCCCGTCGGCAGACATGTAGGTGCCATGCCCCTCGGCCTCGTGATGGCTGTTAAGCATGCCGGCATAGACGCCCGTAGAGTCAATGCGGATGGCGCTGACGAGCGTGTCGGCATGATATGTGCCTAAGATGATGCGGCCCTGGGCGTCTATCGACAATAGCTTTCCGTGGCGCGGATGCATATAGTTGCTCAAGAGCAGTGGGCCTTTGGGATGATATGTTGACAAGGAGGAGTGGCCCTCGGTGGCATAGCGAGCCACCATGTCGAAGCCTTCGTCGCGCACGTTGTGGCGCTTCAGGTAGTAATTCAGTTCCTTCCTAACCTTTTGCGGCAGCTTATTATGCTGCTGGGCAAAAGTGCTGTTGGCGAAGCCCGAAGCAAAAAGCAGGATGAAAAGGCAGACGTTTCTCATTTGTTGTGATATTCTTCCCACGACAGCAAGGCTTTGATGAACGTCTCATAGGGATTGTTGCGAAACTTTGATGCCCTGGCTGCCTTGATAAGTGAATAAACCATGAAGGCAATCACACAGAAAAGGAAGCCCGTGATATAGGCTTGCATGAATTCGCCCCTCCTGAAAAGACTGAAGTATACCAGCGGAATGCAGAAAATCACCACATAAACCAGCAACTGCCTGCGACGCCAGTTGTCCTTGAAGTCTTCAAAATTCTGTTTCTTATCAAGATAGTCTTCAAAGTCTTTTTCATTGATGCCATAGTTCTCTATCTTCGGCAGGGTGGGGTCGTCTTTATGGTCTGTTCGGATATCCCAGATGCGGCCTTGAAGAGACTCCAGGGACTCGTGGTCGATATATGATCGGTCGATTTGAAACATGGTCTTTTTCGGTATAAAGAATGATTGAAAATTGAAGGTTTGCAAATGACACCCCTTCAATTTCCAATCATTTCTGAATGTTATTTGTTAGCATAATTTCCTTGCGCCGTCGCCAATGACAACATCGTAGACCTTGGGCTCGTGGCCATACTTGGCTGCGAACTTCTGCTTGGCATCGGCAATGAACTTGTTGTAGAGGTCGGCACGCACCAAGTTGATGGTGCAGCCACCAAAGCCTCCACCCATGATACGGCTGCCTGTCACTTCGTTCTCGCGGGCAATGTCGTTTAGGTAGTCGAGCTCTTCGCAGCTCACCTCATACTCTTTCGACAGACCTTCGTGGGTCTTATACATCATTTCGCCCACCTTTTCGTAGTCGCCTTCGAGCAAGGCATCGCACACGGCCAATACGCGGTCTTTCTCGCCCAGCACGAAGTGAGCGCGCTTGTAGTCTTCTTCGCCTACCTCTTCGCGCACCTCCTCGAGCTGTTCCCAAGTGCAGTCGCGCAGGGTCTCAAACTTGCCATCGGGGTGCTTGGCGGCGATGTGCTTCACAACGTTTTCGCAAGAGTTGCGACGGTCGTTGTAGGGCGATCCGGCCAGTTGGTGCTTCACCACAGAGTCGAGCAGAACCAGACGGTAGCCGTCGGGCTTGAAGGGGAAATACTCAAACTCCCGGCTGCGGCAATCGAGGCGCATCAGGCAGCCGGCTTTGCCGAAGACTGAGGCAAACTGGTCCATGATGCCGCAGTTGACGCCACAGTAATTGTGCTCTGTGGCCTGGCCTGCCAGCACCATATCCCACTGGCTCACCTTGTTGTCGCCAAAGATGTCGTTCAGACCAAAGGCGAAGCAGCTCTCCAGGGCAGCACTCGACGACATACCGGCACCAAGAGGCACGTCGCCGGCGAAGGCAATATTAAAACCTTTCACGGGTACACCCAGCTTCTGCATCTCCTTGGCAATACCATAGATGTAGCGGGCCCATGAGGCACGAGGGCCGGCAGGATCGCTCAGCTTGAAGTCTACACGATCCTTCAGGTCAATGGCATAGGCCATCACCGTGTCTTCCGTATCATTAGCACGCATCTCGGCCATGATACCTTTGTCTACTGCTCCGGGGAAAACGAAACCTCCATTATAGTCGGTGTGCTCACCAATCAGGTTAATACGGCCGGGCGCTGCATACACGTTGCCGGTTTTACCATCGAAATGCTTGATGAAGCGACTCCTTACAAATTCAATATCCATCATAATGTCTTAGTATTTATTGTTAGTCAACTTTAATGTCTTTGTTAACGTTCTTGCAGCCAACAGTGCTGTAGAACAGAATGTAGGCCAACATGGCAATGACCAGCCAATAGCTGCCGATGATACCAATGCTTGGCGAGTTGGCAAGTGCCTCCTGAATGAGAGGCATGATGCCGCCACCTACTACCATCGTCATGAAAATACCAGAAGCTGCTTCTGTGTATTTGCCAAGCCCTTCTACAGAGAGATTGAAAATGCCTCCCCACATGACTGACGTGCAGAGACCACAGGCTGCAATGAAAATAGACTTCATGGGCACTTCATGGCCGCTAATTGTGAAACTCACGCTCTCGGGCAAGAAGATGGCAATGAGCAGCAGGGCAATGGCAACACTCGAAACAACGGTCATCTGCATCTTTGTAGACACCTTGCCGGAAATGGCGCTCGATGAAGCGCGCCCTACGAGCATCATTATCCAATATGCAGCAGCCAGTGTGCCGCCGATGGCAGCCGAGCCTTCGAAGCCTAAATTAACTATGTAGAAGTTGAGCTCCATGGGGATGCCTATCTCGATGCCTACATAGAAAAATATTGCAATGACACCAAGTAGCGTGTGACGGAAGGCCAAAGGGCTGTGCTCGTAGACGGGTTGTACTTTGCCGAGCGTAGGCTCGGGAATGGTGACGCGGCTGATGATGACAAACGAGATGGCGAAGACGGCCATACCGATGAACAGCAGGGGCGACACGTCGGTCATACTTGTATCGGCTGTCACGGTGCCGACGAGGATGCCGGCCAGCAGCGGAGTCAGCGTCGCTGTGAGCGAGTTGAGCGTGCCACCCACCTGTATGAGCTGGTTACCTTTGTTGCCGCCACCGCCCAGAAGATTGAGCATGGGGTTCACCACTGTGTTGAGCATGCAGACACAGAAACCGCAGATGAAGGCACCGAGCAGATATATGATTAAATTGAGGGCCACTGGGATGCCATCGTACGTGAAGACCTTGGTGGCATCGCCTGTGATGCTCGACAGATACTGGAATGCCAAACCTACGATGCCCACGACAAGGGCGACGAGAGCGGTTTTCTTATAGCCATATTTAACAAGCATCTTGCCTGCCGGAATGCCCATAAAGAGATAGGCGATGAAGTTCATGGCATTGCCCCAAGCCTTAGCAAAAGGATAGGTGAATCCCCAAATGTTACCAAAAGGAGCACCCATGTTGGTGACAAAGCTGATCATCGCGAAGATGAAACACATGGTGATAATGGCAATCAGCTTGCCATTGGTCTTTTCTTGTGTCATTGATGTAAGTCTTTTGTTGTTGTCCGTATGAAATTTAACTCTTGTGTTTATTCTGCTACACCAAACTTATAGACCGTCTTCTGCTTATAGTTGTGGTGCGGACGGAGCACAACGCTGGGGAAGTAAGGACGATTGGGGCTGTCGGGGAAGTGCTGACACTCGAAGCAGATAGCTGAACGGCGGGGGAATGTGGCTCCGTTAGCACCGGCATAACCGTCGGCCCAATTGTCGGTGTAGACCTGCACGCCAGGCTCTGTGGTGTAAACTTCCATCGTTCTGCCGCTCTTCGGCTCTTTGATACGTGCGGCGAAACTCAACTCGCCTTCCTCTTTCTTGTTCAGCACGAAACAATGGTCGTAGCCGGCTCCGTTTTTAATCTGCTGGTTGTCAGCGTTGATGTCGCGGCCGACGGGCTTAGCTGAGCGGAAATCAAAAGGCGTGCCCTCCACTTTAAGAATCTCGCCAGTAGGTATAGAGGTCTCATCTATAGGCAGATAGAAGTCTGCATTGATCTCACACTCCAGGTCTTCGATAGTAGGTGTGGGGTTAGCTGTTCCTGCGAGCGAGAAGAACCCGTGGTGGGTGAGGTTGATAATGGTCTTCTTGTTGGTAGAAGCCAAATACTCTATAATCAGCTCGTTGTCGTCGCTCCACGTGAATTCTACGGTGACGTCAACTTCTCCGGTGAAGCCTTCTTCACCATAGCTGGAGACGCGGTGCAGGGCAAGGGCGCGCGGGCCCATCTGCCGTGCATCCCATACGCGGGCATGGAAGCCTGTGGGGCCGCCGTGCAGCGCATTGGGACCATTGTTGATGGCCAGCTGATAGTCTTTCCCGTTTAGCGTAAACAGTCCTTTGGCAATGCGGTTGCCATAGCGGCCTATTAGAGTGGAGAGGAAAGGCTCTGGAGAATTGATGACTGACTGGATATTGTCGTGCCCCTGAATCACATTGGCTACTTGCCCTTTCTTGTCAGGGACCATAATTGCGCAAATAGCACCTCCGTAGTTTGTAATTGCAACTTCGTAACCTTTTCGGTTGCGCAGAATGTAAAGATCGGTTTTCTTTCCGTTGATAGTGGTCTGAAAGTTTTCTCTTTTCAGACCACAGAGATTCGCATTTTCTGTGATGTTCGTCATATTACTAAATGTTTTTAGTTATTTTATCCTGCTTGCAAAGTAACAAAAAAAAGCCGACATATGCAAATATATCGGCAAAAATGTTGTTAAAAACAACTAAATTGCAGTTTTCATGAAATCAGCAACGACGTATGTGCTGCCCCCGACGAAAATGAAGTCGTTGGAGCAACTGTCTTCAAGTGCTGCACGATATGCTTCGGCGACGGTGGAAAAACATTTTCCTTCAAGACCGAAGGCTTGTCCGATGTCTCTGATTCTTGTTTCGGGGATGGCCCGGTGAGTGTCGGCCTTGGTGAAATAGTATTTGGCGTTTCGTGGCAGCATCGACATGACAGTAGACACATCTTTGTCGCTTACCATGCCGAAGACAATGCGCAGTGTCTGACAGCTGACATTTCTTATCTGTTCGCTGAGATAGCGCCAGCCCCCTGTGTTGTGCCCCGTGTCGCAAATGACAAGCGGCTGCTCGCGAATCATCTGCCAGCGCCCCATGAGGCCGGTGGTCTGACATATTTTGTCAAAGGCTGTGTAATCCACTTTGTTGAGAATGCCTTGGCTGATAAGTTGGTCAATGGCATGTAGCGCAGTGTTGGTGTTCTTCATCTGGTACAATCCGCTCAGTTCGCCATCGAACTCTTCACCGCCAGCCGTTACGTAATGTATTCCGCCGTTTTTCAGCGGCGTTGCAGAGACGACAAGGGGATGGTCATCGGCAAAGAGGATTGGTGCACCCTGTTTCTCGGCAACGTGTTGAAATACCGGACGGGTCTCAGGATGCGACTCGCCGATAATCACGGGCACCCCGGGCTTTATGATACCGGCCTTCTCGCCGGCAATAGCGGCCAGGGTGTCGCCGAGCATATCGGTGTGGTCGAGTGAGATGTTGGTGATGACGGAAAGAACAGGGGTGATGATGTTTGTGCAGTCGAGCCGTCCGCCAAGTCCCACTTCAATCACGGCAATATCTACTTTCATGTGCCTGAAGTAACAGAAGGCCATGGCTGTGGTTATCTCGAAAAAAGATGGCTTTAGCGACTCGTAGAAGGGCTTAGCTTTGTCGACAAAATCAACGACATACTCTTTTGTCACTGGTATGCCATTGACACGTATTCTCTCCCTGAAATCAACAAGATGCGGTGAGGTGTAGAGGCCTACGCGATAGCCTGCGGCCTGAAGTTGGGCGGCAAGCGTGTGAGATACCGAGCCCTTGCCATTTGTGCCGGCAACATGAACTGAGCGGAATGAGCGATGCGGATGGTCGAAATGTTCATCGAGTGCCAGTGTGATGGCAAGTCCTTCGTTGAATCCCGTCTTGCCAGTTTTTTCGAAACTTGGTGTCTGACTGTAGAGGTAGTCGCACGTTTCTTCGTAATTCATCATTGTTTTATGACAAAAGATGGCCGCGATGTGAGTCGCGGCCTGTTGTTGCAATTAGTTGAAATAGTTTTTAAACCGCTGGAAGATGCTTTCCTTGGTTTGATGGTCGCCTTTGAAATTGTCGCTTTTCTGCATCTCCTCCAAGGCTTTCTTTTCCTCGCGCGACAGAGTTTTTGGCACGTAGACGCTGATATTGATTACCAGGTCGCCGTGTCCGCGTCCATAGCCTTGTACGGCGGGCAGGCCTTTTTCGCGCAGTCGCATGGTCTTGCCGGGCTGAGTGCCGTTTTCAATCTTTATCTTCAGCGTCTTTCCTTCGATGGTAGGTACCTCGACCTCGCCTCCGAGAGCTGCAGTGGGGAAGTCGAGCAATAAATTGTAGATGAGGTCGTTGCCGTCTCGCACAAACGTCTCGTTGCTTTCTTCCTCAATAAATACCTGTATGTCGCCCGGAATACCGTTCCTATGGCCGGCATTGCCTTTGCCTGGCACATTGACTACCATGCCTTCAGCCACACCAGCCGGAATCTTTATCTCAACGACCTCCTCGCCTTTTGTTACGCCCGTGCCGTTGCACTCATGGCACTTGTTTTTGATGACTTGGCCTTCGCCGCCGCACGTGGGGCATATGCTTTGCGTCTGCATCATGCCGAAAATGCTCTGTTGTGTTCTTACCACATATCCTGAGCCGTGGCATGTGGCACAGGTTTCCATGCCACTACCGTTTTCAGCACCTGTGCCATGGCAGTGTTCGCAGGGAATGTCTTTCCGCACCTTAAACTTCTTGGTGACGCCTTCGTTGATTTCTTTCAGCGAGAGGCGCACCTTCAGTCTGAGGTCATTGCCTCGGTGCTGCTGCTGCCGGCTGCCTCCACGGCTTCCGAATCCGCCAAAACCGCCGAATCCGTGCCCGCCAAAGATATCGCCAAACATGGAGAAGATATCGTCCATGTTCATCGAGGCGCCTCCGAAGCCTCCGAATCCGCCACTGCCCATGGGACCTTCGAATCCGAACTGGTCATACTGCTGGCGCTTCTGCGGGTCGTGAAGCACATTGTATGCTTCGGCCGCTTCTTTAAATTTCTCTTCAGCCTCTTTGTCACCGGGATTCCTGTCCGGATGATATTTAATGGCTATTTTGCGGTAAGCCTTTTTGATTTCATCTTCCGAGGCATTCTTCTCAACACCGAGAACCTCGTAATAGTCTCTTTTTTGTGCCATTGTTATTGTCCGACGGCTACCTTAGCGTAGCGTATTACTTTATCGTTAAGCTTATATCCTGTGGCCATGCAGTCGATGACTTTTCCTTTCTTGTCGTCGCCCATGCCGGGTACCAGCGCCACTGCCTCATGCAGGTTTGTGTCGAAGTCGGCGTCCTGAGTGTCAATCTTGCTGACGCCTTGAGCTTCTAAGACCTTCATGAGCTTCTGATAGATCAGGGTCATGCCTTCACGCAGCACCTGCGGGTCGTCGGTATTCTCGCCGTTGGCTATCGCCCGCTCCATGTCGTCGATGACAGGCAGCAGGGCCGTGATGGTCTTTTCACCGCCGTTCAGTATCAGCTCGGCGCGCTCTTTCAGAGTGCGTTTGCGGTAGTTGTCAAACTCGGCAATGCTGCGCAGCAGCTGGTCCTTCAGCTTGCCGATTTGCTCGTTGGCAGCTTCCAGCGGGTCTTTTTCTTCAGGCGATTCCTCTTCAGAGCCGGCCTCGTCTTTCGTTTCACTGGCCCTTTCGTTCATCTTCTGTTCCTGATATTCGCTTTCGTTCAGAGGAGTATCTTCTCCTTCTTCCACGTTGATGTTCTTTTCTTCTTCCATAACTCAAAGTGATTTTCTGGTTATAATGCAAATTCCGTGCCAATCTTATGCATACATCTCGGCTTTCTTTGCCTTGATGGCCTCGTCGTAGATGTAGTCGTCGTATTGCATCAGCTTGTCGATGGTGCCCTTCGGCGTTAGTTCGATGATGCGGTCGGCCACGGTCTGTATGAATTCATGATCGTGAGAGGCAAATAGGATGTTGCCTTTAAATTGTATCAGGTTGTTGTTGAAGGCCTGAATTGACTCCAGGTCGAGGTGGTTGGTGGGCGTGTCGAGTATGAGGCAGTTGGCATTCTTCAGCTGCATGCGGGCAATCATGCATCGCATCTTCTCGCCACCTGACAGCACATTGACTTTTTTCAGCACGTCTTCTTCCCGGAAGAGCATGCGCCCGAGAAATGATTTCATCAGCACCTCATTGCCTTTGCCAAACTGCGAGAGCCAGTCGACGAGATTCAGGTCTGACTTAAAGAACTCGGTATTGTCGAGTGGCAGGTAGGCTGTTGTGATAGTGACGCCCCATTTGTATTCTCCATGGTCAGGCTGGCGGTTGCCGTTGATAATTTCAAACAATGCCGTCATGGCTTTCGGGTTGTGAGAGAGGAACACGGTCTTCTGGCCTTTCTCGATAGTGAAGTTTACATTGTCGAAGAGCACAGAGCCGTCGGAGTCGAGCGCCTTCAGGTCTTTCACTTCAAGAATCTGCGTACCCGGTTCGCGTTCCATCTGGAAGATGATGCCTGGGTATTTCCTCGTAGAGGGCGTTATCTGCTCAATATTGAGTTTCTCGAGCATCTTCTTTCGAGAAGTGGTTTGTTTTGATTTAGCGACATTAGCCGAGAAACGGCGTATGAACTCCTCGAGCTGTTTGCGCTTCTCTTCAGCCTTCATGCGCTGGTTCTGTGCCTGCCGCAGGGCGAGCTGGCTCGACTCATACCAGAAAGAGTAGTTTCCCGAGAAGATGGTGATTTTGCCGAAGTCTATGTCGATGGTTTGGGTTGACACGGCGTCGAGGAAGTGACGGTCGTGGCTGACCACCATGACGCATTGTTCCAGAGAGCTGAGGTATTCTTCCAGCCACTGCACAGTGTCGAGGTCGAGGTCGTTGGTGGGCTCATCGAGCAGGAGATTGTCTGGATGGCCGAAGAGAGCTTTGGCCAGCATGACGCGCACCTTCTCGTTGTTGGAGATGCTTGCCATCTGCGCGTAGTGTATGTCTTCTTTGATGCCCAGGTTCTGCAACAGTTGTGCGGCTTCGCTCTCAGCTTCCCAGCCGTTCATCTCGGCAAAAGCCATCTCCAGCTCGGCGGCTTTCGTTCCATCTTCTTCTGTCATCTCTGGCTTGGCATAGAGGGCTTCACGCTCCTTCATGTTTTTCCACAGCGGCTGGTGTCCCATCAAAACAGTGTCCATCACCGAATACTCGTCATACTTGAAGTGGTCCTGTTCAAGCACCGACAAGCGTTCGCCGGGCCCCATCTCAATAGTTCCTTTGGTCGGCTCAAGCTCGCCGCTTATAGCACGCAGCAAGGTCGACTTGCCTGCGCCGTTTGCACCAATCACACCATAAATATTGTTGTTTGTAAACTTCAGGTTCACGTCTTTGTAGAGAACCTTTTTCCCGAATTGAATCGCCAGATTCGTGACTGTAATCATCTCTTTTTCTTACCTTGTTTTATTATTTTGGGTGCAAAGGTACAAACTTTTTTCCATTCCACCAAATGTAGTAAGTGCAAATGGAGGAGCCGGGCGGGAAATCGGCAAAGTTAATGCTTCAGAGTGGTGAGAAGGAAATCCTTTGCCATGTCGGCCACTCTGTAAATGTTTTGTGTGAAGCCATGGTCGAAACCGTCCAGCAGCGCATATTGGCTGAGAGGCCATTCGTCGTGGAAACGCAATCCGTATGTGTAAGGCACGGTTCTGTCTGCTGTGCCATGAATGACGAGTGCAGGCCCTTGGTAAGCACGAGCAGTTTCATAGATAGGCAGCGTTTGTGCCGATTGCACATAGTCGCGTCCGAGTTTCAAACCTCCTCCTATCTCAATAAATTCAGGTGGATCGAGCGGATTCATGTCGCGTGCGAACGACATGTCAGGTTTTAGTCCGCGGATGGCATCGTCGCGAATGACGCCGGCAGGCGCGAAGAGCACCACGGCTTGCATGTCGCCCGGTTCCAGCTTTCCAGCAAGCATGGCAGCCACCACACCTCCTTGAGAGTGTCCGGCAATGCCGATGCCAGACACATATGGCAGGTCGCGCACGTATTCAAACACCTTCATGGCATCATCAATCTCATTAGGCACGGTCATGTTTTGGAAGAGACCTTCGCTCTCGCCGTGTCCGTTGAAGTCGAAGCGTATGCTGGCTATGCCGTTTGCCTGCAGCGAGTCGGCAAGCAGTGTGAGGAGCTTGGCTTCTTTGTTGCCGGTGAAGCCATGGCAGAGCATCACCATCGGACAGCGCTCGCCGGCTTTCAGCTGTGGCGACTGTATGACGGCTGCGAGCTTTCCTTTACTTCCGTCGATAGTGACGTACTGGCTGTTTGGCTGGAAGTCAGTGGCTGTCACTTCGTAGAGGGCTCGTTCGAGTTTGTCGCTGAGCACCGTACCGATGACCACTTTTCCTTCGGGATTAATGAGATACATGGAAGGTATCCAACGTATACCATACTTTGTCGCAATGTCGGTGTCGCGCATCTTTTTCAGTTCACTCACCTGCGTGTAGTCAATATGATAGGTGTCGACGGCCTTCCTCCATTTTTCTGTATCTGTGTCGAACGAAACACCTACGAATTCAACACCTTTAACTGTGAAACGGTCGTAGATGCGCTGCATGGCAGGCATGTCTTTCCTGCAGTCCGGGCACCATGACGCCCAGAAGTCGAGTACCACATAACGACCGCGTAAGTGGCTTAACCTAAATGACTTGCCATCGATGGTTTTCATCTTGAATTCAGGTGCAGTGCTGCCGGGTTTCAATAAATCTGCGGCATATTTTGCATCAGCATCGGAGGGCTGCGAAAAAGCAGTTGTTGCTATAAGCAGCATCAGAAATGAAAAAAAGGTTCTTGTCATACGTCAGAATATTTTAGAAAATGAATTTATCCGAACAGGGCACGTAGGGCTTCTTCCACTTTGCGCACCGGATGAAGCTCAATATGGTATTTGTCGGCTTTGAATCCCTGCATGTTATATCGTGGCAGAATCATGTGCCGGAACCCCAGTTTCTCGGCTTCGGCAATACGTTGTTCAATACGGTTTACGGGGCGCACCTCGCCACTCAGCCCCACTTCGCCCGCCATACACCAGCCTGTCTCGATGGGGGTGTCGACATTGCTCGACAAGACGGCTGCTATGACAGAAAGGTCGGTAGCCAGGTCGGTCACCCGCAAGCCGCCCGCAATGTTGAGAAATACGTCTTTCTGCATCAGCTTGAATCCCACACGCTTCTCGAGAACGGCCAACAACATGTTCAGACGACGCTGGTCGAAGCCTGTTGCCGAGCGTTGCGGCGTTCCGTAGGCGGCCGATGAGACGAGGGCCTGTGTTTCAACGAGGAAGGGCCTGACACCCTCAATGGCACTTGTGATGGCAATGCCCGACAGACCTTCGTGGTCTTGATTAAGCAGCAGTTCCGAAGGGTTGCTTACCTGTCTCAGCCCTGTCTGCTGCATTTCGTAAATTCCTAATTCTGAGGTGCTTCCGAATCGGTTCTTGATACTTCTTAGAATTCTGTACATGTAGTGTTGGTCGCCCTCAAACTGAATAACCGTATCTACAATATGCTCCAATATCTTCGGGCCAGCCAGGGTACCCTCCTTTGTGATATGACCAATGAGTATGACGGGCACACCACTCGTTTTTGCGAAACGCAGCAGTGCCGATGCACACTCGCGTACCTGCGCAATGCTGCCTGCCGATGATTCCACATCTTCCGTGGCAATGGTCTGTATGGAGTCGATGATAATCAGTTCCGGCTGCTCCTCTTTGATGTGTTCGAAGATGGACTCAAGCGAGTTGTCGCAAAGTATCAGGAGGTTGTCGTTGTCCTGGTGGGGTATTCTTTCTGCGCGCATCTTCAATTGGTGGGCACTCTCTTCACCACTTATATATAATATGCGCTTGTCGGGCATATGAAGCATTGTCTGCAGAGAAAGTGTTGACTTGCCTATGCCTGGCTCTCCTCCGAGAAGAACGATGCTGCCAGGCACGAGCCCACCTCCCAGCACACGGTTGAGCTCGGCGTCGTTCATGTCGATGCGGGGGTCGTCGTGGCTGCTGATGTCGCTCAGCTTCATGGGGTGGTTCCGCCTGAGTTGCCTGCCGGCGGATGCTGCGGCCTGAGTAGCAGTCTGCCGGGCAGTGTCGGCCGCCACCTTAAATTCCTTGAAAGTGTTCCACTGTCCACACGACGGACATTTGCCAATCCATTTCGGCGACTCCTGTCCACAGTTGGAACACACGTATGCAATTTTGTCTTTAGCCATATTATTTCAGTTTTCTGGCACAAAATTACAAATTATTTTCGTGGTTACAAAACTTTTTTGTACTTTTGCACCGTGATAACGGCTAATATCGCAATTAATTTATAGCAGGGGGTGGCCAGCGGCTTTCAGGAGCCTGCCGGCCGCCCTTTTAAATAAATCGCTGATGATGAGGAAAATGTTTATAGGCCTGGCGATGGCTTTTCTGGTCGCCTCTTGTGGCAAAAAAGAAGTGTCTGGCATGATTTCAGACGATGTGCCACTGGATTCCGCTGCGCTGAAAGTTGCCGTTATGCCTACACTTGACTGCCTGCCGCTTTATGTGGCCGAGACATCGGGAATGTTCGGCCGAGAAGGGGTTAATGTCCAGCTTTGTCGTTATCAGGCTCAGATGGATTGCGACACGGCTATTGCCCGCAGGCGGGTGGAGGGCATGATGACCGACCTTGTGAGGGCGGAGCGCCTGAAGCAGCAAGGCATGCGGCTGCACTATGCCACTGCCACTCAGCTCAGTTGGCAGTTGCTTACCAGCCGCACGGCTCGTATCAGGCAGGCCAAACAGCTTGACGATAAGATGCTGGCCATGACCCGCTATTCGGCCACAGCCATGCTGGCTGATGAAGTGGTGGCTGGCGCCGGACTACAGGACGACCGTGTCTTCAGAATACAAGTGAACGACGTGAGTGTCAGACTCAACATGCTGGAAAACGGCATTATGGATGCACTTTTCCTGCCTGAGCCGCAAGCCACGCAGGCACGCAACCTGCAGGCGCATGTGCTGATGGATACGGCTGCCGACAGCCTTTGGCTCGGCGTGCTGGCTTTCAATCGCGACCTGACCGACAATAGCGTGCGTCGACAGCAGATAGAACAGCTGCTGAAAGTCTACAATCAGGCATGCGACTCCATCAATGCTTATGGTCTGCCGCATTATGCAGCACTCATTGAGCAGCAGTGCCAGGTGAGCAAGAACACCATAGACTCTCTTCCCGTCAATTACCATTTCCGCCACGCTTCGCTGCCCGACGTGAAGGCCATCGACAAGGCTGGAAATTGGCTGAAAAAACAATGATACAAAAAAGACTTCAGTAACGATATGCAACAGAACGATACGCTCCAGAGTATTATAGGCATGATCTGCCAGCTGCGCTTTGGCAAGGCTGCTGCGGAACTGGAGAACTATTTGCTGACCCATCCGCAGCAGGGCGACATGGAGAGGCTGCAAAGCATCAAAGCCGACTTTGCTCTGATGGCGCAATACTGGCAGGAAGGCTATGACGACCCACAGCGGGAAGCGCTCTATCTGAATCTGCTGCGCCGTCTCTATGTTCTGACGTGCAATATGATGCTCAACAACAGATTGCGCGGCAGCTCATTCATGATGTCGCTCTATCAGAAACCGCGACATGCAGGTAAGGTGTGGTCGGTTGATGTGATACGCCGCGAGCTTGAAGACTTTGTGTCAGAACAGGCCCTTCTTGAACTTGAGCCCGAACATGTGAGGAAAGAGAAAACGTTGACGCTCTACCAGAAGCACGTGCAGCTGATGTCGGATATATTCGACTTCATCGTCACGTCGAGGCTCTGGCCTGATGGGCTCTCGCAGTCATTTGAAGAGATGCTGCTGGCGCCTACCATTGATGCTGTCGATCAGCAGCTCATTGTCTCGGCCATCACGTTGTCGGTGCTTCAGGCATTCGGACATACCAAGTTCAACGTGCTTGTCGATGTATTTCAGAAGACCGACAACGAACAGCTGCGACAGCGATGTCTGGTGGGATGGGTACTTGCACTCGACGAACGCACGCTGGCGCTCTTTCCAGACGTGGGTACGACAGTGAGGCAACTATGCGAAGACAGCCGCACGCTCGCAGAGCTTACAGAACTGCAGATGCAGCTTATATATTGCAGTGAGGCCGACGATGATGGCAGGAAGATACGTAATGAAATCATGCCAGACTTGATGAGTGGCAGCGGCATGAAGCTCACGCGTCAGGGGTTTGAAGAGGTCGACGAGGAGTCGCTCGAAGAGATTCTTCATCCTGAGGCAGCCGAACAGAATATGTCGCGCATGGAGGAGAGCATGCACAAGATGGTAGACATGCAGAAGCAGGGAGCTGACATCTATTTCGGCGGTTTCTCGCAGATGAAGCGCTTCCCGTTTTTCAGCCAACTCTCAAGCTGGTTCACACCTTTCTATGCCCAGCACCCAGCCACCATGCAGATATGGGAGAAGACCAAGGGCAAGCGCTTCCTGAAAATCATTACAGAGATAGGCGCCTTCTGCGACAGCGACAAGTACTCCTTCGTGTTGGCTTTTGAGCAGGTGGTGAACCGGCTGCCTCAGTCTATGCTCACACTGATTGAGCAGGGCGAGGCCTCACCTGTGCCCCTTGGTGGCGAAATTCCTCTTGATGAGCAACGCCAGCCTGCCTTCATGCGGCGCATGTATCTACAGAACCTCTATCGTTTCTACCGTCTGTTTCATGCCCGCAATGAGTTTCTCAACCCTTTTGCCGATGCCGGCAAGTATCTCTTCTTTGCCAACGGCTTGTTCCGGGGCACAAGGCTTGAAGAGCGCTTCATGGAGGTGGCTGCGTTCTTGTTGAAGCACGGCAGGAAGGACGAGGCACAAAGTGTACTGAAAGGTTGTGGAGAGAAATGTCACGACTTCCACTACTATATGATGATGGGCAGTTTGGTCCCCAGTGGGCGGTCGGCTTTTTACAAAGAGGCTCTCAGGCTTTCGCCCGACTCCGAGCATGCTAAAGCCTGCTATGCGCGTGCGTGCTACCACGAGCAGCGCTACGACGAGGCCATTGTCGCCTATCAGTCGCTGGCAGAGAGTCACCCTGAACACAGAAGCTATCTGCTGAACTTGGCTGCGAGCATGGCAAACGTGGAACGCTATGCCGATGCAGAGCAGATACTTTTCAAACTGCAGTATCTCTATCCCGACGATATGGGTGTGGTGCGCATCCTGGCATGGACGCTTATGTGTGAAGACAAGCTTGAGCAGGCTGCCAAGTATTATCACACGCTGATGGAGCAGGCTGAGCCTCAAAGCGAAGACTACTTCAACTATGGACTTTGTCTTTGGTTTATGCACCGCATTGCCGACGCCATCGGAGCGTTCCGTCATTGCGGAGAAAGTCTCGAACGGTTGTTCGGTGAGGAACCGACTCTGTTGCGCCGTCATGGTATTGGAACTGCCGACCTACAGCTTATGCTGAGTTGTGTGTCGTGACAGCCGTCAGGCGGTGTTAAATGATTGCTAAAACCCACATTTTTCAGAAAATAATATTTATCTTTGCAAAAAAGTTTACCATCATGAAAAAGATACTCTTAATTTGTGCGGCTCTGCTGATGGCCGCTGGCCAAATGAAGGCAGGTGAGAAACTGGATCTAAAAGAAATCACGCGCGGAGCCTTTCGCGGCGAGAGCATGGCAGCCCTCAAACCTCTGGCCGATGGCGAGAGCTATGCCCAGATTTCTGCTGACGGCAAGCAGATAGTGAAATATTCATTTCGTACAGGCAAGCAGACGGGCACCATCTTTGATGCTGCTACAGCCCGCGGCCCCAAGGTGACCAAAGTGGAGGGTTATATCATGAGCCCCGATGGCAAGCACATGCTCATTCAGACGGCAACGAAGGCCATCTACCGGCGCTCGTTCACGGCCACATATTATATATATAATGTGGCTAACAACACGCTTGAGCCGCTCAGCGAAGGTGGTCCGCAGCAGACGCCGCTATGGAGTCCCGATGGCACGCAGGTGGCCTTCGTCAGGGACAACAATATCTTTCTGGTGAAGCTGCTTTACAACAATGCTGAGAGTCAGGTGACTACCGACGGCCGGCGCAATGAGATTATCAACGGCATACCCGACTGGGTGTGCGAAGAAGAGTTTTCACACAACCGTGCCATGGTCTTCACGGCCGACTCGAAACAGATTGTATGGGTGCGCTACGACGAGTCGCAGGTGAAGGAATACTCCATGCAGATGTTCAAGGGATCGAACCCCGCACGCGAAGAGTATGCCACATATCCTGGCTTCTACACCTATAAGTACCCAAAACCTGGCGAGAAGAACTCGTCGGTGCAGGTGATGAGCTACGACATCAAGAGCCACCAGACACGCATCATGCAGCTGCCACTCGATGCTGATGGCTATATTCCGCGCATCAAAATGACTGCCGACCCCGCCAAAGTGGCAGTGTTTACTCTCAACCGTCACCAAGACTGCCTGCGCATCTACATGGCTAACCCGCTGTCAACCGTATGTCAGCAGGTGGTGGAAGACAAGGTCGATAAGTACATCAAAGAGGAAACCTTTGAAAACGCTGTGATTACTGACAATCATATTGTGCTCACCAGCGAGCGCACAGGCACCAACGCTATTTACGTCTACACGCTTAACGGTACTTTGCAGCGCGTGGTAGACCAGGATGTGGTGGCCACAGTATATGGTCTCGACGAAAAAACCGGCGACCTCTATTTCGGCGCCTACACGCATGATGGTGTTGAGCAGAAGGTTTATGTCAACCACCGAGGCGGTAAGACAGAATGTCTGACACCACGCGCGGGCTGGAGCACTGCGGTCTTCTCAGGCGATTTCAAGTCGGCACTGATCACTTGGAGTGACCTGCAGACACCACCACAGACAACGCTTAGAAACACGACTGTCAACGCAAAGACGACGAAGTCGATGATAGACAACAAAGAGCTGGCCGAGAAGTACAAAACCTTCGACATGGGTACGAAAGAACTGTTTCAGTTTACTACCGGCGATGGTGTGAAACTCAACGGATGGATGGTGAAGCCTGCCGGATTCGACGCCTCAAAGCGTTACCCGGTCATCATGTACCAATATGGTGGCCCCGGCTCGCAGCAGGTAAAGAATGCCTGGGGCATTGGCATGAACGGCCAGGGTGCCATACTCGAGCAGTATCTGTCGCAACAAGGCTATATCGTGGTATGCGTCGACGGGCGAGGCACTGGTGGACGTGGCGCTGAATTTGAAAAGTGCATCTATTTGCGCTTGGGCGAACTCGAGGCCAAAGACCAGGTGGAAACGGCTTTGTGGCTGAAGAATCAGAGCTATGTTGACGGCGACAGGATAGGTATCTGGGGATGGTCATACGGCGGATGGAACACGCTGATGTCGATGTCGGAAGGTCGTGACGTCTTTGCAGCTGGTGTGGCTATTGCTCCACCCACTAACTGGCGTTACTATGACTCAGTCTACACCGAACGTTACATGCGCACTCCGCAAGAAAATGCTGACGGCTATGATGGCGTGTGCCCCATTGCGCGTGCTTCGAAGCTGCATGGCGCCCTTTTGATCTGTCATGGTCTGGCCGATGACAACGTGCACTACCAGCACACAGCCGAGTATGTGGAAGCCTTGGTGCAGGCCGACAAAGACTTCAGACAGTTGGTCTACACCAACCGTAACCATAGTATCTTCGGGGCTAACACACGTAATCATCTTTTCCGCCAGTGTGTGAATTTCTTTAACGACAACTTATAAAACAAACTCATCTCTATACATAACCAACATGAAACGACTGACACTCCTGATGGCAGCTGTGCTCTTGGCCACCGTATGGTGTGCCGAAGCAGTTGCCCGCAAGAAGAAGCCCAAGGCTCAGGCACTTCCTGCCACCATTGAGATCATTAAGAAAGTGAACGACCATTGGCAGCTGACGCATGCACCAGAGACACGGGCTTTCTGGGACGAAGCTGCCTACCATACGGGCAACATGGAGGCTTATAAACTGCTCGGCGAAGCGCGTTGGCTGGCCTATAGCGACGCGTGGGCACGCCACAATCGCTGGATGGGCGCCACTGAGTCCGACCCACGGAAGTGGAAGTATAAAGACTATGGCGAGGGACATGACTACGTACTCTTTGGCGACTGGCAGATATGTTTCCAGACGTATCTCGATATTTATCAGTTGGCGCCAGATGCCCATAAAATTAGGCGCGCCGTGGAAGTGATGGACTATGAGGTGCGCCTGCCGCATACTGATTTTTGGTGGTGGGCCGATGCTCTCTATATGGTGATGCCTGTGTTCACCAAACTCTATAAGGTCACTGGTGAAACGAAGTATCTCGACAAGCTGTATGCCAACTTCATGTATGCCGACTCACTGATGTTCGATACTGAGGCGCATCTCTACTACCGTGACGGACGTTACATCTTTCCTAAACACAAGACAGATTTGGGCAAACGCGACTTTTGGGCAAGGGGCAATGGATGGGTATTGGCTGGACTGGCAAAGGTGCTGGCCGACATGCCTGCCGATTATGCCCACCGCCACGTGTTCGAGCAGCGTTTCCGCCAGTTGGCTGAAGCTGTCAGAGCGAGCCAGCAGCCAGAAGGTTACTGGAGTCGCTCAATGCTCGACCCCCTGCAGGCCGAAGGGCCTGAGACAAGTGGTACGGCCTTTTTTGCCTATGGTCTGCTTTGGGGAATGAACCACGGCATACTGCCCCGCCACGAGTATGGAGAGGCGGCCGAAAAGGCATGGCGATATCTTGTACTGACGGCTCTGCAGCCCAATGGTTCAGTAGGTTATGTGCAGCCTATAGGCGACCGTGCCATTAAGGGCCAGCAGCTCACGGCTTCCCATGTGGCTAATTTCGGCGTGGGTGCCTTCCTGTTGGCAGCCTGTGAGCGTCTGCGCTATGAAAACGCGCAGGCCGGCGGCTCAGAGGTTACGGTAGAGGTGAGCAATACCTCAGGCGAGTTTCGCCAGCAAGTGGTAGGGATAGACGCTGCAGAGCTCTTCTCGAGGCTGGGTGTGCAGGGTGGTCGCCAGTTCGTGGTGCTCAACGCGGCTGGCCTTGAGGTTCCCTACCAACTGAGCCACGACGGTAAAGTGCTGCTTGACACAGGTGTCAGGCCCAACGGCATGCAACGTTTTGTCATAAGAAGAGGCATGCCCAGCATTGCACCGATGGTATGCTATGGTCGCATCGTGCCCGAGCGTAAGGACGACTTTGCATGGGAGAACGATCGCGGAGTCTATCGGCTCTACGGCCCTGCGCTGCAAGCCACGGGCGAGCAGAGCTATGGCATTGATGTGTGGTCGAAGAACTCGCCTGAGCTGGTGGTTGACTATCGCTATTGGATGGAAGATGTGATGGAGTCTGAAGTGAAACGCCTGCGCCAATTTGACAGGCAGCGTGCTGACTCGCTCTACCGCGCCCACTCTTATCACAACGACCACGGCAGGGGCATGGACCTCTATCAGGTGGGGCCCACGTTGGGATGTGGGGCGCCAGCCATCGTAAGCCAAGGTAAAATGGTGTTTCCTCGTTGTTTCAAGTCGTGGAAACTGCTCGACATGGGGCCTCTGCGACTGACGGCTGAGTTCTGCTATGGTACTACGGCTGTCAATGGTGACAGCGTGACGGAACATCGCATCGTGCAGCTCGACAAGGGGTCGAACTTCAATAAGATGACAGTGTGGTACGAGGGGCTCACCCACAGCGTGCAACTGGCTTCGGGCGTGGTGCTTCATTCTGCTGATGATGACATGATGCAACTTGGCCCTGACTATGTGGCCTATGCCGACCCCACCGACAATGTCGAGCACAATAATTGTCTGCTCTTCGTTGCTACGCTTTACCCTGAGGGTATATCGACTACAAAAAAGCAGTTGGACGATGCACCTGCTCGTGGCAATTATGGCCATCTGCTGGGCCTGCTCGATAACTACGAGAGTGCTTCACCATGGACTTACTTTTTCGGTTCAGCTTGGTCGAAGTACGATGTGCGCACACTGGCTGAATGGCGTGAGCGCATCGATTGGACGTTGCGTTCCCTTCGGCAGCCTTTGGAAGTCAGCGTCAGGTAAGAGGGTAGGGGGACTTCGGTTTCTTTACTGGTTTATTTCACCATCCACACAGCAGGATGCTCTACCTCGTGTCGCCATAGCTTCAGCCACTCAAACCATTCGGTCGACGAAACGAACCCGAAGTCTTCGTTGGCTGAACAATAGCATATCTTGTAACTCATGTGCCGATTATCGGTGCCCACCACGAAGGCATAATTATCAGTGTTGGCATGCTTCTCGCTGACAATGTGACGTTGTGGTATAAGAATGGCCAAGCCCACAGTTTCTGGTTTCCATTTCAGGGTGTCGGTCGAAGGATAGTCGGTGCCCCAGCATGCGCGGAGTCCGCGATGGTCGGAAAACTCCACTGAGTTCTTCACGTTGATGATGCCCGTGGCGAAGCGATAGGCTGCAGCGTCCCGATTAAAGAATATGTCCACGTCAGTATCGCGATGACCAGCATATTGTGTGTAGCGCAGCGTCATGTTCAGCGGCGGCAGCCTTTGGTCAACCACCCAGCCGCGGTCCTCTATCTCCACAATGGTGCGCAGCGGGCCGTAAGCCACCACGCGCTGCGTGCGTGTCTTCACGGGCTCTACCATCGTGGGGGCCTGTCCGTTCCATCCGCGCAGGGCACCCAGCCCGAAGGTGTTACCCACCCAAAGCACGTCGTCGCCATAGCCCTGGGCCTTCTGCTCGTCAGAGGTGTAGAATTGCGTGGCTTGTAACTCCAGTCGGCGATGGCGCTTGCCGTAGAGGTCGGGCGTTTGGCGCTTGTCGAAGTAAATGCGTATGCCGTTCAGTTCGCTCTCAAAACTGACGCCATGGTGATGCAGCAGGTTGTAGGAGTTTGCGCAGTCGCCCCTCACGCTCAGGCTTGCCACGTAGTTGTCGTGCTTGTTCTTCTGCTTCATTTTATCGTTACGCATCAGCATTTCGGCATATACACGGGCAGGGTAACTTCGGGGTATGCCTTCAGTAAAGAGCTCCACCGCATAGGTCTTTCGTTCCTTCGGCTCAAGGTCGGCCAAGAAGCAGAGCTCATCAAAGCAATCGTCCTCATCGAGGTCATCCAACTGGCATGGCACCTCCTGCCCGTTGCATGTAACCAGGGCCGATCTGACATCGGCGTGTCCTGCCAGGCTAATTACTACGGGTTGATCTGTTCTGGCCGTAGTCAACGGGTTGCTTACTACCACGCTGAAGTGTTTCTGAGCGCAGATAATTGCGCCAGGCAGACAAAGTAAAAGGATGAAGGAAAGAGAACGTTTCATTTCTTTTTTTGTTTGTTTTTACTACAAAAATAGCGAAAAAAGCACGAAGAGGGTTCCGGTCTTAAAAAATTTTAGGTTAAAATTTGGTTAAATCAATGTTTTTTAGTAATTTTGTCGACGTATTTAACAAAACATAAATCTTAGTCGTGCAGAAAATCCTAATTATAGTTGTAGTCATGTTGGCGGCCTGCGTGGGTTGCCAGTGGAATCTGCGACCCTCTGACGACAATGATGCAGTCGCTGTCAACATAGATCGTTATGACCAAATAGAGCGTATCTACCTCACCACAGGCGACTTTGCAGCTCTACAGCAGCTGAAGACTGCTTATCCTATCCAGACGCGCACTTTGATAGAAGACGTGTTGGGCATAGGACAGGTGAGCGACAGCGACATCAATATGCGTTTCCTCGTCTTCTTTCAGGACACTACGTTGCAGACTATTCTTTCCGATGTTGAGACGCAATATGCCGACATGTCCGATGTGAGTCGTGAGTTGAACCGGGCCTTTTTGCGTCTGCGGCAGTTGTTGCCAGAAGTGTCTCTGCCCAATGTCTACACGCAGGTGGGATCGCTCGACCAGAGTATTGTGGTAGGCGATGGACTGTTGGGTATCTCGCTCGACAAGTATCTGGGTGAGAACTACCCGCTTTATTTGAAATACAATTACACACCCCAACAGCGCTCAATGATGACGCGCCAGTATATTGTGCCCGACTGCATCGGATTTTTCCTGCTTAGCCGTTATCCGCTGCTCTGCGACGCGACCGACGAGGCACATCAGTGGCATATGGCCAAGATACAGTATGTGGTCAACAGGGTGACAGGGCGCGAGGTCTTTGATCACCCGCTGATCAGTCGTGTTGACAGCATTGTGAAAGGGCAGAAAAACTTTTCAATCGACAAATTACTCGCTCAGTCACCTCTTGCTGCTTCACACCCCAACGTGGAGCGATGAGCAGTGAGGCCGGCACCTGTGACGCAAACCTTTCAATCACTATATCTTTTCTTAATTTCAATATGTATTGGCTTACCAATTCCACATATTCGTCAAGTGAATACAAGTGGAAAGGGTTAGCCTCATATTCTATAGCAAGCTTTGTGCCTCGTATGACTTGAAGCTGATGAATCTTCAGGAAATCCAAAGGCAGAGCCGATATGAGCGGAGCCTGACGCAGACTGTCATCGGGCGATTCGCCCGGCAGGCCTAATATAACATGTCCTCCTACCAGTATGCCGCGCCGATGGGTCTCGTTGACTGCTGCCACCGACTGCTCGAATGTATGACCACGATTGATACGGAGGAGTGTTGTATTGTCTGCTGATTCTATTCCATATTCCACAATGACTAAAGTACGTCGGTTCAAGTCTGTAAGAGCTGCCAACAAAGCCTCGGAGATACAGTCTGGACGGGTAGCTATCACGATGCCTACAACGTCAGCCTGTCTTAAAGCCTCTTCATAGATACTCATCAGTGTCTTGACATCAGCATAGGTGTTGGTGTATGATTGAAAGTAGACGAGATATTTCATGTCGTGACTTTTCCTGCCGAAGAACTTTTTCCCTTCTTCTATTTGTTGTGCAACAGAATGTCCGCGCTTACAATATGGCGGGCTGAACGACTGGTTGTTGCAAAACGTGCAACCCCCGAAACTGATGCTCCCGTCACGATTGGGGCAGCTGAATCCAGCATCAACGGGTAGTTTCTGAACACGGTAGTGAAACCTTTTTTTCAGCCATTGACCATAGTCATTGTAGGGCAAATCCATGTGTCGTTGCTTGTTTTATTCCACGATGAGCATATCTTTTTTTGCAGACATGACTGCCAAAGAGCAGTTTTGTGGTTGCCAATATGGCCTCTCCTTACAAGAAAGGGCTGAGCAGGTGGGCAAACCAGCCGCGGAAGCGCTGCCAGGGAGTGCGCATTTTGAGCCAACGCTCTTGCGTAAGACGCATGCTCTGCTGCGTGTCGCGGGTGAACATGTCGTCGAGTTCTTTCGTGGTGCAGCTGTCGATGATCACGGCATTCTCCTCATAGTCGAAGCGCAGCGAGCGGGCATCGAGGTTGGTACTTCCCAAGGTGCAGAAGCGGCCGTCGACCATCATGATCTTCGAGTGATGGAAGCCCGGCTGGTAAACCCATACCGTGGCACCGCAGCGCATCATCTTATGCATGTTGTATAGTGCACAGTCGGGTGTCAGTGGTATGTCGCTTCTGGCCGATATCATCAGGTCTACCTTCACGCCTCGTTTTATCGCTTTTTTCAGAGCGCGTTTCACCGAAGGAGTGAGCGTGAAGTAGGGATTGATGATGCGTATCGAGTCGCGGGCGGCGCGTATGGCATTCACGTAGAGATAACGCATCACATCGTTGGTGATGTGGGGTTCGCGGTTGGCTATACCTACCAGCTTACGTCCGGCAGTGGCGGTGGTGTCAGGCTTCAGGTTCCTCATGTCTGCAGGCTGTCCTCCCTGGAAATATCGTGGCAGGAAAATGTTCTCGCCAGTCACCTCAAGCCACATGGCGGCAAAGATGTTCTGCAGCTCATTGACGGCACTTCCCTCTATGCGGCAGTGCATGTCGCGCCAGGAACCTACCTGCTCAGTACCTTTTATATAATAATCGGCCACGTTCATGCCCCCGGTATAGGCCACACGCCCGTCGATGACCACTATTTTGCGATGGTCACGCGGCCATATATGGTTGACCCACGGGAAGCGAATGGGGTCGAACTCTCGTATGTCTATGCTGTCGCGCTGGAGCGCTTCGATGTGGTGCTTTTTCAGCGGCCGGTTGTTGGAGTCGTTACCGAAGGCGTCAAAGAGTGCTCTCACCTCCACGCCCTCACGCCGTTTCTCTTTTAGCAGGTCGAAGAGCAGCGAGGCAATGCTGTCGTTGCGGAAATTGAAGTACTCCATATGTATTGACTCGCGTGCCTGCTTGATGGCAGTGAACATGTCGTCGAACTTCTCTTGTCCTGACATGAGCAGAGTGACGCTGTTGTCGCAAGAGAAACGGATGCCATAGTCTTTCAGCATGTAGTATATCAGCGAGTCGCTGGTCTGTGCTGCCGGTTTCAGTGCTGCTAAGGCAGCGAGCAGTGCCAGCAGAAATAGTCTTCTCATCATGTGTGTCTGTCAGTGTTCACCTCGCCTGGGGGTGTGTTAAATCATGCATGAATAATGGTCTACGATGCCCAGCAACCTCCGGTCGTCGTCAACCACGAGTACAGAGTGAATCTTGTGCTGCTGCTGCAGCTTTTGTATGTCGCTTATCTTGGTGTCGGGGCTTACCATCTTTGGGGTGCGGGTCATGATGTCGGCCACGGTGCGGTCGAAAAACTCTGCCTGCCAGCGCTCCATGGCGCGGCGGATGTCGCCGTCGGTGATGATGCCGACTATGCGCTGCTGGCTGTCGAGGGCCACGCCCAGCCCCAGCTTGCCCTTGCTCACCAGGATGACGGCTTCGCCCAGGTGCGTCTCGGGCGACAGGATGGGCAGGTCGTCGCGGTGCATCACGTCGGCAGCCGTGGTGAGCAGTTTTCGTCCGAGCTCGCCGCCAGGGTGGAAGGTGGCAAAGTCTTGCGGGCGGAAGTGGCGCTTTTGCATGAGCGCTATGGCCAGAGCGTCACCCATAGCCAGTGTGGCCGTAGTGGAACTGGTGGGAGCCAAGTTGAGCGGGCAAGCTTCGCGCTTGACGCTGATGTTGAGGTGGCAGAGGCTGTATTTTGCCAGCAGCGAGGTGGGGTTGCCTGTCATGGCAATGATAGGCAGTCCTATGTTAAGCACCATGGGAATAAAGCGCAGCAGCTCATCGGTCTGCCCTGAGTTGGAGATGGCTATCACCACGTCGTCGGGGGTCATCACGCCGAGATCGCCATGATAGACGTCAAGCGGGTTTACAAAGAACGAGGGAGTGCCCGTAGATGCCAGTGTGGCGGCAATCTTGGCCCCTATATGGCCACTCTTACCCACACCGGTCACTATCACCTTTCCCCTGCAGTGGTACATCAGGTCTACAGCCTTATCGAAGTTGTCGTCTATCTTCGGGATAAGGTCGAGCAGGGCTTCGGCCTCATCACGTATGGCTTGTATGCCGTAGTCTCTTGTAGTCATAGTAAGAGTTGTTTGATGAGTCCTTCAAGTTTGTCAAGTTCAAGCATGTTAGCTGCATCGCTGAGCCCGGCATCAGGCGTGGGATGCACTTCGAAGAAGTAGCCGGTGGCACCGAAGGCCTTGGCTGCCAGGGCCATCGAGGGCACAAAGCGGCGGTCGCCGCCCGTCTTGCCACCGCGGGCGTCGGGGCGCTGCACGCTGTGTGTGCAGTCCATGATGACAGTGGGCACAATATCGAGCATATCGCTGATGTTGCGGAAGTCTACCACCAAATTGCCGTAGCCCATCATGTTGCCGCGTTCGGTGAGCCACACTTCGCGGGCGCCGGCGTCACGCGCTTTCTCCACGGGATACTGCATGTCGCGTCCACAGAGAAATTGTGCCTTCTTGATATTGACCGTGCGTCCTGTGCGGGCTGCGGCCACCAGTAGGTCGGTCTGCCGACATAGAAAGGCGGGTATCTGCAGCACATCACACACCTGGCCGACGGGCTCTGCCTGCCATGCCTCATGGATATCGGTGAGCACTCGCAGACCGTATTTTGCTTTAACGTCGGCCAGCATCTGCAGCCCTTTGTCGATGCCAGGGCCGCGGAAGGAGTGAATTGATGTGCGGTTGGCTTTGTCAAACGAAGCCTTAAATATAATATTGGTGCCCAGTCGGCGATTGATATCCACCAGGCGGGCTGCCACCGTGTCGAGCAGTTCGGCCGATTCGATGACGCATGGACCAGCTATCAGTTTCATAAGCGAAAAATATTCTTGTTCTGAACTGCAAAATTACAAAATTCGACTGAGATAAGCAAGATAAATCAAGAAAATAGACAAAAAAATGTAAAAAGATGAGTATAATTTTGCTTGTATGAAAGTTTTCTATACCTTTGCACCCGAATTTATCAAAATAATTATCGCTGCGTCGTTATCGACAAAGCAAATGTGTAATTTCTAAAAGTAAAGGAAAATGAAAAAGATTTTAATGTCTATCGTGGCTGTCTTTGCCGCAATGAGTATGAATGCGCAAGTGTATCTGGGTGGTAGTGTTGCCTTCGAGGCATGGAGCAGTCAGAAGTTGGCTGGCGACAAGAGCGAGACAGTGTTCAAGATCATGCCTGAGATTGGCTATAACATCAATGACGAGTGGGCCATTGGTACTGTGATTGGCTACATGAGCGATAAGTTCAATGGTGTTAATGGCGTCAGCGAGAATGCTTTCGTCTTCAATCCCTATGCACGCTACACGTTTGCCAAGCTGGGCAAGGTGAACTTCTTTGTTGACGGAGGTGTTGACTTCACCACGGCTTCTAAGGCAGACTGGACGGAGCTGGCAGTAGGTTTGAAGCCCGGTCTGGCTGTCAACCTGACTAACAATGTCAGTTTCGTGTCGCATATCGGCTTCATCGGCTACGATCTGTACAATCCTGATGGCGATGAAAACAACATCAGTAAGTTCGGGCTGAACCTCAGCGGTTCTGACGTGACCTTCGGCCTGTACTTCAGCTTCTAAGTCGCAATTGTTTATTATACAACAATACAACGCCCGTTTCGAGCACTCGAAGCGGGCGTTTCTTGTTTGCTATATGGCGCTGACTTCCAAAAGCAGCCTATATGCTATATGTTCTGGTCTTACTGCTGCGTCTTACGCTTTATCTCCATTAGTTTGTCCCACTGCTTTTGCATAGCCTCCTCGCCGATGTCAATCATGCGGCGCATGGAGGCATTGCCGAAACTCGACGCCTCGTAGTCAGGCAAGGGGGGATTCACATAGACGTCGGCAGCCTTGATGTTGTCGTTGTATTTGCGTATGTCGGGACGTGACAGCACCCAGTCGGCCACACCGCCAAGCCCAATCATGCCAGCGAGGTCAACAAGCGGACTACTGCTCTTTTCGCGCGTCTTGTGTCTGGCCTGCTGCAAGTCGATGGCAATGACGATGTCGGCGCCCATATCGCGCACCACGTCGACGGGCAGATTGTTCATCATGCCGCCGTCAATCAGCGGCTGACCATTGATGACAACAGCCTTAAACAAGCCTGGAATGGCCATCGAGGCCCTGACAGCTTGAGGCACCGCACCATCTTTGAGCACCACCTCTTGGGCTGTCTTCAACTCGGCTGCCACGCAGCGGAAAGGAATCTTCAGCGTCTCAAATTCCACGCCATTGCGCAATGACAACATAGAGTCGACGGCCTGCTCTACGCTGCCGCCGCGCAGCACACCCCACGACGGGGCATCTTGGTCGTGCACAGGAAAACCGAAGATGTAGGTCACGCCGTTCACCTGCTTATAGGGTTCGCCGCTAAGATCCATGCGTCGGTCGGTAAGTAGTGAGAGCCATTCCTGCTGGCAGAACATCGAGTCGAGCTCTGTGGCTGTATAACCGGCAGCATAGAGACTGCCCACAATGGCACCGATGCTGGTACCCGCGATATAGTCTACATGTAACCCTGCGCGTTCTATCACTTTCAGCGCACCTACTTCGGCAGCGCCTTTGGCACCGCCTCCTCCTAACACCAGCCCTATCTTCGGCCGTTGTTGTGAAAAACATGTGAGCACAAACGTCAGGCTCACCAAAGTCATGAGTAACCGCTTCATTTTCAGTGTTGTTTTTTGATGTTTGGCAGCTGCAGTCCATAGCCCATGCGCCGATCAGCCATTAGCAGCGCCACGGCCACGGCTACACCGGCCGATGCCGTGACAGCAAAGATGAGCATGCCCGAAGTGTATGACGGGTCGTGCTCATTGGCGCGCCCCACCATCATCGGAATGATGGCTCGGCCAAAGTTTTGTATGAAGAATATCATTGAATAGGCCGTGCCGAGGCACTTCAAAGGTATAATCTTAGGCACACAAGGCCACAGTGCCGCGGGCGTAAGAGAATAGCCTATGGCCAGAATGACCATGAGCGACAGCGCGAAGAGACTGCTGTGTGCAGGTAGCGAGAAGCCGAAGTGAACGAAGGCCAGCATGGCCGTGCCGGTGATGACGAGCGTGACACCATGACCGCGCCGGTCGTAGAACGAACCGAAGAGCGGTGTGAGCAGCATGGTGCCGAAAGGTGCTATCGACGTGAAGAAACCGGCAAGGTCGGCATCAACGCCATACTTCACCACTAGCAGTTTCGTTGCAAACTTCAGAAACGGCGATACGGCCGAATAGAACAATACCACAAAGAGGGTGATGAGCCAGAAGCCTGGGTTGCGCACGATGAACCCAATGTCGCGCAGTCTGAATTCGTCGGCGGCTGACGAAGTCTGTCCGGCAGCCGTTGAACCGTCTAAGCGGCGATCCATCACGCAGAACACAAGAAATGCCAGCAGGCCGATGATGAGAAATGCCAGCGATACCAGCAAGGGCGTGGACAGCGTGTAGTGACGCGCCACAGGGGCACTCAGGCTCAAGGCCGCCGCGGTGCCCAGGCGAGCCATCGCCAGCTGCAGCCCCATGGCCAATGCCAACTCATGGCCGGTGAACCATCGCACCATGGCTTTCGACACGGTGATGCCCGTCATCTCGTAGCCGACGCCGAAGACGGCAAAGCCGAGCGACATGACAACCACCGACATAGGCAGCTGTGTGCCGAAGAAGCAGGTATGCGCATTGCCGAAATCGGTGGTGAGTCCGTAGAGCTTGATAAGCACACCGGCCACCATCAGCGAGCAGGCCAGCGTACCGGTGAAGCGCACACCCATCTTGTCGAGTATAAGTCCCGAAAAGAAGAGCATGAGCAGGAAGACATTGATGAAGCTGCCTGCACCAGAGAAAAAGCCGTAGTGCGAGGGCGACCAGCCAAGGCCGCCTTCTGCCACCGGCGCCTCGAGCAGCGTCTCAAGCGGCGACATCACGTCATTAACAAAATAGCCCATCATCATGGCCGTAGCCACGATGATGAGCACAGTCCATCTCGCCACTGGCGAGTCGTTGAGTCGTTTCATTACTCCTTGATGTTCGGCTCTTCAAGTCCAAGACCCTTTTTCTTGTCGACGATCTTCAGGATAAGGCCGAGGACAAGGGCGGCGACGCCAAGCGAAGCCAACATCACCAGCGGTGCGGTGTAATCGAGCTGTGTTGCGTCTGTCACACCCTTGTTGGTTGAGTCGAGCACTTTACCAATGAGCAGGGGGAACAGCCACAGACCAATGTTCTGAATCCAGAATATCAGGGCGTAGGCCGAACCGATAATCTTGGCATCGACCAGCTTGGGCACTGAGGGCCACAGCGATGCAGGCACCAGCGAGAACGAGGCACCGAGCACAAGAATGGTAAGGTAGGCAATGATGATGCCGCCCACGGCATTGCCCTTGAAGGCAGGAAGGATGAAGGCAAACGTCAGGTGGCAGGCAATGAGAAGCAGCGAGCCCAGCACAAGCATGGTGGCTGCCTTGCCTTTATGGTCGACGTAGCTGCCCAGAATAGGTGTGATACCCACTGCCAGCAGGGGGAATACGGCAAAGACGGTCTCAGCCGACTGGCGCATGTAGCCCATATAGCAGAACACGACGAGTGCCACGATGGCCAGCAGAAGCATACCGCTCTTGGCGCCCTTCGATTTCATAAAGTTGCTGGCGAAGGCCGCTGCGGCCACCACGAGCATGATGAGATACTGCACGATGGTCACTTTGGGGCTTGCCCAGAATGAGTTAGGATCGAGTTCATTGAAAGTAAGATTGCACTGCAGCATGTTGACGGCATACTTCTGGAAGGGGAAGATGGCACTATAATAGAGTACGCAGAGCAGAGCCACAAGCCAGAAACCGGAGCTGCTCAGAATCTGACCCAAGTCGCTGATCTTGAAGGGATCGTCTTTCTCCTCGGCCTCACCAGTCTGTGAGTCGAGCTTCTTGTCCATGAAGAAATAAGTGACAAACATGATAAGAGCGATGCACAGCAGCACCACGCCGAAAGCCACCGAACGTGATACACTCACGTCGTCGCCCAGCTTGGCGAAGAAAGGCGAGAAAATCATGCACGTGGCTACTCCCAGACGGGCAAGAGCCATCTCAGAACCCATGGCCAAGGCCATCTCGCGACCCTTAAACCACTTCACAATACCGCGTGAGACGGTGATGCCAGCCATCTCGCAACCGCAACCGAAAATCATGAAACCGCACGCAGCCAGCTTGGCTGAGGCAGGCATGCCCTCATAGAAGGGGCTGACGCCCAGTTCATCGAAGCCGGGAATGTAGTTGAGGTTGTTTGTAAACCAGGTTTCAAGTCCGCTGCCTATGAAAGCTTCGCTCACGGCATACCACTTGATGAGTGCGCCGACAAGCATTACCACGCCTGAGAGCACAGCTGTGAAGCGTACGCCCATCTTGTCGAGGATGATACCGGCAAAGATGAGGAAGAACACGAACACATTGAGGAACACCTCGGCTCCCTGCATGGTACCGAAAGCCAGTGAGTCCCATCCGCGTTCTGACTGCATCAGGTCCTTGATGGGTGAGAGGATGTCCATGAAAATGTATGAACAAAACATGGCGAGAGCCAGCAACAGCAGTGCTGTCCATCTCATTGCTGCAGAATCGCGCAGCGTCTTTTGAATTGCTTGTGTCATAAAATACTTTATTTTTTGTTTTCTTTTATTCAGGATTGAGAGGTGTCGGCCACCCCGTAATATGATTATACCCGGCGAAACCGACACCTCGTGATGTCTTTATGTTAAATTCTTATTTCTTCAGCCAGCGCTCGAGCCATGCAAAGTAGGTGCGCTGCCAGAGAATACCGTTTTGGGGCTTCAGCACCCAGTGGTTCTCGTCGGGGAAGATGAGCAACTGAGCTTCGATGCCCTTCATGCGGGCGGCATTGAAGGCCGACATGCCCTGCGTGGCGTTGATGCGGTAGTCCTTCTCGCCGTGGATGCACAGGATGGGAGTGTCCCATTTGCCCACATAGCGGTGGGGAGAATTCATATAGGTCTTGCTGGCATTGGCCGTGCGATCCACATTCCAGTAGGCGTCGTCGTACTCCCAGTTGCTGAACCAGTTCTCCTCGGTCTCTGTGTACATAGCCTCCAGGTTGAAGGCGCCGTCGTGGGCAATGAAGCACTTGAAGCGCTTGTCGTGGTGGCCTGCAAGGTAGTAGACGGAGAAACCGCCGAACGAAGCACCCACGGCACCCAGACGGTCTTTGTCTACATAAGGCAGGTTGGCGGCAGCATCGTCGATAGCTACCAGATAGTCGCTCATGCACTGGCCTGTCCAGTCGCCCGAAATCTCTTCAAGCCACTCCTGTCCGAAGCCGGGCAGACCATGACGGTTGGGGGCTATGATGACATATCCCTGCGAGGCCATGATGAAGAAGTTCCAGCGGTAGCTCCAGAACTGCGAGACGGGACTTTGCGGACCGCCCTCGCAGAAGAGCAGGGTGGGGTATTTCTTCGTCTCGTCGAAGTTGGGCGGCAATATGATCCAGTAGAGCATCTCACCGCCGTCGGTCGTCTTCACCCAGCGCTGGTCTACTGTAGGCTTGGCCAGCTTGTCGAGAATTTCCTTGTTCACCTCGGTTATCTGCTTCACTTCGGCTGCGTTCATCTTCTCATCCTCTTTGCTGGTGTTAGGCGTGACGACATAGAGGTCGGCAGGAGCCACGTAGCTGTGGCGCTCCATCAGCAACTGTTTGCCGTTGTTCATCATCTGAAGCGAACCGAAGTCGGCCCACTCGTTGGTCAGCTGCTTCACCTGCATGTCTTTTGTCACAGCATAGAGATTCTCCGTGGCATGCCATACGCCGATGAAGTAGATGAGAGCTTCGTTGTCGTCGCTCCAGCAGAAGTCATCGACGTTGGAGTCGAAACTCTCGGTGAGGTATTGCTTCTCGCCCGTTTCCAGGTTGTAGCAGCAGAGGCGCAGGCGGTCGGCTTCATAGCCGTCACGTGCCATCGATGTCCATGCCACATACTTGCCGTCGGGCGAGAATTTTGGATTCTGGTCGTAGCCTGGGTTGTTTTTCAGGTTTTCTTCCGAGTTGACGCTCTGATACTTCAGCGTTTTCGTGGCATTCACCTCTGGTGCCACATAGTCGGCAGGCTTGCAGAGGTTCTTGGTTTCGCCCGTACCTATTGTATAAAGATAGATGTCGGAGTCGGTTGAGATAGAGTATGCCTTTCCTGTCTTCTTTCTGCAGGTGTAGGCAATCTGCTCGCCGTCGGCACTGAAGTCAAGCTGCTCGATACCGCCAAAAGGCTCCATCGGGCACTCGTAGGGCTCGCCCTCGAGAATGTCGGTGCCCTCACCAATCTTCGAGCCGTCGAAGTCGGCCACGAAGGGGTGCATAATTGACTCTACGTAGTGGTCCCAGTGGCGATACATCAGATCGTTGACTACACGGCCGGTAGTGAGCGGCAGGTCTTCAGGCTTAGCGTCGATGATGTCGTGGAACGGCAGTGATTTCAGCAGGATGACCCTCTTGCCGTCAGGCGAGAACTTGAAGCCTTCCACGCTGCCTTCTGTGTCAGAAAGCTGGCGGCGTGAACCGCCGTTGGCGTCCATCTTCCACACTTCGCCCTCGCGCACGAAAGCAATGGTCTCGCCGTCAAGCCAGGCAGGGTCTGTCTCGCTCGCTGCGTCAGCAGTGAGCTGCTTCTGGTCGCTGCCGTCGACATTCATTACCCACAGCACCTGGTGGCTCTTGTTGTGCTCTACACTGTAGTAGCCCATCTGATAGACCACCTTGCTGCCGTCGGGCGATGCAGCATAGCCGGCAATGCGGCTCATGGCCCACAAAGCCTCGGGCGTCATCTGATCACCAGTCAGCTCTACGGTCTGTCTTTCAATGTTCACTTGCGTTTCCTTTTCGGTTGTGCCGCAGGCGGCCAGCATGGTGGCTGCTACAGCAAAGGTTAATGCTCTGTTCATTTGTTAGATAGGTTATGTTTTTTACATACTTGCGTGCAAAGGTACTAATAAAAATAGAAAAATAAGAGGATAAAAGAAGAAAAAAATGAAAAAATCGAAAAAGGAGGATAAAAACAGCGCCTATTGTCTGAAAATGTAGTAACTTTGTAGCCGCAAAAAAATGAATGAATGAAAAAGATTGTCATTACGTTACTTTATGTTCTTGCAGCACCCCTTGCGGTGCTGGCTCAAAATAACCCGTATCTGAATTGTGAAGACACCTGTGCGCATGTGCATGGCATCGACTTGAGCCACTATCAGGGCAACGTGTTTTGGGAGACTATTGGCAACAATACCAATATGGCCTATGTTTATCTGAAGGCTACGGAAGGTGGCGACCGCATTGACGACCGCTATGAGCGGAATATCGACATGGCCCACCGCTATGGGCTGAAGGTGGGGTCATATCATTTTTTTCGCCCCAAGACTGACCTGATGCTTCAGCTGCAGAATTTCAAGACACAATGTCTGCCAGGCGAGCAAGACCTCATCCCGATGCTCGACGTGGAGACCACGGGTGGTTTGACCGCAGAGGCTTTCTGCGACTCTCTCTATAAGTTTCTCGATTTGCTGGAAACCGCTTATCACCAGAAGCCGCTGGTGTACACCTTCCGGAACTTCTACAACAAATATCTGACGGGGAAGATAGACAGCTATCCGCTCATGATTGCCATGTATGCTGACGAGAAACCTGTGCTCAACGACGGTCGCGACTACATTTTGTGGCAGTATACCGCCAAGGGGCGCATCGTGGGCATCAGCGGCCACGTGGATAAAAGCAAGCTCATGGGCAAGCACACGCTGCGGGAGCTTCGCTTCAAGCGCTGACGCCGCCGCTGCGGGGTGCTATCACACGAAGATGACTTTGCTGCGACACACTTCCACGTCGCCCGTCTTGCAGATTCTCACACACCATTCGCCGGCACCTGTCTGTTCGCGGAAGAACGATAGCGTGTCGCCTGCGTGGCTCTCAGCTACATAGGCTATCTCAAAGCGTTTCACCTGATGGTCGCGATACCACTCGGCCGGCCAAAGGTCAAGCACATGCTCAATGTACTTCACAGAGTTTACATGGCCGTTGATATCAACGTCGCTGTAGCTGGTCTCTATGGTACGGCAGAGCTTGGCATCGCCTGACATCTTCACGCGCCCGGCCTTCTCTATCGGGCAATCCTTGTCGCTGACAATCCAGTCGTTGATGGCACCGTCGTTCACGGAGAATATGTCGGAAGGCTGGCGTGTTTCGGTATCAATCATGGCCCATACCGACTTGCCGTATCCGTAGACTTTCTCGCCGGTAGTGCTATGTCCCACAATGCGGAAGTTGCGGTTTGTAAAGTAGCGCATAGCACTTTCCACCCAAGTCTCTACCCTGAAGTGGTCGTACTGTGTGAGCATCTCGCTCATTTCAATGACGAGGCGCGACAGCACCCATGACCGTTTGATAAGCATCAGCTGTCGCATACCGAAATCTCTGTCGGTAGAGTGGAAATCGGCAGCGTTCAGCAGATGATTCCCCAAATGGCCCAGGAACAGGTGCCCGGTAAGGTCGCAATGGAAGGGTTCGGCCAGAAAGTTATATCGTCCTATTTTATCGTTCATGTCGCTTTATGGGTTATCTTGTTCGTTGTGGTCGCCAAACAGGTCGTCGGCCATGGTCGGTTCGTCGAGTATCTCAATATCTTCGTTGTTCTCCACATGGCAGGGATCGAAGCCGGACGACATCTCAAACACGTCGTCTTGTGAGTAGTCGAGCCGCTTGTCGGCGTAGACTTGCTTCATGTAGAGTGCAAAGATGGGCAGAGCCATGGATGCGCCTTGTCCTATCGACATGTTGTCGAAGTGAATGTCGCGGTCGTCGCCACCCACCCAGCAGCCTGATATGAGGCGCGGGGTGACTCCCATGAACCAAGCGTCGCTGTTGTTGTTGGTCGTGCCGGTCTTGCCAGCCATCTGTGCCGTGAAATGATATCTGTTGCGCAGACGGCTGCCCGTACCTCCGTCAACCACAGCCTGTAGCATATAGAGCATCTTGTCGGCACTCTCGCTGCTGATTACTTCGTTGATGCGTGGTGAGAAAGTGGCCACTTCATTACCGTCGCTGTCAACGATGCGTGTCACATACATAGGTGCAGTCCTGATGCCATGGTTCACGAAGGCTGAGTAGGCACTCACCATCTCGGCCACCGTGATGTCGCAGGGACCAAGGCAGAGGGCCGGCGAGGCATGTATCTCGGGATTGAGTATGCCGTAGCTGTGAAGCAGGTTCAGGAAGGCCTGCGGTGACAGGCGGTGCATCATCAGGTAGGCCGATATCCAGTTGTTCGACTGCTGCAGTCCCCACCTTAGCGTCACCATCTCGCCATAGCGGGCCCTGCTGCCGTTGCGCGGTGTCCACGGCTGTCCGGCCACATAGTATGTCTCCTGCACGTTGGGCACCAAGTCGCACGGCGTCATGCCGTCTTGCATGGCCAGCGAGTAAAGGAAGGGCTTGATGGTCGAACCCACCTGTCGGCGTCCCTCTGACGCCATGTCGTAGGCGAAGTGCGAGAAGTCAAGTCCACCCACATAGGCTTTCACCGCACCGTCTTGCGGACACATGCTGAAGAAGCCTGTACGCAGGAACTTCTTGTAGTAGCGGATGGAGTCCATGGGGGTCATCAGCGTGTCTATCTCGCCTTTATAGGTGAACAGGTGCATCTCCGTCTTGGTGTTGAACACCTTCATGATTTCGTCATCGCTCATTCCCTGCTGCTTCAGCACCCGGTAGCGCTCACACTGGCGCACGTTGCGCTGCAGAATCTTGTCGACCTCCTTAGGCGTCAGGTTGTTGGAGTAGGGGGCGTTCTTTTTCACCCTGTTGGCTTTTTCAAACTCTGGCTGCAGATAGCCCACCACGTGGTCGTAGCATGCCTGTTCGGCATATTTCTGCATGCGCGAGTCGATGGTGGTGTAGACCTTCAGTCCGTCGGTATAGATGTTGTAGGGTGTGCCGTCGTGCTTCTTGTTCTTATTGCACCAGCCGAAGAGCGGATCCTGCTGCCACGTAATCGAATCCAGGTAGAATTTCACGTAGTTCCACTCAGGATAGTCGGCCCTGCGTGGCTCTTTGGCCATCATGTAGCGGCGCAGAAAATCGCGGAAGTAGGTGGCTATGCCATCCTTATGGTCATACACGTGGAAGTTTAAGTTAAGGGGCACCTTCACGCAGCTATCATGTTGCGCCTCAGTCAGATATCCAGCTTTCATCATCTGCCCGAGCACCACGTTTCGGCGCTCTATGGCGCGGTCGGGGAATCGCACAGGGTTGAAGTACGACGGGTTTTTGCAGAGGCCAATCAGCATGGCCGACTCGGTGGTGGTCAGGTCTGACGGTTCCTTCGAGAAATAGGTTTTGGCGGCAGTCTTGATGCCTACGGCATTGTGCAGGAAGTCGAAGTAGTTGAGGTACATGGCCACAATCTCGTCTTTGGTGTAGTGGCGCTCCAGCTGTACGGCAATGACCCACTCGATGGGCTTCTGTAGCATACGCTCGGTGGTAGAGTGGGCCACGTCGCTGAAGAGCTGTTTGGCCAACTGCTGCGTGATGGTCGATCCGCCTCCTGCGTTTTTCTGTCCGAGCAGTCCGCGCTTCACGATGGCGCGCCCCAGCGCATAGAAGTCTATGCCCGAGTGCTCGTAGAAGCGGACATCCTCGGTGGCCACCAGCGCTTCCACCAGCGAAGGCGCCAGCTGCGAGTAGTCCACCATGACGCGGTTCTCGCGGCTCATGCTCCATGTGCCGAGCACTTGCCCGTCGGCCGAGATGACCTGAGTGGCATAGCGGCTAATGGGGTTTTGAAGATCTTCTATGGGCGGCATGTATCCTACGCGTCCGTCGGCAATGGCCCAGAAGCAGCCAATGGCGGCCAACACGGCCACAGCCAGCGATATCCATAGCGTTCTGATCAGTCCTTTTCTCATCTTTTCCTCGTACTTCGTTTATTGAATTCAAAGGGCAAAGGTATGAATAAAATATGATATAAGGAAAAATTTTGGCCAAAATTGTATGAATAATGGCCAAAATTCAATCAATAATGGCTATAATTTGCCGCCAGGGTCCAGCCGCATGCCTGCAATGTCTGCGTTGACGCCTGCTGATTAGTCTTCCTCGGGGGTAATCAGCTTGTAGCCTTTGCCGTGGATATTGATGATTTCAATCTGCGGATCGTCTTTCAGATGCTTGCGCAACTTGGTGATATACACGTCCATCGAGCGAGCGTTGAAGTAGTTGTCGTCAATCCAGATGGTCTTCAGGGCGAAGTCGCGCTGCAGAATCTCGTTGGCGTGCGAGCAGAGCAGCGCCAGCAGCTCGTTCTCCTTGGTGGTGAGCTTCGTTTGCTTCTCGCCGATGGTAAGCAGCTGTTTCTGCGTGTCGAAGGTGAAATTGCCGATGTGGTAGAGCGTAGACTCCTTGTTCTTCTTGCCGCGCACCCGACGCAGGATGGCCTCAATACGGAACACAAGTTCCTCCATGGAGAAAGGCTTGGTGATATAGTCATCGGCTCCCAGCTTGAATCCCTCGAGTATATCTTCTTTCAGCGTCTTGGCGGTGAGGAAGATGATGGGTATTTCTGCGTTGGCCGTGCGTATTTCCTGCGCCAGGGTGAAGCCGTCTTTCTTGGGCATCATCACATCGAGCACACAAATGTCGAACTTGGTCTTCAGGAAGGCTTTAAAGCCAGCCTCGCCGTCGGGACACAGTTCTGCCTCATAGCCCTTAGCAGCCAGATACTCACGGAGCAGCATGCCGAGGTTTTCGTCGTCCTCGCAAAGCAAGATTTTGAGTTTGTCTTCCATATTTATCGTTACTCCCGCTGCCCTTGCATTTGTTGGGGGCAGTGCCCGTCGGTTAGTGGGAGTTGTCATGACAGGCGGGTTGTTATTACTTATCTTGTCTGATATTTGGTTTAATCCTCTTTCAGCATGGGCAGGCTCACCGTAAACTTAGTGCCTTTGCCCAGCTCGCTCTCGCATTTGATGTCGCCGTCGTGCAGATTGATAATCTTCTTCACGTAGGCCAGTCCGAGGCCGAAGCCTTTCACGTCGTGCACGTTGCCCGTATGCACGCGGTAGAACTTGTCGAAGATTTTCTTCACGTTCTCGCGCTTGATGCCCAAGCCGTTGTCGGAGATGGAGAAACACAGGCGGTCAGCTTCATTCCATGTGCGTATATTGATGTTCACCGGCTGGTCGGGCTTGCGATATTTCACGGCATTGTCAAGCAGGTTGGTGATGGCATTCTGGAAGTGCACCTCGTCTACGTAGATGGCTGAGTCTACGGCCTCTATCTCTGTGTATATCTTGCCGCCGGTGTGCTCCACGCGCAGGGAGAACGAGCCGGCAATCTGTTCCAGCAGCTCGTTGAGGTCGAGGTCTTTCTTCTTGAATGAGGCCGTCTTGCGGTCGAACATCGACATCTGCAGCACCTTTTCCACCAGGAAGCGCAAGCGCTTCGACTCGTCGTTGATGACGCCTCCCAGGTGTTTCTGCATCTGCGGGCTTTTCACCACGGCATCGTCGTTGAGCATCTGTGCTGCCAGCGAGATGCTTGATATGGGTGTCTTCAGCTCGTGGGTCATGTTGTTGATGAAGTCGTTCTTTATTTCCGTGTAGCGCTTCTGCCTGTAGATGACCACGATGGTGAAGATGAACGTGATGAGCAGCACCAAGGTAAAGATGACGGCGGGAATCATGAAGCGCACACTCGAGAAGATGTATGAGCTCATGTCGGGGAAGTGTATCTTCACGATGCCCATCTTCGACGAGGGGTCGTTGCGAAAGAGTGTCTGCGTGTAACTTATCTCGTCGCCTTCGTCGGTGTAGTCAGGACAGCGGTACACCTCGCGCCCGTCGGCTGTAGTCACGGTGAAGTGGTAGGGTATGTTGATGCCGTTGTTGAGCAACTCGTTGCGTATGTCCTGGTCGAGCAACTTGAAGTTGACGCGCTCTTTCAGGGGTTTGTCGCTGGCGGTGTAGAGTATGTTGTACACCACCTCGTCGAGCAGGGCTTTCTGGTAGACATAGCGGTTTCTCACAATCTCTTGCAGTGACTTAGTGGCTTCTGAGTTGGAGCGCTTGTCGGTTCGCATAATCATGGCCTTAGGTATGGAGGCGGGCTTAGTGGTGAAGGTCTTCAGCTCGAAGGCCGAGTAGGTAGTGCCGTCGTCAGACGAAACGGCAAACTGGTGGGCATGCTGAATGGAACCGTCGAGACCGTTGACAATGACAGAGTCTTGCTTGAATGCCCTGCGCTCCACCTCGTTGACATCTTTTTCCAGATAGCGGAGCGTCTCGTTCATCTCCAAATTACGCGAGGCTTGGTAGAGGCTGCGTGTGACGCTCTCGTCGAACTGCTCTTTTTTCATCTTTGCCATCTCCTCTATATAAGAGAGCTGCAGCAGGAGCAGTCCTAAGAATGAGAAGCCCATCACGAAGGCTATGGTCCATATAGTGGTTTTCTTCATCTCTGATTTGCAATTAAATTGCTGCAAAGATACTGATTATGTGAAAAACAAACCGTATTTTAGTTAATTATTTCCGTTAATTTTAACGATATTAACAGAAGGTGTCTATTTTGATTCATTATTTTTAATCATTTTATTGCAAAAGAGGAATCACTTCAGCCGAAGTGCTTCCTGTTTCTGCCGGCGTGCAGGTTGCTCAGGAGTTGAATTCCTGCCAGCTCTTAATTTTGATGTCGGCCAGTTGCATGGTGGTGAAAGCTTCTATGAAAGCCTTGGCCAGACGCGAGTTGGTCATTAGGGGCGTGTTGTGATCAATGGCAGCGCGGCGAATGCGGTAGCCGTTGGTCAACTCGCGCATGGTGTGGTTCTTGGGCACGTTGACCACCAGGTCGAAGCGATGCTGTGCTATCAGCGAGAGCACATTGTTGGCCTTATCTTCGTCAGGCCAACTGACGGGCGTGACCGCCACACCGTTTTCCTCGAAGAAGCAGGCTGTACCATGGGTAGCAAACACCTTGTAACCCATCTTCACCAAACGGCGGGCTCCTTCAAGCAGCGCCACCTTTCCTTTGGCATCGCCCGACGAGATAAGCACTGCACCGCCTTTGCGCGGCAGGTGGTAGCCGGTAGCCATGAGCGCGTTGAGCAGTGCCTCGTGGAGATCGTCGCCCAGACAGCCCACCTCGCCGGTCGATGACATGTCGACTCCCAGCACAGGGTTGGCGTTTTGCAGGCGGGCAAACGAGAACTGGCTTGCCTTGACGCCAATGCGGTCGATGTCGAACTCGTTCCTGCTGGGGCGTGTGTAGTCGGCGCCAAGCATGATGCGGGTGGCCGTGTCGATGAAGTTGCGCTTCAGGATTTTCGATACAAAGGGGAAGGAGCGACTGGCACGCAGGTTACATTCAATGACCTTCACCGCGCGGTTCTTGGCCAGAAACTGTATGTTGAAGGGGCCCGAGATATTCAGTTCCGTTGCAATCCGGCGTGCAATCTTCTTAATTTGGCGTATGGTGGAGAAATAGATGTGCTGAGCGGGAAACACCATCGTGGCGTCGCCCGAATGCACGCCGGCATACTCTATGTGCTCAGAGATGGCATATTCCACAATGTCGCCTTTGTCGGCCACGGCGTCGAACTCTATCTCCTTCGTGTCTTGCATGAACTGGCTCACCACGACGGGAAACTCCTTCGACACCTCGGTGGCCATGCCGAGGAAGCGGCGCAGCTCCTCTTCGTCGTAGCATACGTTCATGGCAGCGCCAGAGAGTACATACGACGGGCGTACCAAGACAGGGTAGCCCACATCGGCCACAAAGGTCTTGATATCGTCAAACGACGTCAGGGCGCGCCAGGCCGGCTGGTCGATGCCCAGTTTGTCGAGCATGGCCGAGAACTTGTCGCGGTTCTCTGCCCGGTCGATGTCTACAGGCGACGTGCCAAGCACCTTGACGGCTTGCCGATGCAGCTTCATGGCCAGGTTGTTGGGTATCTGTCCGCCAACCGCCACGATGACCCCGTCAGGGCGCTCCAGGTCTATGATGTCGAGCACACGTTCCAGCGACAGCTCGTCGAAGTAGAGGCGGTCGCACATGTCGTAGTCGGTAGATACGGTTTCGGGGTTGTAGTTGATCATGACAGCCTGGTAGCCATGCTGGCGTGCCGTTTCGATGGCGTTGACCGAGCACCAGTCGAACTCCACGCTTGAACCTATGCGGTAGGCTCCGGAGCCAAGCACCGCCACTGACTTTCCCACGCGATGGTAGTCTATGTCATGGCGGGCTTTGTACGTATGGGTGTTGCCTTCGCCGAAAGCCGGTGTGTGGCTGTAGGTAAGATATAGGTAGTTGGTCTGTTCTGGGTGCTCAGAGGCTACGGTGGGTATGCGCTTCACCGACGGGAGTATGCCTTTCAGCTTGCGGTATTCACGCACCTCGATGTTCTCTTCTTCCATGTTGGTCGCAGTGTGTTTAATCACAAACCGCGCTATCTGGAAGTCGCTGAACCCCGCCTGTTTTGCTTCCAGCAGCAAATTGTCGGGAATGTCGTTTAGATTGTTGAATTTCAATAGCTTATGCTCTATATCTACGATACGTCTGAGTCGTTTCAGAAACCATGAGTCAATTTTTGTAAGCGCCTCAAGACGCTCCACGCTGTAGCCGTCTTCAAGGGCCTGTGCTATGGCAAAGATGCGCATGTCGGTAGGGTTCTGCAGAACGTCGTCAAGATTGTCGAAGCGCGTATGCAGATTGCCCACAAAGCCGTGCATGCCCTGTCCGATCATGCGGAGTCCCTTTTGTATTATCTCTTCGAAAGAACGTCCTATCGACATGACTTCGCCCACCGACTTCATCGACGAGCCGATGCGTCGGCTGACGCCAGCAAACTTATTGAGGTCCCAGCGCGGAATCTTGCAGATCATATAGTCGAGCTGCGGAGCCACGTAGGCAGACGCCGAGGTACCCATTTGCCCGATTTGGTCGAGCGTGTAGCCGAGCGCTATCTTTGCCGCCACGAAAGCCAGCGGATAGCCGGTGGCCTTCGAGGCTAATGCCGACGAGCGGCTCAGTCGGGCGTTGACTTCAATGATGCGATAGTCGTTGGTCTGAGCATTGAAGGCAAACTGGATGTTACACTCGCCCACGATGCCGAGATGTCGCACGCACCTCACGGCGATATCTTGCAGCATCTGCACTTGCTCTTCAGCCAGCGTGCAGATGGGAGCCACCACAATCGATTCGCCCGTGTGGATGCCCAGCGGGTCGAAGTTCTCCATCGAGGCCACCGTGAAGCAGCGGTCGCTGACATCGCGAATACACTCAAACTCTATCTCTTTCCATCCTTTCAGACTCTCTTCCACCAAAATCTGCGGTGCGAAGGTGAAGGCACTCTCGGCCAGCGCAGCAAAAGCCGCTTCGTCTGCACAGATACCACTGCCCAAACCGCCCAGGGCATAGGCCGATCTGATCATCACCGGATAGCCTATAGCCTGGGCGGCACGCAAGGCGTCAGCCATGTTTTCCACGGCATGGCTGACGGGGGTCTTCAGCTCAATCTCGTTGAGCTTCTCTACGAAGAGATGGCGGTCTTCTGTGTTCATGATGGCTTCCACGCTTGTGCCCAGCACCTCAACGCCGTAGGTCTGCAATGTGCCGTTCTGGTAAAGCTCGGTACCGCAGTTCAAGGCTGTCTGACCTCCAAAAGCCAGCAGGATGCCGTCGGGGCGCTCCTTTTTGATAATCTGCGTGACGAAATGAGAGTTGACCGGCTGGAAATATACGCTGTCGGCTATGCCCTCCGAGGTCTGGATGGTTGCAATGTTAGGATTTACGAGCACACTTTGGATGCCTTCTTCGCGCAGAGCCTTCAGTGCTTGTGAGCCAGAGTAGTCGAATTCTCCTGCCTGCCCTATCTTCAGGGCACCACTACCCAGCACCAGCACTTTGGTCGGTTTTTTGTTATCCATCTCTTCTCTTTATGTAACTTGTTTTTATGTTGGTCGCAACAAAGATACAAATAAAAAGTCAAACGACCAAGAAAATTAAGAGATGAAAAAGGATTTATGATTAGTTAACCATAAATCCTGTATTTACATGAAAGAAATAACATATATTTCTTACTCCTTACTCCTCTTATACATAAATCCCAGACGATGTGAACGTCCCTTCCGCCCCAGCGAACGGAGCTGGTAAATGCCGTCGGGGATGGCTTTCACGTTGATGCTGGACGTCCACGGGAACGCGCGTATCTGGTTGCCCTGCATCGATACCACCACGATATACTTGGCGTCGAGCGTGGGCTCATGCGGCACGCAGAGCTTGCCATCGGCCACGTAATACATTTTGTCGGCGCCCGTCAGGCGCGGCACCACAGCCTTGTCCCTGTCTTGCTGACAAGGCTTTCCCTCGATGCCGAAGCGGTTCATGGCGCGCACAGCGTAATAATAGCCTTCTGGCACGCTCATACTGGTCGACGTGACGCGCTGCGCCATCAGGTTGCGTGGGTCGTCAGTATCTACGGGGTATCTGTCAGAAGCATATATATTATATAATAGGTAAGGAGCGCCGCTTGAGTCGTAGGCCTCATCCCACGACAGCAGCGTGCCTTCAATCTTTATATGCGTTGGTGCCGACGGTACCGACGTCGTGGCCCAGGTCATAGGGGGGAATAGTGCGGGCACTTGGTCGAAGCGCGAGGCAAAGTCGTAGACACCCTTGACATTGTCGGTGAAGAATTTCGAGCGGAAGTAGGCATGGCCAAGCCCCAGCTGGCGCAGCACGTGCATCTCGCGCTCTATGACGGGCAACGACCACTTGCCCTCGCGCGGGTCGAGGAAGTAGATGCCCAGCCCAGGAGCCACGACACGCCCGGCAGCCTGTTCCTGCCAGTCGATGGCGAAGGGGTAGAAGTTGTCGCCCTGGAAGTACATCATTGGGAAGAGCGCATCCATGAGCCCCTCGCGAAGCCACGCCTGAGCATCCTGTGCCACGGCCGTGCGTGCATTCCATCCGCCTGAGGCAAAACGCGTCAGGTTGTCGTGCTTGCCTATAGGCGAACACGACAGCTTCACCCAGGGCTTGACCGACTTCACGGCGCGGTTCACCTTCCTCACGATGTCGGTGATGTAAGCTCGCCGTGCGGGTAGGGCCTTGGCCTTGGCTTTCGGCCATGACTCGGGGTAGCGGATATAGTCGAGGTGTATGCCGTCTACGTCGTAGTTGTCTGCAATCTCGCGGCACATCGCAGCAATATAGTCGCCCGTCTGCGGCTGCTCGGGGTCCATGTAGCCGTCTTCGCCGATGTGGCGAATGAGCTTCGGGTGCTTTTTGCGCAGCTGCAGGCAGCCCAGTTTCTGCCATTTCCCCACTGGAATGGTCACCACCCAGGCATGGCACTCCATGCCGCGCCTGTGACACTCGTCGATGCAGAATGCCAGCGGATCATATCCCGGACTCTTGCCTGGCTGTCCTGTCAGGCATCCGTCCCACGGCTCGACGGCCGAGGGATAGATGGTGGTGCCGCGCACGCGTGTCTGTAGCAGCACCGTGTTGACTCCGGCTTGCTGCAGCTTGTCCAAAATGACTGTTAGCTCGCGTTTTTGTGCTTCGGCGCTATGAGAGTGAGGCCAGTCGATGCCCCCTATGGTTGTCAGCCAGACGGCCCTTACTTCATGCTTAGGCGACGCCTCATTGCTGAAGTATGATGTTTGTGCCATTGCCTCGCATGCCAGTAGCGCATGGAGTATGATTAGGCAGATATATTTCATAGAAAGAAGTAATTTTGGTGCAAAGATACGAAAAAAACATAATTCATGATTCGTTATTCGTCTTTTTTTTATAACTTTGCACGTGATTTTAAACAACCGATAAGCTATGATATCATTCGTTCTGAGTCTTTTGGCTCTGATTTTAGGTTATTTTCTCTATGGCCGGTTCGTGGAACGCGTATTCGGCCCTGACGACCGGCCTACGCCAGCCGTGGCTCAAGCCGACGGTGTCGACTACATGGTGCTGCCTTCATGGAAGGTTTTCATGATTCAGTTTCTCAATATCGCGGGCACGGGCCCTATCTTCGGTGCCATCATGGGAGCCAAGTTCGGTCCGGCAGCCTATTTGTGGATAGTGTTCGGCTGTATCTTCGCCGGTGCAGTCCACGACTATATGAGTGGCATGCTCTCCATACGCCATGGCGGCGCCAACCTGCCCGATATCATCGGTGCTTATCTGGGCAACACCACCAAACAGGTGATGCTTGTGTTCTCTGTCTTCCTGCTGATGATGGTTGGAGTGGTGTTTGTGTTCAGCCCGGCCAAAATCATGGGCGACATGTGGGAGCCGGCCTTTTTTGTAGACCACTTCGGAAAGTATGCCTTCTGGATTGTCGTCATCTTCGTCTACTACATCGTGGCCACAATGCTTCCTATCGATAAAATCATAGGAAAGATATATCCCGTGTTTGCCTTCTCGCTGCTTTTTATGGCAGCCTCGCTGATGATCGTATTGTTCATCAAGATGCCCCATATACCTGAGGTGTGGCAAGGACTCGGCGGGCGCGAGGCGCTGACGTCTAAGAGCATATTCCCCTGCCTGTTTATCACCATAGCCTGTGGTGCCATTAGCGGTTTCCACGGCACGCAGAGCCCTTTGATGGCCCGATGTGTGAAGAACGAGAAGATGGCACGCCCCATCTTCTATGGAGCCATGATTACTGAGGGCATCGTGGCCCTGATATGGGCCTCGGTGGCCATGTATTTCTTCTACGACCAGCCCACGCCTGGCTATGAGCTGGTTGAGGGTGGGGCAGCTGCCGTGAGCGATGCCCCATCGGTGGTGAATCTTGTCTGCCGCGACTGGCTTGGCTTGTTCGGAGGTGTCCTGGCGCTGCTTGGCGTGGTAGCAGCCCCTATTACCAGTGGCGACACTGCCTTCCGCAGTGGACGGCTGATCATAGCCGACTTCCTGAAGATGGAGCAGCACACCATACGCCATCGCCTCACCATCTGTATTCCTATGTTTGCTTGCGCCGTCGCCCTGCTGGTATGGCAGATGGCCGACAAAGAGGGTTTCAATATGATATGGAGCTGGTTCGGATGGAGTAACCAGACGTTGGCCGTGTTCACTCTCTGGGCCATCACTGTCTATCTGGTGCGACAGCACAAGCCGTGGATCATCACCATGGTGCCTGCCGTGTTCATGACATGTGTGTGCACCACCTTCTTGCTCTCGGAACAGGCATTCCATGTTGACGGCCACTATACGTGGCTGATTGCCGCAGCAGCTTGTCTGATTGCTGTAACTTGGTTTGTGGTGTGGTATCGCAGGGAGAAACGTTGTTAGACTATGGACTTGGGGACTTTAGAACTTAGGCTTTAGACCTTAGACTTTAGACTTTAGAGTTTAGACTTTAGACATTAGGGGGGGAGGAATTAGGTGGCATATGGATACAGACAAGTTGTTTGGGACGGTCTTGGCTTCTCTACTCCTCAGCTTCCCAACTGCTCAAAGAAATAATTTTAGTATAAACCAACAAAAAGAAAACAAATGAAGAAAACTATTATGATGCTGCTCTGTGGGCTCGTGTTCTCACTGTCGGCAAATGCACAGTATCGTTATCGTCCTCCCTTCGGACAGGACAAAATCTATTTCGCCACGGCCCTGTCGGGCGTCGATCTGCGCTATAACGGAAGCGAGAAGTGGAACATTGACCTCATGGGCAAGGCTGGCTATCTGTTTGAAGACAACTGGATGCTGCTCGGACAGGCGGGCTACGACTTCCGCCAGAAAGGAAACAATGCCTTTACGGCCGGTGCCGGACTGCGCTACTACATCGAGCAGAACGGTCTCTACTTGGGCGCTGGTGCCAACTATGTGCACAAGCATAAATACGACGATTTCTTGCCTTCTGTGCAGCTGGGCTATGCTTTCTTCCTGAGCCGCACCGTCACCATCGAGCCAGAGATATACTACAACCAGAGCCTCAAGAGCCACAGCGACTATAGCGGATTCGGTCTTCGACTGGGCTTCGGCATCTACCTGGAGTAAAAATAAAGATCAAGCTATGCTGAGTACAAAAGAACTGGTCGACCAACTGATCGACCTGTCGTTTGCCGAAGACATCGGCGACGGCGACCACACCACGCTCTGCTGCATCCCCGAGGATGCCATGGGACGTTCGCACCTGCTTATCAAGGAGGATGGCATACTGGCTGGCATAGAGGTGGCCAAGGAGGTGTTCCGCCGCTTCGACCCCGACATGCAGGTGGAGGTGTTGATGCCCGATGGCACTCCTGTGCACAAAGGCGATATCGCCATGGTGGTGTCAGGCCGTGTGCGCTCGCTGCTGCAGACGGAGCGTCTGATGCTCAACATCATGCAGCGCATGAGCGGCATTGCCACCATGACCCACCGTTATGTGGAGCGTCTGGAAGGCACCGGCACCCGTGTGCTCGACACGCGCAAGACGACACCGGGCATGCGCATGCTCGAGAAGCAGGCCGTGAAGATTGGCGGAGGAGTGAACCACCGCATCGGGCTCTTCGATATGATTCTGCTAAAGGATAACCATGTAGACTTTGCCGGAGGCATCAGAAACGCCATCGACCGTTGCCACCAATATCTGGAGGAAAAAGGTCTCGACTTGAAGATTGAGATTGAGGTGCGCTCGTTCGACGAGCTGCAGCAGGTGCTCGACCGCGGCGGCGTGAATCGCATCATGCTCGACAACTTCTCTGTGGCCGACACGAAGAAAGCTGTCGAGCTCATCGACCATCGGTATGAGACGGAGTCGAGCGGCGGCATCACCATCGACACCATACGTCAGTATGCCGAGCAGGGCGTCGACTTTGTCTCCGTAGGAGCTTTGACTCATTCGGTCAAGGGCTTAGACATGAGCTTCAAGGCTTGCTAAGCGGGCACAGGGTATCTGTCTGGAAGCGCTGTTGCAAAAACCGCAGACGACTCCTCGGGAAATGGGGTAGGAGAGTCTGCGGTTGTTGCAACAGCGCTTTCTTATGTGTGTGTTCTACTGGTTTCTGCGCATTTGTCTTTTTTATGGTCTGCATGCTCCTTCTGCGAGCCGTCTGAGTGTCAAGAGGTCGAACAGGTCCTTGGCCTGCGGCTCGTAGCCTGTGTGAAACAGGAGTTGCCCCTCGAGCGTGATGCAGCGTATGCGGCGGCCCTCGAAAATGGCCTCGCCGAAGTACTCTGGCTTAAACTCGTAGAAACCGCCCTCGCCGTCGGCCTGCCTCGCGCTGTCGTCGCTGCCTACCATGATGGGGTGTATGTCAATATCGCCCAGGCTTGGGTGCCGGAGCTCCATCCTGACGGGCAGCATGTCGTGGAGCGTGGTGAAGCCGTTGGCGCGCAAGAGGCTGACAGCCTGATGGGCCTGCGTCGCATCGAGGTCGATGTCAAGGTCTGCATGCTCTCTTGTCTGCTCTCCCGCCAGCGCATCTACGCCCCATCCGCCTTCTATCCAATAGCGTATGCCGGCGCGGTCCAGCAGGCTCAATATTTCAAGCAGTCCCTCTTTGGTCATGGCTCTTGTGCCTCCATGCCTCTTTTCATAGTCATCTTCTCTTCCGCAGCCATCTTCTCGGCAAAGGCCTCTTCGCCATGCCTGCTGATATAGTCGATACAGGCTGCACGATTGCTGCCGAACAACAATGAGAAGACCTTGCCTATCAGGTTGTTGTGCGTGCTGCAGTCTCTCACTTCGATGCCACATTCAGCACAAGTGTGGATTCCCTTTGTCTGGCAGCACTTGCGTATGCGGCACCACGTAGCTTTCTCGTGTTTGTGGCAGCCAGGGCATTTCTCACTCAGATATTTCTTGCATGCTCCGCAATACAGGCCGCAGGCGCCTATCAGCTGCGTGCTATCAATAATGGGTCTCATGGGTGTTGTAAGTGTTTTTAGGGGAATGTAAACGTTTTTATGTTGTGCTCACAGGCACCTGGATGATGGTAAGCCATTTCGCAGGGTTTTTCTGGTTCCATTGTCCGTCTACGTAGACGGTGCGGTGCGGGCCGCATATTTTGTAGCCATGCTCGTCGATATAGCGGAACACTTCGGCAAAATGGGCGCTGATGAGGTGGTACGGACCGTAGCACTTGATGCAGACGGCCATGGGTATCTCGTCGAACTGCTTGAAGTGGATGAGTTGCGAGTCGGGGCGCATCTCGTCAACCTGCACGCAATACTCCATGTCAACATGTTCGGATTTGTACTCCGTCTCATGATCAATGACGAAGCAATAGGCGGGTTGTGTGCGCCTGCATCCTAAGCGTTGTATCTCGGGGTCAATCACATTCTCACAGAGTGGGGTCAGATCTGCGTAGTGAGTCAGAATGCGGCGGTGGGAGGCGACAATGACTGCGGGCAGGCGCTGAATGAAAATTTTGTCGGCCTTGTCAATGTCTCGTTGATATTCGGCCACGGCCCGCAGGAATGTCAGCTGCTCTTGCATCCGGCCTATCTGCTGCTCCACCTGCTTGATTTTCTCTTCAATCTGCGGGATGCTGGGTTTGTGGGTGCCCTCATTGAGCAGATAGCCTATCTCCTCCAGAATGAAGCCCATGGCTTTCAGCCGCAAGATGCCATTCAATTGCCGCATCTGCGACACCTCGTAATATCGATAGCGGGTCCACTCGTCTACTTCGTTGGGCACCAGCAGTCCCAACTTCTCATAGTGTTTCAGTGTTTTCACCGTTACGTGGCAGAACTTCGAGAATTCGCCTATGGTCAGTCTCATACTCTTTGTCTTCACTGTCTCTTTTTGATTGATTCAAATTCGCATGCAAAGATAATACTGTCCCTTAGGTACGAGTTGACAAACGTCTTGATTTTTTATAATTTATTCACATTTAAGAATGTGTTTATTCATTTCTGCTGGGGCAGGACAGACCGTGTCATCCAGTACTGTCGCTCCTCATCAGTCATCTTTTCTATCGCATAGCGCAGAGCCGTGCGCGGCATCTCATGAGCGTGGCAGCGCAGGAAGTCGCGCAGCAGGTCCATCGACACGCGTTTGCCCATCTCGCGCAACATCCAGCCCACGGCCTTGTGCATCAGGTCATGCCGATGGTGCAGGTGCACCTCAGCGTAGCGTAGACACCACGACGCATCACCCATCTGTGAAGTCTTCCAGGTGCACACCATGCTTATGCGCTGCAGCCAAAGAACGGGACTGGCCGCAAGCGCATCGACCACCCTCAGTTTATAGTCGTTGTCACCCAGGGCCGACGGCAGCATCAGCCAGTGGCCCAGAATGTTTGGTGCCGACATGTCCACCAAGTCCCAGTTGTTAGCGCGCTCGGCATGACTCAGATAGAGCGTCAAGATGGCATCGCGCTTCTTTGTGGCCTCAGCGTCATGCACCAGCCTTTTCGTGGTCAGCCGCTCGAACTGCCACACAAGCATCAACAATCCGCACAGCCTCACCTCATGCCAGCGGCACGCCAGCAGCAGGGGAATCTGCTCTATGGGAGTGTCCCTTACCACCGCCTTCACCACCTCGCGCGTCTGCGGCACTTTGAGACCCAGAAACTCGTCGCCATGGCCATACTGTCCCGGCGCAGTTTTGAAGAATCCCATCAACACCTGCCGCTGCGCTTCGTTGTGCAGCGACTCCAGGTGTGCAATGATCTCTTGTGCCGTCATCATGGTCAGACAAAGCGGCGGTTTATCTCGTCCCAGTCAATTAGCTGCCACATGGCTGTCAGGTGGTCGGGACGACGGTTCTGATAGTCCAGATAGTACGCATGCTCCCACACGTCGAAGGTGAGCAGTGGATTGAGGCCCTTCGTCAGCGGGTTGGCGGCGTTAGGCTCCTGGGTGACAACGAGCTTGCCGTCTTTGTCGGCCGAGAGCCACACCCAGCCGGAGCCGAACAGCGTGGCGCCCTTTTTCTGCATCTCATCCTTCAGGGCGTCGAACGAGCCGAACTGGCGGCTGATGGCCTCGGCCATTTGTCCCGTCGGAAGATTATTCTCTCTCGGAGCCCGCAACTGCGTGAAGTACAGGTTGTGGTTCAGTATCTGTCCGGCATTGTTGAAAATGCCCCCTTCGCTCTTGCACACTATCTCTTCCAAGGTCAGCTCTTCCATCCCACTGCCTGGCAGCAGGGCATTCAGGTTATTTACGTATGCCTGCAGATGCTTCCCGTGGTGGAAGCTGATGGTTTCGGCACTAATCACGGGCTCCAGAGCGTCAGGAGCATAAGGCAGTTGTATCAATTCAAACTTCGTCATACTGTAATAAAGTATTTAGTGAATATGTTAAGTTCGCCCACAAAGATACGCTAATTCTTTCATACGCCCAAATCTTTGAGGGAAATTTTGAATGTTTAAAACCAAAAAGCTCTGCATTCATAATAACTCTGCGTGAAGAACGAGCTGACAACGGCGGTGAGCACGGTGATGACAATCTGAGCGATGGTCTTTCATGTCTTCAAGTCTTTTGGAATCTTCATAAGTATAGAGTGAGATGGTCTTCTCAATGTCAGCTCACCACCTGGCGGTTTTGCCATGAAGCGACGCAGCACAGCGGTAAAATGACAAAAGCGGCGCACCCGCCTTGATGGGGATGCGCCGCTTCTTTTTGATGCATGTTGTTGCCTGTGGGACTTACTGGATGGTCCAGTCTTCCTGCGACTTGCGCAGATAGTCCTTGTAGCGGATGCGGGCAGAGCGCTTCGTGTTGGCGAAGAGCTCTTCGGCCTCGTCGGGGAAGAGCTTGTGCACGGAGTTGTAACGCACCTCGCCCATAAGGAAGTCGTGGAACTTGCTCCAGTCGGGTTCCTTCGAGTCGAGCACGAAAGGCGTCTTGCCGTCCTTGACCAGCTCGGGGTTGAAGCGCCACAGATGCCAGTAGCCGCACTCCACAGCCTTCTTCTCCTCTTCCTGGCTCTTGCCCATGCCGGCTTTCAGACCGTGGTTGATGCAGGGTGCATAGGCAATGATGACGCTGGGACCGGGATAGGCTTCGGCCTCGCGGATGGCACGCAGACACTGGGCATGGTCGGCACCCATGGCTATCTGGGCCACATAGACATAGCCGTAGCTGCAAGCGATAAGTCCGAGGTCCTTCTTGCGCACCCGCTTGCCGCGGGCGGCAAACTGGGCGATGGCTCCCATAGGCGTGGCCTTGGAGGCCTGGCCGCCGGTGTTTGAGTATACCTCAGTGTCGAGCACGAGAATGTTGATGTCCTCGCCGCTGGCGATGACGTGGTCAAGACCGCCGTAGCCGATGTCGTAGCTGGCGCCGTCGCCGCCGATAATCCACTGCGAGCGCTTCACAAGATAGTGGTCGAGCGTGGTGAGTTCCTGGCAGAACGAGCAGCCTGCCTCGGCACGGCTGTGAATATACTTGCGCAGCTTCGGGGCGAGCTCGATAGTCTTCTCGGCGTTCTCGCGGTTCTCAATCCACTCCTTGGCCATGGCACGGAAGGCGGCAGGACATGCTTCCTGTGTGGCCAGCGTCAGCAGATTGGCCACACGCTGCTTCATCTTCTTGTTGGCCAGCACCATGCCCATGCCGAACTCGCAGAAGTCCTCAAACAGCGAGTTGTTGAAAGCCGGACCTTGCCCCTTGGCATTGGTGGTGTAGGGTGTGGATGGGCTCGATGCCGAGTAGATGCTGGAGCAGCCGGTGGCGTTGGCTATCATTTCGCGGTCGCCGAAGAGCTGGCTGATGAGCTTCACGTAGGGCGTCTCGCCGCAACCGGCACAGGCACCCGAGAACTCGAACAGCGGCTGGGCGAACTGCGAGTTCTTGACATTCTGCTTGATGTCTACAAGATGCTGCTTCGACTTCACTTTCTTCACGCAGTAGTCCCACTTCATCGACTCCGTCTTCACGTTCTCGTCGTAGGGATTGAAAGGCACCATCGTCAGAGCCTTGCCCGTCTTCGGATTGCCCGGACAGATGTCGGCGCAGTTGCCGCAGCCGAGGCAGTCGAGCACAGAGACCTGAATGGCGAAATGCATGCCCTTCATGGCGGCAGGAGCCTTCATCTCGATGGTATTGCCCTCGTAGCCCTTCAGTTCCTTATTGTCGAACACGAACGGGCGAATGGCAGCGTGCGGGCATACAAAGGCACACTGGTTGCACTGTATGCAGTTGTCGATGTTCCATACGGGCACCATGGTCTCCACACCGCGCTTCTCATAGGCTGCAGTACCCGTCTGCCACGTGCCGTCTACGGTGTTGTGCTTTACGAAGTCGCTCACCTTCAGATATTCGCCCACCTGATGGTTCAGCGGGCGCACCAGCTCCTTGATGAAGGCAGGAGCATCGTCTTCCACCACTTCGTCGTCGGGCAGGTTGGCCCAGTCGGGGTCAATCTCCAGTTGTACGTATTCACCGCCACGGTTGACGGCAGCGTAGTTCTTGTTGACCACGTCCTCGCCCTTCTTTCCGTAGGATTTCATGATAGCCTCCTTCATCTTGTCGACAGCGAGGTCGACGGGTATGACACCCGTGATGCGGAAGAAGGCCGACTGCAGGATCGTGTTAGTGCGGTTGCCCAGGCCTATCTCCTGTGCTATCTTGGTGGCGTTGATGATATAGACCGTGATATTGTTCTGTGCGAAGTAGCGCTTCACCTTGTTGGGTATGAACTTGATGAGTTCGTCGCCTTCAAAGATGGTGTTGAGCAGGAAGATGCCGTTCTTCTGCAAGCCACGGGTGACGTCGTACATGTGGAGGTAAGCCTGCACATGGCATGCCACGAAGTTAGGCGTGGTGACGAAATAGGTGGAGCGGATGGGGGTGTCGCCGAAGCGCAGGTGCGAACAGGTGTAGCCGCCCGACTTCTTCGAGTCGTAGTCGAAGTAGGCCTGGCAGTACTTGTCGGTGTTGTTACCGATGATCTTCACCGAGTTCTTGTTGGCGCCCACCGTGCCGTCAGCACCAATGCCAAAGAACTTGGCCTGGAACATGCCTTCGCCGCCGAGGGGAATCTCCTCCACCTCAGGAAGATTGGTGAAGGTGACGTCGTCGATGATGCCCAGCGTGAAGTGGTTCTTGGGCTCAGGCAGCGCAAGGTTGTTAAACACGGCGATGATCTGCGCAGGTGTGGTGTCACGCGAACCGAGGCCGTAGCGTCCGCCTACGATGAGCGGGCGCTCTTCAGACTCGTAGAAGGCATCCTTCACGTCCAGATAGAGCGGCTCGCCGTTGGCACCAGGCTCCTTGGTACGGTCAAGCACGGCTATGCGCTTCACCGTCTTTGGAACGGCAGCCAGCAGGTGCTTCACCGAGAAGGGACGATAGAGATGGACGCTGATCATGCCCACCTTCTGACCCTGGGCATTCAGGTAGTCGATGGCCTCACGGGCAGCATCGGTGGCCGAGCCCATGAGGATAATCATACGGTCGGCATCTTCAGCACCGTAGTATGAGAAGAGGTGATACTCGCGGCCGGTAATGTTTGAAATCTCACCCAGATACTTCTCTACCACATCGGGCACCCTGTTGTAGTAGCTGTTGCAGGCCTCGCGGTGGGTGAAGAACGACTCGGGATTCTCGGCCGTGCCACGCGTGACGGGACGCTCAGGCGACATGGCGCGCTCGCGGAACCGCTTGATATAGTCGGGGTTTACCAGCGGGCGGATGTCTTCCTGGTCCATGAGCTCCACCTTGTGGTACTCATGAGAGGTGCGGAAACCATCGAAGAAGTTAATGAAGGGCACGCACGTCTCGAGCGTGGCCAGATGGGCCACGGCCGTCAAGTCCATGACCTCCTGCACGGAGCCTTCGCAGAGCATGGCAAAGCCAGTCTGGCGGCAGGCCATCACATCCTGGTGGTCGCCAAAGATGCAAAGAGCGTGTGAGGCCAGCGTGCGTGCAGATACGTCGAATACACAGGGGATGAGCTCGCCTGCAATCTTGTACATGTTGGGAATCATCAGGAGTAGACCCTGAGAGGCCGTGAATGTGGTGGTGAGCGCACCAGCCTGCAGCGAGCCGTGGACGGCACCGGCGGCACCAGCCTCCGACTGCATTTCCTGAACTGAGACGGTCTGCCCCCAGAGGTTTTTGCGGCCACGGGCAGCCCATTCGTCGACGTGCTCCGCCATAGGCGAAGACGGGGTGATGGGGTAGATAGCAGCTACCTCAGAGAACATGTAGCTCACGTGAGCCGCAGCCTCGTTACCATCACAGGTGATAAATTTTTTTTCTTTTGCCATTTGTTTTAACAAATTGTACGTTTAATCTTTGTTACCTTATTTTCTATATCTGTTTTAGTAGAGAAATCCCAATAGCCAGAGTGGAATTTGATTGTTTCTTCCCACTTCTGTGTTGTAGCGGGCGTAGATGATGTCAGGCGAGAAGCGTATTTTGCTTGGGCTCAGAGCGTCGCAGATACGGAATTTTTGCTTTCCGTCAACCGTGTAAAACTGCTCGCGTCCCGCCTGGTTCACCTGATGATCCTTCCAAAGCGAATTGACAAAGAATGTTTCCATTGCCGTCTGTCGCTCTACGTGGATGGGGTAGATGGCATAGAGCAGATTTGAGTTGTGGAGCATCACTTTTGTCGGTTTCTTGGGGAAGGCCTCACCTACGGGGTATATCATGTTGATGAGCCGCGCATCGGTGAGATATTTCAGATAGTTCATCACGGTGGCCCGGCTGGTTTCTATGTCTTTAGCCAGTTTGCTTACGTTTGGCGACTTGTCGGGCCCTTGCTCAGCCAGTTGGTAGAACAACTTCTTTATTTTGGTGAGGAAGTTCACTTCAATCTGCTTGATGAGCAGAATGTCAACCTCGGTCATCATATTCATGGTCTTCAGCAGATTCTCAGAGTAGTTGCGATGCTCCTGAAAAAATGGGTAGAAGCCATGGTGCAGATAGTCTTGGAAGAACTTGTTGGGTGAAGCGTAGGGCAGCACCTGCTTGATGATATGCTCGTGGTCCTCAAGAATCTCCTGCAGAGAGTAGGGGCGGAAGTTGTTGCCGGTGAGCAGATTGAGAAACTCTCGGAACGAGAATCCTCGCAGGTTATAGCTCTTCACGATGCCGTTCAGCTCGGGGTTCTCTTCTTTCAGGCGCATGACGCTCGACCCCGTGAAGATAATCTTCAGGTTGGGGTAGATGTCATAACAGCGCCGCAGCTCTTTCGACCATTCTGGCTGCTTGAACACCTGGTCGATAAGCAGCACGCGGCCTCCTTTGAAATAGAACTCTCCCGCGAAGTCGGCAATGCCACGCCCTTGAAAGTAGAAGTTGTTCATGTTGACATAGAGACATTGTCGGTCGGCTATGTCGAAGTTCTCTTTGGCATACTGCAGCAGGAAGGTAGTCTTTCCCACACCACGGGTACCCTTGATACCTATCAAGCGGTCGTCCCAGTTGATTTCGTCCATGAGAGTGCGTCTCACGGGCGCATTCACGTGTTCGACCAAATAACGGTGTGTCCTGAAAAAAGCTTCCATGCTCTGCAGAGAATTGATTTGTTGCTGCAAAAGTACAAAATAATCCTCTAATTGCAAAGCTGAGATAGCAAAAACGATGCAATATTAACTATTTTTTGTTAAACTGTCGCCGTTTGACTCACCTTTCCCGCCTGGCTTTCTCCTTCTGTTGCTTTTTTTCTTTGGCGCAGACGCTGTATCCTGTGAGTTGGCGCCTACAGCGCTGCCCTTGGCTGCATTTGCCTTCGGGGGGTGCTGCCCCCTTCTGCGCCCAGTGCCGCGTCCCCGACCGCGTCCCCGGCCAGCTCCGGCCTTTGCCTTGGGTGCTTTGTATTCGGGGCCTTGGCCAAGTCCCTCGGGCAAACTGAGCTTCTCAATCTCTTTTCCGAGGAAGTCCTCTATCTGTTTGAAACGTCGTATATCGCGTTCCGACACGAAGGTAATAGCCTTTCCGTCGCGGTCGGCACGCGCGGTGCGGCCTATGCGGTGTACGTAGTCTTCACTATCGTGGGGCACGTCGAAGTTGATGACGATGCTGATGTCGTCGATGTCAATGCCGCGCGCCACAATGTCGGTGGCGCAGAGCACGTCGATATGACCTGCCTTGAAGCGGTACATCACCTCGTCGCGCTCCGACTGGCTGAGGTCAGAGTGCATAGCGTCGCAGTTGATCTTCATGCGCTTCAGCTCGCGTGTGATTTCCTTCACGCGGTCTTTCTTGCCGCAGAAGATGATGACGCGCTTCAGGTCGCCCGTCTTGAAGATGTGCTGAATGATGGGCACTTTCTGCGTGTCATAACACACGTAGGCCGTCTGCTTGATTTTCTCAGCCGGACGGCTCACCTTGAGCATCACCTCCACGGGGTCGTGGAGGATAGTCATGGCCAACTCACGTATCTTCGACGGCATCGTGGCCGAGAACATGACTCGCTGGCATGATGCCGGCAGCAGACTGTTTATCTGGAGAATGTCTTCCGAAAACCCCATGTCGAGCATGCGGTCGGCTTCGTCGAGCACAAAGAAACTGGTGCGCGACAGGTCGAGGTTGCCTACTTTGAGATGGCTGAGCAGACGGCCTGGGGTGGCAATGACTACAGGCGCTCCTCCGCGCAGGCCTTTCAGCTCCTGGTCGAAGCGTGCACCGTCGTTGCCGCCATAGACGGCTATCGACGAGACGTCGTCGAGGTAGTAGGCAAAGCCCTCCATGGCCTGGTCAATCTGCTGGGCCAATTCGCGCGTGGGCGACATGACCACGCAGTTGATGGCGTCGTCAGGGAATCCGCCGTCGTCGAGCATGGAGAGGATGGGCAGTAAGTAGGCTGCCGTCTTGCCGGTGCCGGTCTGGGCTATGCCCATCACGTCGTGGCCGTCGAGAATCTCGGGTATACACTTTTCTTGTATGGGCGTCATCTCCTCGAAGTGCATGTCATAGAGGGCATCGAGGATATTGTCGTTGAGATATGTTTCTTCGAATGTCATTAATGTTTGGTTTGTTTTTGTTACAGTTGTTTTTATGAAAAAATGTCAGTTGGGTGCCTGTCTGTAGCAGAAGTAGGCAATAAACACATATATTATATTAGGTAGCCACGCCGCCAGCATGGCAGGCCAGCGGGCGTTGATGGCAAAGGTCGACGAGACTGTCTGCAGCAGGATGTAGGTGAATGAGAGAGCCAGTCCGATGCCGAGATAGAGGCCCATGCCGCCCTTGCGCTTGCGCGACGAGAGCGAGGCTCCGATGATGGTCAGTATGAACGAGGCAAACGAAGTAGCTATGCGCTTGTGGTACTCCACCTCATACTGCACCACGTTGCCAGAGCCGCGCTCCTGCTGCTTGGAGATGTAGCGCTTTAGTTCAGGCGACGTGAGCGTCTCCTGCTGGCCCTTCGAGAACACCAGGTCCATGGGCTCCATCATGATGAGCGTGTCGAGTTCCTGTCCCGTCTCAATCTTTTCACGCAGGCCGTGCAGGTTTCTTATCTTATAATTGATGAGCCGCCAGTGGTAGCGTTCCTCGGCTATGGTGTCATACTGCACCACGTTGGCCGTCATGTGGCTTACCAGTTTTTTGTTCTCAAACTTGTCGAGTGAGAAGCCGTAGCCGCGCTTCGTGTTGTTGTCATACTGCTGTATGAAGGCAATGATGCCGGGCCCCACCTGCAGCTGCACGTTTTGGGCCGAGGTGTTCTTCTTCTTGTTTTTGTAGAGCGTCTCAAAATTCTGTCGCACAACGTTGCCATGGGGTATGATATACGCCCCGAGATAGAAGTTGAGCGCCGCAATAAGCGCTGCCGACAGCATGTAGGGGCGCATGAGGCGGCGGAAGCTGGTGCCGCTGGCCAGCATGGCAATTATCTCGGAGTTGCCAGCCAGCTTCGAGGTGAAGAAGATGACGGCAATGAAGACGAACAGGGGCGAGAAGAGGTTGGCAAAGTATGGCACGAAGTTGGCATAGTAGTCGAACACGATGGCCCGCCACGGTGCATGGTAGGTGGCAAACTTGGCCATGTTCTCGTTGAAGTCGAATACTATGGATATGCTGATAATCAGCAAGATAGAGTAGACATACGTGCCGATGAACTTGCCGATGATGTATCGGTCGAGTCTGTTAATTGCTTTGCCTAAGGGGTTTCTCATAAGCGTCTGCCTAAATTGTCAACTACGGAGCGCTTCCATTGCGTGAAGTCTCCTCTCTCTATGTGCATGCGTGCGTCGGTGACCAGCCGCAGATAGAATGCCGTGTTGTGAATAGAGGCAATCTGCATGGCCAGCAGTTCCTGGGCCTTGAAGAGATGGTGTAGATAGGCCTTGGAATGGATGCGGTCGGTCTCGCAGCCGTCGGGGTCGATGGGCGAGAAGTCGGTCTCCCATTTCTTGTTGCGCATGTTCATGGTGCCTTCGTAGGTGAAGAGCATGGCGTTACGGCCGTTGCGGGTAGGCATGACGCAGTCGAACATGTCGACGCCGCGCTCTATGCCTTCCAGTATGTTCTGCGGGGTGCCCACTCCCATCAGGTAGCGTGGTTTGTCTTTGGGCAGAATGTCGTTGACCACCTCAATCATCTCATACATCACCTCCGTGGGCTCGCCCACGGCCAAGCCGCCGATGGCATTGCCGTCGGCACCCTTGTCGGCCACGTATTTGGCAGCCTCGCGCCGCAGGTCCTTGTATGTGCAGCCCTGCACGATGGGGAAGAGGGCCTGTCGGTAGCCGTAGAGCGGCTCCGTCTCGTTGAAGCGCTTGATGCAGCGGTCGAGCCAGCGCTGGGTCAGCCCGAGCGACCTCTTAGCATACTGGTAGTCACTCTGGCCGGGAGGACACTCGTCGAGGGCCATCATGATGTCGGCCCCGATGATGCGCTCGGTGTCCATCACGTTCTCGGGGGTGAAGATATGCTTCGACCCATCGATGTGGCTCCTAAATTCGCATCCCTCTTCGCGCAACTTGCGGATGCCCGTCAGTGAAAACACCTGGAAGCCGCCGGAGTCGGTCAGTATGGGGCGGTCCCACGTATTGAAGCGATGGAGCCCACCTGCCTGACGCAGCACCTCCAGTCCGGGGCGCAGGTAGAGATGGTAGGTGTTGCCCAGTATGATCTGCGCCTTCACTTGCTCTTTGAGCTCGCGGAAGTGTATGCCTTTCACGCTGCCGCAGGTGCCCACCGGCATGAAGATAGGCGTGAGTATCTGGCCGTGGTCGGTGGTGATGACGCCGGTGCGGGCCTGACTGTAAGGGTCGTTATGCTGTAATTCGAATGTCATGGTTACTTCGTGTCTTTTTCGTCGTTGGCAGGGTCGATGACAAACGTCAGCGGGTTGTCTACAATCTCGTCTGTCAAGGCAAAGTCCCATACATCCTGCACATTCTCTACATAGTGGAAGTTGATACCCTTAACGTAGATGTCGGGTATCTCGAGAATGTCTTTCTTGTTCTCTTTGCACATGACGATGTCGGTGATGCCGGCGCGCTTGGCGGCCAGAATTTTCTCCTTGATGCCACCCACCGGCAGCACCTTGCCACGAAGTGTTATCTCGCCGGTCATGGCAGTGTTGCGCCGCACTTTACGCTGGGTTAGTGCCGAGGCTATCGATGTGGCGATGGTGATGCCGGCCGAAGGTCCGTCTTTCGGCGTTGCGCCCTCAGGCACGTGGATGTGTATGTTCCAGTTGTCGAAGATGCGGTAGTCGATGTCCAGCAAATCAGCATGGGCCTTCACGTATTCCAGGGCCAGCACGGCCGACTCCTTCATGACGTCGCCCAGATTGCCCGTCAGCGTGAGCTTCGAGCCCTTGCCTTTCGAAAGCGAGGTCTCTATGAACAAGATTTCGCCACCTACGCTCGTCCAGGCCAGGCCCGTGACTACGCCGGCATAGGCATTGCCCTGGTAGATGTCGCGATAGAAGGGGGGCTTGCCCAGCAGGTCTTCCAGCGACTCGGGCGTAATCTTCCAGTCGGGCACCTCGCCTTCCAGCTGGCGCCTGTAGGCCAGCTTGCGCATGGCCTTGTTGATTTGCTTCTCCAGCTGGCGCACGCCGCTTTCGCGCGTATACTGCTCTATGATTTTCACGATGGCCGCCTTGTTGAACTTAGGTTTCTCGTCGAGCACGCTGAGACCGGTGTTCTCCAGTTCGCGGGGTATCAAGTGGCGCTTTGCTATTTCTGTCTTCTCTTCTGTGATATAGCCACTTACCTCTATGACCTCCATGCGGTCGAGCAGGGGGCGAGGTATGGTGGAGAGGTTGTTGGCCGTGGCAATGAAGAGCACCTTCGACAGGTCGTAGTCCACATCGAGATAGTTGTCGTGGAAGGCCGAGTTCTGCTCAGGGTCGAGCACCTCCAGCAGGGCTGACGCGGGGTCGCCGTTGATGGTGGCCTGCGTCACCTTGTCGATTTCGTCGAGAATAAATACGGGGTTTGACGAGCCTGCCTTCTGTATACTCTTGATGATGCGCCCAGGCATGGCTCCCACGTAGGTGCGTCGGTGGCCTCTGATCTCAGCCTCGTCGTGCAGGCCGCCAAGCGACATGCGCACGTACTTGCGCTTCATAGCTTCAGCGATAGACTTGCCTAATGATGTCTTGCCCACTCCGGGGGGGCCGTAGAGGCAAATGATGGGCGACTTCAGGTCGCCGCGCAGCGACAACACGGTCATATACTCAAGAATGCGTTCTTTCACTTTCTCCATGCCATAATGGTCGTGGTCGAGTATTTTCTTGGCTCTGGTCAGATTCAGGTCGTCTTTGGTATACTCACCCCAGGGCAGCGACACAAAGGTCTGCAGATAGCTGAGCTGCACGTTGAAATCGGGCGACTGAGGCTGGAGGTTGTCAAGCTTCTCCAGTTCCTTGAAGAAGATGGCTTCTACCTCGGCCGACCATTTCTTTGAGTTGGCCTTCTCTATCAGCGCACTTTTTTCGGGCGTCGTCTCATGTCCTATCTCAGCCTGCAGGTTTTTAATCTGCTGCTGCAAGAAGTAGTTCTTCTGCTGCTCGTCAATGTCTTCACGCGTCTTGTTCCTAATGTCGGCCTTCAGGTGCTGCAGATTGATTTCGCGGTTCAGGGCCTTCATCGTGCCAAAAAGCCTCTCCTTCACCGAGTCGACAGCCAGCAGCTTGAACTTCTCGTTGGTGCTGAAGGGCATGTTCGAGCAGATGAAGTTGAGGGCCATGACGTCATTGTGGATGTTGGTGATGGCAAAAGAGGCCTCGTCGGGTATATCGTCGCTTACGTTGATATACTCCTGCGACATGCGACGCAAGTCGTCCATAGCCGTCTTCCACTCTTTGTCGTGCTTGTCGGGCTGCAGCTCAGGACTTGCCACCACGCGCCCGTACAGGAACGGCGTGTCTTTTGTCAGTTCAACAAGACGCATGCGCCCCAGTCCCTGCAGGATAGCCGTGACGGCACCGTTGGGCAGCGTGAGATGCTTCACCACACGTGCATACACTCCATATTCGAAAAGGTCATTCAGGAGGGGCTCCTCTACGTCAGGATCACGCTGACATACTATGCCTATCATACCGCCGGAACGCTCGGCTCTTCTGACGAGCTTCATGCTCGAGTCGCGGCCGATAAGGATAGGCGACACTACACCTGGAAACAACATAAGGTTTCTCACAGGAAGGATGGGCACCTCCGAGGGGGTCTGTGCGTCCATCAGGTCTGCAATGTCACCTTCAATATCTGCGATCATTGAGAACGCGTTGTTACTCTGATCGTCACTCATTTTTATTTTATACTCCATCATTTGAGGTGCAAAGTTACAAAAAAGATTAAAGATTAAAGATTAAAGCTGTGATTATTTAGAAATATTTATATCTTTGCAACTGCATTATGGCAAACGACTATTTCAGATTTAAGCAGTTTACGGTGTCGCAGTCTTGCTGCGCCATGAAAGTTGGCACCGACGGCACTTTGCTCGGAGCCTGGGCCAGAGGGGGCCGCCGTGTGCTCGACATAGGCACGGGTACAGGGCTCATAGCCCTGATGATGGCACAGCGATTTCCTGGGGCTGCTGTGGTGGGTATCGACATCGACGCAGAGGCCGTGGAGCAGGCCCGGCAGAATGCTGCCGACTCGCCTTTTGCCGACAGAATCACTATGCAGCAGGCCGATGTGTGCCGGTTTGAGGGACAGTTTGACGCCATCGTCTGCAACCCGCCTTACTTCGACAAAGCGCTGCTGGCGCCTGAGTCGCGCCGGGCTCTGGCCCGCCATTCAGTGGCGCTCAGCTATGCGCAGCTCGTGGCCTGCTCGCGCCGCCTGCTCACGCCCGACGGCGAACTGTCGGTGGTTGTGCCGTATGACTGCCGGCAGAGACTCGAGAGTGAGGCCCTCTTGGCGGGTTTCTTCAAAAGTCGCGAGTGGGGTGTGAAGACTTCATCGGCCAAGCCCCCCAAGCGCTGCCTGATGGCATTCCGGCTGCATTCATGCACGCTGGAGAAAGGCGAAGGATGCCTGCAGTCTGAGTGGTATAAACAATTAACTAACGATTTTTATCTATGAGAGTATCAATCTTACAACTTGACATAGCCTGGCAGTCGCCAGCAGAGAACATCAGTCGCGCTGAGGCGCTGCTGGAGTTGCACGCACAGGCAGACCTGTATGTGCTGCCCGAGATGTGGACCACTGGATTTGCTGTCCGTCCGCAGGGTGTGGCCGAAGAGGAAAATCAGTCGGAAGGACTGCTGTGGATGCGTCGCATTGCGCGCGAGCGTGGTTGTGCAGTAAGCGGCAGCCTTGCCATAAGAGATGCCGATGGCTGCTATCGCAACCGCCACTACTTCGTAACGCCCGACAGCGTCAGCTTCTACGACAAGCACCATCTTTTCACCCACGCCCACGAGAACGAATACTACACGGCAGGAGCCAGCCCCGTCATTGCCGAATGGCAGGGTATGCGTTTTCTCCTTCAGACGTGCTACGACCTGCGTTTCCCCGTGTTTTCGCGCTATGGCAGGGCAGGGGAGTATGATGCCATTATCTATGTAGCCAACTGGCCGTCGGCGCGCATGCTGGCATGGAACACGCTCATTCGTGCCCGAGCCATCGAGAACCAATGCTACGTGGTGGCCGTCAACCGCATAGGCAACGACCCTGCTGCAGAGTATAGCGGCGGATCGGTCGTGCTCGACCCGCTGGGGCGTGAACTCTCTGTTGCCGATGCTGTCATTGACGCAGACCGGCTCAAGACGATGCGCGAGAAATTCAGGGTGCTGCCTGACCGCGATTAGTCGATGGTATACACCACAACGACAGCAATGGCCATGATGATGGCCACCACCCAGAGTGCTGCATACCCCCACTTGGCCAGCTTCTTACGACGCTCATTGGCCAGCAGGCTCTCGCGTTTGAAGCGGCTTGCTCCGTCCATTTTATGATGATGGTGATGGTGGTGGTGCTGATGTTGTTCTGCCATTTTTTCTTAGTATTTTATGAGTTTTACGTTTGAGTTAAGACCGCTGGGCATGGGTTCCCATTGGTCGTATCGTGTTTTCTTGTAATTGATGTCGACGATATTGATGTCTTCCATCTTGCGCCATGCCACGCCCCGGCGGTCGAGGTCGCTGATACGATTGGCGGGCAGGTTGGTCACTTCGATGCGCACCACGTTGTCGCCTACCTTGAGCGCGCCCTTGGTGTCGAGGATGAAGGGTACTGACCAGGCGCAGCCGATGAACTGGTCGTTGATGTAGACGCGAGCCGACTCACGCACATCGCCTAAGTCTATCAGCCAGGTACCGGCAGGATTGTCTTTCCGCTTCATCTTAAACTTCGTGGTATAGACGCCCGTTCCCATGGTAACGCGGGTCTGCCCGTCGAGCTGTTCCCAGGTTTGGAGCGTTGGCAGCTGATAGGTGTTTTCCACCTTGGGCGACTCGTCTGTGAAAGATAGCGTCCAGGGACCTTGCAATGTCATCTCGCATGCTTGCTCGCTGCTATTGCACGAGCCGACACATTTGTGGCCGCGGCCTTCAGAAAACGTCTGGAGTATCATCGACTCGCCGCTGCGCAGACGGATGTCGACGCTGTCACGACTGCTGCAGACCTGGCGGACGTCACCATTCAGCGGATTAAACCATGTGGCACAGCTGAAAGGCACGGCAAGGCTTACCTTTGCATGAACGTCGGCAGGGCTCAGATTGGCAATGAAGTAATGATAGCCGTTGGCGTTCTTCCGGCGAATGGCTTTCAGTCCCAGCACAGTCTTCATCTGCTCTGGTTTGGCAGCACCGGCCATGGCGTACGTGTCGGTTCCATAAATGATGCGGGCGCCCTGAGCCTTCAGGCTGTCAATGTGCTGTCTGACTCTTTCAGGCAGATTGCCGCTTCCTGGAATGACCAGCCCCTTATAGCAAGTGCCGGCCTGGGTAACGAGCAGACCGTTTTTGCAGCTGACGCCCATAAGTAGCCGCTCTGAGATGTAGTCGCAGTCGAAGCCGGCACGGTCGATGTCGAGAATCGACTGTATGAACTCTGGAGCCAGCCTCCCCATGGCATGAATGCTGAACTGCATGAGCAGCTTGCCCGTAGGCTGCTTCCACATGTCGCGCACCGGCAGGTAGACCAGGAAGTCGTTGTCGGGCTGTCCCCACTGCAGGAAACTCTGGCAGCGCTCCACATACTGCATGAAATAGGGAGCGTCGCGCCAGATGCTGTTGGTGGGACTCATGTCTATCGAAGCATAGAATTTCCATCCCGGCCATGTGTCGGTGCGGGGTGAATAACAGGTACCGTGGAAGAACATACGGTTCACCCCGGCGCAAAACATGAGGTCGAGGTCGGGCTTCAGCTGAGAGAGCGAAGTGCGGAAATGCTCGGTGAGCCATGTGAACGTCTCGCTGCTGGTGTAGGGCTTGCCGCAGATATGTGCTGCCGACGGGGCATACTTGAGCATGGAATAGTCGGAGTCGTTCTTGCGCGTCTTTCCAGAGTCGGTTCTTAATCCGCTGATTCCCAGTTCGCTAAGTCCGAATCCCTCAATCTCTGGAATATCTACGGCGGCATAGCAGTCGATGAGATTGGCCGGCGAGCCATGAGCCTGGTTTCGGGTGATGGCACCGTGCTGGTGGGCCCAGGCCGTCCATTGCTCGGTGAAGTTTTCAAGCAGCAGGTCGCCAAGGGTCTCGCGGTAGTCGCTCAGAACTTGTGGCTCGAAGCCCATCAACTCAGGCAGATGCTCCTCGAGCTTATAGCCACGCCTGCTTTCAAACTCGCTCAGAAGCGTCGGTGTCCACGTGGCTTCAGCCACCTCATACGAATCGTTGAAGAATGTGTGAGGGTAGGGGGTGCCCGTGCGCTCGAAAGCGTCTTCTATATGCTTCAGGTAATTGCCCACCGCCTTGCGGTCGAAATGGTCGATTACCCATCCTTCGCCGCCGGGAGCCGCACGCTTCACCTTCATGACACCATATTTTATATATAGGGCGATGACCTTCTTCTTTCCTGGCGTTTCCGACTTATAGGTGAGCTGACCGTCCTTCACGCATGCCGTCAGGTCGGCCACTTCATGGTCGGCATAGACCATCACTTTCTGCAACACGGCGTTTTGGCGCTCATGCTCCGGCAGGGTTAGGTCTACCACATGCGTCTGCATGCCGCTTATCTCTTTCTCTACAAACACCACCTTGCAGGCACTCTCCTCCAAGGGCACCCACGGGCCGCCGAAAGGCCATCCGGTACCTGTGGCCATGTCGACCTCGATGCCATTCTGCCGGGCTTGTTCCTGAGTGTAGCGCAGCATCTGCATCCACTCGTCTGAGAGATAGTCTATGTTGTTTGCCTCGTTGCCTTGCACACCGTAGAGCGGAGTTATCTCAACGGCCCCGATGCCGCTTCGGCCATACTCACGCAGACTCCATGCCAGATTTTCTTTGTCAACAGCTGACCCCAGCCACCACCATCTGGTGCCGGGTTTGGCCTCAGGAGAAGGCGATGGCCAGCTTTGCGCGCAACAGGTCAGGCAGGCAAGCAGCAAAGTAGCTAAAACAGATAGTCTCTCGGTCATATTGGCGTTACACGTTATGGTAAGTCTAAAGCAACAGGGACTTAATTGCCGTCGGGCTTTATGAGACTGGCACTCGGGGCGGGAGCCCATTGGAATTTGTTCCAGTCGTCGGGATGTGCCGGACTGAAATCGCGCCAGTCACTTCGCAGCCACTTCACGATGGGCAGGCCGGCTTCCTTCATGCCCATCACCACACATTTTGCCACTTCATAGGCTCCATAAGGGTTGAAGTGGGTGTTGTCGGCCAGCTCAGAGCTTTGTCCCGGAAAGGTGTTGGCCGGATAGTGCACCAACGCCCGCTTTGAGTTCTCGTAGCCCAAGGCTTCGAAGAGGGTCCTTGTCATGGCATTCAGGTCGATGAGGGGTACGTTTTCCTTGGCCGCCACCATCCTCATGGCCTCGGGGAAGTCGCCATGCGTGTTGCGGAGCGTCTTGTGGTCGTCTTCGAAGGCACGCCGCTCCGTAGGCGTGCAGAGCACGATGGATGCTCCTTTCGAGCGTACCATGTCGATGAATATCTTCAGTTGATACTGGTAGTGGTACCATGCGCCGTCGCCGGGGCGGTGCTCCTTCTCGTCGTTATGCCCGAACTCCACAAAGACATAGTCGCCGGGCTTCAGCGTTTGGAGTATCTTGTCGAGGCGCAGCGAGCCAATAAACGTGCGGGCGGTGAGCCCGCTTTCCGCGTGGTTGGCAATGGCCACCCCGGGGCCGAACCAGCGCGTAATCATCTGGCCCCACGAAGCCCACGGCTCGTTGTTCTGGTCTACCACGGTGGAGTTGCCGCAGAGATAGATGGTCGGCACCTGGTCGTCGCGCTCTATATGAATGCTTCTGACGGCAGGCAGGGGGCCGTTGAACTCCAGTGTGAGACGGTCGTCCCATGTGAGGTAGTCCTTTTCGCGCTCTTTTATTTTCACGCTCTTGCCCTCTTCAATAAAGGGTGTTCGCTTATTGACAACGAACTCCACGGTCGTGATTTCCTTCTTCTTGCGGGTTGTTATGCCCTCGGCCATCAGCCGGCGGCCCTCGGCACGCACGGTGGTGTTGGAATTCTTGATGCCTCCCAGCTCAACGCGCACGCGGTAGTTTCCGTCGGGCACGCGCACCGAGAAGTAATAGGGGGCTGACGACGGGTGCTTGGCGTCAGGCGGCGCCACCAGGTCGTAGCCGTATCCTCTGGCATCACTGTAGTTGGGCTGCTGCCGGGTCATGTCGAAGTGGAAGGTCTGACTGACTGCTGCTATGCTCACCATGAGTGCCGTCATCAAGAATGATATTTTTCTCATAAGTAGTTGTTGTCTCTTACCGACGGCAAAATTACTCAGAAAAAACGACATATCCAAGAATCTTTTTGTTTTTTTGCTATCTTAAGGCTCCTCGGCCTGCCGACATGATGTAGGCATAAGAAGCTTCTTGCCACAGATTCTGGCCGGAATCAGACGAATTTCGGCCAAAATCCGTGGCATTTCGGCCGAAATTCAGAATGAGCGTGACGTGACAGGACAAAAAAAGCCTCCCCGGAATGACTCCAGGGAGGCTGAATGAGTGGCACTGCATCAGTATAAGATGCTGGCAATGATGTATGACACGAGGGTGGATACAATCACACAAATCAGGCCAGGCATCATGAATGAGTGGTTGAGCAGATACTTTCCGATGACAGTCGTGCCGGAACGGTCGAAGTTGACGGTGGCAATGTCGCTGGGGTAGTTGGGTATGAAGAAATAACCATACACGCTGGGCAGCACGCCAAGTAGCACTGCGCCGGGAATGCCCAGCTGGTATGCCAGCGGAAGCATGGCCACTACCACGGCTCCCTGCGAGTTGATGAGCACGGAGACGAAGAAGAACACAAGGGCAATGCTCCAGGGGTATGCTTTCACAATATCCTCCAACAAGCTCTGAATTTGGGGCATGTAGTTGGAAAAATAAGTGTCGGCCATCCACGCAATACCATAGATGGCTACCACAGCCACCATACCGCTCTGCCATACCGGACCGGCAACGGCCTTTTTCGGCTTCGCCTTGCAGAAGATAATCATCAGAGCGGCAGCAGCAATCATGACTATCTGGATGACGATGTTCATGGCGAGCGGCTTGCTGAACCACTCGGTCATGCCCGTGACGTGCACTCTTGCTTTCACCAGCTGGTCGGCCGTCATGGTCAGATTCTGGTCGACATACAACGCGTCGGCATCTTTGACGGCACGCAGGGTGTCGTAGGAAGGCAGCGCATTCTGGAAGATGGCGAAGAATACAATGATGGCAAGGGCACCAAGGAAAATGTATACCGCATTCTTTGCCGACTGCGGAATCTGCTGGTCGAGCGTGGTGGCCGTTGAACCATAAATGTACTTATACTGCTCAGGATCCTTGATACGCTTCTGGAACTGTGGGTCTTTGTCGAGGTCGAGACCGCGGCGGTAGCTGGCTGCAGAGGCAGCAAACAGGCCGCAGAGACAGGCTGGAATGGAGACCATCAGCACCTTTGGAATGGTGATGTCGAAGCCGTTGGCGTTGGATATTGCGACGAAAGCCACCACGGCAGCTGCAATGGGCGAGCAGGTGATGCCCACCTGCGAGGCAATCGACGCCACGCCACACGGGCGCTCGGGGCGAATGCCTTTCTTGAGTGCTATGTCGCAAATGATGGGCATCAGTGTGTAGACCACATGGCCCGTGCCTACAAGCACCGTGAGGAAGAAGGTACATAGCGGCGCAAGAAACGTGATGCGGTCGGGATGCTTGCGCAGCAGTCGCTCGGCTATTTGAATCAGCCAATCCATGCCGCCGGAAGCCTGCATGATGCCCGCACAGGTGACAGCGGCAATGATAATGTAGATAACGTCGGTTGGAGGGTTGCCAGGTTTCAGCCCGAAGGCAAACACCAAAATGGCCAGTCCAATACCGGAAATAGCTCCTAATGCGAGCGAGCCGTAGCGCGAGCCTACCCACAAGGCTCCCAAAACAATTAGGAGCTGAAGAATCATTGACGCTGTAATCATATTGTCTTAATGTTTGTATAACATTTTTCTGCGGTACTTATTTCTGATGCTCCTTGATGATGCCATGCCGATAGGCGTGGAGCAGGTCCTTAAGCTCGCTGATTTGTGTGCGTAGCTCTTCGCCTTTGTCGGTATCGTTGACAAGCATGCGGTGGGACGACATCTCTACTATCTGAATGGTTGACTTGATGTCGGTTCCGCGTATAATGGCATCTTGGGTGCTGGTGAACGGCTCATGCTGCACAAGCTGGAAACCACGGCTATGATATACGAGTGTGTAGCCGGCTATGCCCGTCTCTTTGTGGTAGGCCTGTGAGAAACCGCCGTCGATGACCATCATGCGACCTCCGGCCTTAATGGGGCTCTCACCGTCACTGGCATGCACTGGCACATGACCGTTGATGATGTGGCGGCTGTTGCCCTTTACGCCGAAGGCATCGAGTATGCGCTCACATACTTCCACCGAGTCGCGATACTTGAAATAGTGGCCTTTCTCTTCGTGGAAGGTCGACTTGTCGAGGAAATATCTCTCGAAAGTCGTCATGCGGGCTTTGTCGAAGAGCGGCGAGTCTTTGCCCAGCCACAGGTAGAGGAAATAGTCGAGGGCATAGTCACGCAAACGCTGGGGGGAGTCGGCGTCGTAGGCTGCGCGTACCATGTGCTCTATCTGGTCCATCAGCTGGCGTCCTTCGTACTTCTTGCCCATGATTTCAACCTGCTTGAGCGTTCCGTCTTCACAGAGGGGCACCGATGCATGATAAAGCAGGTTTTGGTTGCTGACCAGATACATGGAGCCGTGGTTCAGAATGGTGTGGATATGGCGCTGCAATTTTTCGCTGCCCACAAACGACTTGTGAAGTTTCTGCATGAGCTCTGCCTCGGCGGGCGTGAGCTGCGAGGGGTTGGCCGGGTCTACGGTAGGGAAGTTGCATGAGCTCATTTCATGAATCTTGCCGTCGATTTCGCATGTATGGGCATCATAGTCGATACGCTCCAGCATGCAGCGGTCGTCCATGTGCCATTCTGGATGGCGGCGGAATGTGGTCGACTCAAGTTTGAACTGGATGACAGCCATGGCTTTGTGCATCTTTGACATCAGTTCAAGCGACTTCTCGTCCATCGGCTCTGCGCCCTTCAGCTGCTTGGGCAGGAACTCTGTGCATGGGTCGTTGCCATACACCTCAAGGGCGAAAGTGGCCAGTGGCAACAGGTTGATGCCATAGCCCTCTTCAATGGTGGGCAGGTTGGGATAACGCATGGAAAGCCGCAACACGCTGGCTATGCAGACGTCGCTGCCGGCAGCTGCTCCCATCCAGAGCATGTCGTGGTTGCCCCATTGTATATCCCACGACTTATATTGGCAAAGGGTGTCGAGTATGATGTGGGCTCCAGGGCCGCGGTCGTAGATATCGCCGAGTATGTGCAGATGGTCGATGGCCAGACGATGGATGACGTTGCTTATGGCAATGATGAAGGCATCGGCACGCCCGGTGGAAATGATTGTGTCGACAACGACGGCTACATAGGCTGCCTTGTTTTGGTCGTCGGTGTGCTCGTGGAGCAACTCTTCTATGATATAACTGAATTCGGGGGGCAGGGTCTTGCGCACTTTCGAGCGTGTGTACTTGCTCGACATTTCACGACATACACGTACCAACTGATGGATGGTGATGCGATACCAGTCTTCAAGATCTTCTTCTGACTCCTTGATTAGCTTGAGTTTCTGCTCCGGATAGTAGATGAGGGTGCACAGCTCGCGTTTCTCAGTGTCGCGAATGGTATTGCCGAAAATATCGTTTACCTTGCGCTTGATGTTGCCTGAAGCATTCCGAATGACATGGATGAACGCTTCGTGCTCACCGTGCAGGTCGGCCAAAAAGTGTTCGGTGCCCTTTGGGAGGTTGAGAATAGCCTCAAGGTTAATAACTTCCGTAGCCGCACTGGCTATGGTTGGGAATGATTTGGATAACAGATTGAGATAATGTACGTTAGTGCTCATAGTTTTAAATGCTGATTTAAGGTTTTTCGAAGGTGCTCTGTCGTTCGGTTGTTAACCGGTTGACAAGGCATGAACCCTTCGTCTAGTTGTATTTGTTCACGTAGTATTTGCAGGGTACTGCAGAAAAAAGAGGTCAGTCCGCCTGACTCCAAATCCCTGAGAAGAGCAGCTTCATCGAGATTTGGTGAGTAGAGTGACTGAAAAAGACTGCACAGAAGCACGAGTGACAACTGCTTTGTGCTTGATTTCTGACGAATGTCAGCCACCAAGCTGCTCACATCAGCATAGGGACTGGGCTGCGACGGTTGCTGATATTCTTTCGGAAGATAACAGCTGACTGCGGAATGCCCGGGGGCGCTGATGCCCATAAGTCTGATGCCCTTCTGAATGACAGGCATGCAACCCTCAAGCTCTGCGTAGATAAACAGCCGGTGCCAGTTGACGTCATCGCTGTTTGGCGTCGCTTCGGCCCAGCGCCTATCTTTGAGAAGACCAACCTTTAACAAGATGCTGAACATCTGGCGAGTTTCTGGCGTGAGAAGAGGGAGTATATTCGAGTCCATCACCTTCTGGTAGACGGTCGTCATCTTCAAGGCCAGCTCTTCACTTGTGGTGGTTTTGGTGTAAAGGGGGTTGCGTATGACTTCGAGGCGTGGTACCCCGATGTCAGACAAGCTGCTTGCTTCAATGGTGCTGCGAGCGATGACGACATAGGCTGTGGCAAGGAACTTGTGCGGCTTGGTGCCATGCGTCGTAATGACGACACGCGACTGTCGGGGCAAAGACTTGAGCTCTGTATCGCCGTGCAGGTGAATAATGTCTGGATTATACTCACCGAGTGCCTGACGTATAGCCCCCTTGTCATCGACACTCATAGACTCCACCGTAGCGGGCAAACAACGACATAGCATGCTCACATAGTTGGCAACCATGCTGTCGTGGTGGGGATATATGTGGAGTACTTTCGTCATAGGTCGTCACTGATATAGGCTTGGGGCAGTGGTCTGCTATTATAGCCAGAAGCCATGACCTCGCCATAGGCTCCTACTGAGCGTATGGCTATGAAGTCACCCCGACGGCAACAGTTAAGGTCAATATGCTTGGCAAAGACGTCGCTTGACTCGCATACGGGACCGACAACATCATATGTCTCCATCGGCTCGTTGCTCGACAGGTTCTCTATCTTATGATAAGCTTGGTAAAGGGCCGGGCGTATGAGGTCGGTCATTCCCGCATCAACAATGCAGAAGCGTTTAGTCACACCTTGTTTAATATATAATACTCGTGTGATAAGCGAGCCGCAGGGAGCAACAACGGCTCTGCCTAACTCAAAATGGAGCGATTGCTGCGGTCGCAGATGCAAACGGCGGGCAAATGTTCCGAAATAATTTTTGAAATCAGCCATCCTCACGCGGTTGGGGTGTAGATAGTCGATGCCAAGACCTCCGCCGACGTTGATGCTTTCCACCATAATATGGCGTTGCTCTAATTGTAATTGGAGGTCGTTGATGCGATTGCAGAGCGAATGGAAGTCACCCAAGTCTAAAATCTGCGAACCAATATGAAAATGTAATCCGGCAAACCTGACATGCTCCATGCTGAGCGTTCTCTCGATGACGGCTTCCATGTCGCGTATGGCGATGCCGAACTTGCTCTCTGCCAAACCTGTAGTAATATGGGCATGGGTGTGTGCACCAATCTCAGGGTTGATGCGAAGAGCTACACGAGCAGTCGTATTCAACTGGCCAGCCAGCTGGTTGATAACTTCAAGTTCGGCCATGCTCTCTACGTTGAAGCAGCTAATGCCACGTTCAAGCCCTAAGATTATCTCCCAGTCACTCTTCCCGACGCCGGCAAAGACAATGTCACCTGGAGAAAAACCCGCCGCGATGGCCGCTTGAATTTCGCCGCCGCTGACGCAATCGGCTCCCATACCTGCCTGTCGGATCATCTTCAGCAGTATGCTGTTGGCATTGGCTTTGACGGCATAGTGCACAAAGAAATTTGCATGACGGCCAACTTCGCCTTGAATGGTGCGTAGAGTATCCCGCAGCAGTTCCGCATCGTAATAGTAGAACGGCGTGCGCAGACTCTTGAACTTTTCTATGGGAAACTGGCCTTTCATACTTATGCAAACAGATGATTGCTAAGGCTTTGTAGTGCTCGCTTCTTGTTTTCCTTGCGAATGAGGAAGGAAATATTATAGTTGCTGCCGCCGTAGGAAATCATACGCACGGGTATGTCTTTCATGGCATCCATGACCTTAGTCTCAAAACCTACATTCGACCAGTCGAGATCGCCGACGACACAGATGATACACATGTTGGTATCAACCGTCACCGTACCGTATTTTTTCAATTCATCGACAATCTCTCCAAGGTGCGAAGCGTTGTCGATGCTCATCGACACGCCCACCTCTGACGTGCAAACCATGTCGATGGGAGTCTGGTAGCTCTCGAAGATTTCAAAAACCTTGCGCAAGAAGCCGGTAGCAAGAAGCATGCGGCTCGACTTGATTTTTATGGCAGTGATATCGTCTTTTGCGGCCACAGCCTTCAGCTTGCCGTACTCCGTGGTGTTGCTGATGATGGTTCCTTCAGCCTCAGGATCCATGGTGTTAAGCAGTCTGACAGGTATACCGGCGTATTTTGCTGGCTGTATGCAGGTGGGGTGGAGAATCTTGGCACCGAAGTAGGCCAGTTCTGCCGCCTCTTCAAAGTGCAGCTGATGCACAGGTTCTGTCTTCTCTACCACACGGGGGTCGTTATTGTGCATGCCGTCGATGTCGGTCCATATCTGAATCTCCTCGGCATCAATGGCGGCACCTACAAGGGAGGCCGTGTAGTCACTGCCGCCACGCTGCAGATTGTCGACCTCGCCATAAGCATTCCGGCAGATAAATCCCTGGGTAATATACACCTGAGCGCCGGGGCTTGCCTGGAGCTGTTCGGCCAGTTTCTCCTTGATATAGACGGGGTCTGGCTCGGCATTCTTGTCGGTACGCATGAAGTCGAGCGCATTAAGAAGGACGGCGTTGACGCCTTGTTCTTTCATATAGCTCACCATCATGTTGGTCGATATCATCTCGCCTTGGGCCACAATGCTTTTTTCTTCGAAGGATGTGAAGAGTTCTTTAGTGAAAGAGCGCAAGTACTGCCATTCGCTGCGTAGGAAATCACGCAGCGCGCTCCTGTTCTCTTCGTCTGTAAGCAACTCGGAGACATGCTGCAGATAACGTTCTTCCAGTTTGTTTATCACCTCGTTGGCGCCATCCGGGTTCTTCTTGTACAGGTAGTCGGATATCTCCACGAGCGAGTTGGTAGTGCCCGACATGGCAGAAAGCACGACAAATACCGGTTTGCCCGACTTCGTGATAAGTTGCGAAACTTCTTTCATTCTCTGCGGCGTGCCAACAGACGTGCCGCCAAACTTCATTACTTTCATAAGCTTAATGAAATGTTATACTGATTCTTCAGCTGAAATCTGCATTTTGTTATAGTCGCCGGTGATTTCCTCCAGACGTCCTTCGTGGCACCGATAGACAATGCCGGGGAACTGATCGAGGAGAGGCATGTTGTGGGTCGACATGACAACAGCCGTACCCTTCTCGGAAATACCCTTGAAGAGCTCCATGATGCCTGTGGCCGTCTCGGGATCGAGGTTGCCTGTGGGCTCATCGGCCACGATGAGACGCGGGCTGTTGAGAATGGCGCGCGCAATGGCGATGCGCTGCTGTTCTCCGCCCGACAGCTCGTGCGGCATTTTGTCGGCCTTGTCGCTCATCCCTACAAGACTCAGCACTTCTTCTATGCGCTTCCTGCGATTGGTCTTATCTTTCCATCCTGTGGCTTTCAGAACAAACGACAGGTTTTTATAGACAGTGCGGTCGCTCAGCAGCTGGAAGTCCTGGAACACAATGCCCATCTGCCTGCGAAGGGCCGGCACCTGCTTGCGCTTGAGAGTCATCATGTCAGTGTCGAGGACTACAGCGCCGTCAGCTTCATCTATGTCCAGTTCATTATATATGGTCTTCAACAGAGAACTCTTTCCCGAACCGACCTTGCCGATGATGTAGACAAAGGCGCCGTCGTCGACTTCGAAGTCAACATCAGCGAGCACGCGTCTTCCGTCAATCTGATCAATATTCGCTTTTTTGTAATTTATAAGCATAACTCCATTTTTGTCTTTTTATGGTGCAAAGATACAAAAAATATCAGCTATATCGCCTCTTTTTTTCACTTTTTTGAAAAAATGTTTCGAATGTTGTATTCAATTTCAAAAAAAAACGCTATATTTGCAAAAATTATTCGCGAAAGAAACCTAAAAAGGAGGAAATCTATGGCAAAGTACAACATTACCGAGAGGAAAGAGAAGGAAGCTACCTACAGAACACTTGTGAGCCCGACACTGATGGATGAGTTAAAGGAAAGAATCCTTAATGTAATCGTAATGCAGAAGAAGTATAAGGACAAAGACTATTCTGCCAAGAGATTAGCCGAAGACCTGGGGACGAACACCCGTTACATCTCTGCTGTTGTCAATGTGAAGTTTCACATGAACTACACATCTTTTGTTAATAAATATCGGATTGAGGAAGCTATGTCAATATTAGTTGACAAACGCTACCAGAACTTGCGTATAGAGGAGGTCAGCGACATGGTGGGGTTTTCCAATCGCCAGTCGTTCTATGCTTCATTCTACAAAATCATGGGAATTACTCCTAAGGAGTATAGGATGCAGCACTCCACCAAGCTGAAAGCGAAGAAAACCAAATAAATGATTGATTCACAATTTAACTATCAAGACGAGCGCTTTGCCGACATACAGATGTTGCGATATAAGCTCGAAGGTTTCGAAGAGCTAAGCATCAGGCAGAAGCAACTTGTTTATTATCTCTCTCAGGCCACTCTCTATGGTAGAGACATCACGTTCGACCAGTTTGGCCGCTATAATCTTATCATCAGGAAAACGCTGGAGACCATATATACGGATCAGACTTTGGAGCATGACACCCAGTTTGATGCCTTAGCCGTCTATCTGAAGCGGATTTGGTTTTCCAGCGGCATTCATCATCACTATGGCTGCGAAAAGTTTGAGCCCGGGTTTACGCCAGACTATCTGCAGAGGGCCATGCACCAAGTTGATGCGCGGCGCCTTCCGCTCAGTGATGGACAAACGGTAGACGAGCTGTTCGAAGTGTTGCGCCCAGTGATTTTCGACCCTCAGGTACTGCCGATGCGGGTCAACAAGGCCGATGGTGACGACCTGGTGACGACGTCTGCCTGCAACTTCTACGAAAATGTCAGTCAGAGAGAGGCTGAAGATTTCTACAAACAGAAAAGACTTACCGACAATTCCGAGCAGCCTTTATCACAAGGGCTTAATTCCACGTTGGTGAAGACCGACGACGGAGAGATAAAAGAAATTGTCTGGTCATGCGACGGACGCTATGCCAATGCTTTGCGCCACATATGCTATTGGCTGGAGAAGGCGGCAGCGGTGGCCGAGACTGACCAGCAAAAAAAAGTCATCGGCCTGCTCATCCGTTACTACCGCGAAGGCAGCCTCGAAGTTTTTAATGAGTATTGCATAGAGTGGGTGAAGTGTCTTGGTACGAAGGTAGACTTCATCAATGGCTTCATTGAAGTGTACGGCGACCCGTTGGGGCTGAAAGGTTCATGGGAGGGACTGGTGGAGTACGTCGATGAAGAAGCGACACAACGCACCCGTACCATCAGCAGCAATGCACAATGGTTTGAAGACCACTCGCCTGTTGACCCTCGGTTTCGCAAGCCCGTAGTCAAAGGAGTTTCGGCGTCGGTCATTTGTGCAGCCATGCTTGGAGGCGACGAATATCCCTCTACGGCCATCGGCATCAATCTGCCCAATGCCGACTGGATAAGAGCCCGGCACGGCTCGAAAAGCATCACCATCAGCAATATCACCGACGCCTACAACAAGGCCGCTCATGGGAATGGATTCTGGGAAGAGTTCATACGCGACAAGGACATGCTGGACCTCGTCAAGCGCTATGCTGACATCTGCGACAACCTGCACACTGACCTGCACGAATGTCTTGGCCATGGCAGCGGGCAGCTTCTGCCAGGCGTCAGCGCCGACGCCCTGAAAGCCTACGGAAGCACCATAGAGGAGGCCCGCGCCGATCTTTTCGGACTCTATTATATGGCCGATGCGAAGTTGGTGGAGCTAGGTTTGCTGCCCGACGGCGACGCTTATAAGTCGCAATACTATACTTATATGCTCAATGGGCTGATGACCCAACTGGTGAGAATCGACCTTGGCCGCAAGATTGAGGAAGACCACATGCGCAACCGGGCCCTGATAGCCCGCTGGTGTCTGGAGCATACTGAAGGCATGGCGCTGACGGAAGAGGACGGCGTCTATGTGCTGAAGATTGAAGACTTCTCAGAACTGCGCTCCGCCATTGCCACGCTTCTGGCCGAAATGCAGCGCATCAAAAGCGAAGGCGACTATGAAGCCGCACGGCGCCTCGTGGAAGACTATGCCGTCAATATCGAAGCAGATCTCCATGAGCAGGTGATTGCCCGCTACCGCAAGTTGCATCTGGCACCTTATAAAGGTTTCATCAACCCGTGGCTTACACCTATTTATAATATATATGGGGAGCTTGCCGACGTACAAGTCAACTATTCTGAAAGCTACGACCATCAAATGCTGCGCTATGGCAGCGAGTATGCCACTTTGATATGATATGGGTATGCAGACAACAATAAGCGAACAAGTCAAAGAGATAAAGCAGTCGTTCCGCCTGATGATGGATGGCGCCACCGCGCAGTCGATGCGCGACAAAGGGCTCAGCTATCACCTTAACTGGGGGGCCACACTGCCCCGATTGCGCGAAAAGGCCGATGAGATAGGCAAAAACTACGAACTGAGCATCGCCCTGTGGAAAGAGAATGTCCGCGAGTGCAAAATATTGGCCACCATGATTATGCCTCCAGGCGAGATTCTCCCTGAAGTAGTCGACATATGGATGGAGCAGACACCCACCATCGAGATTGCCGAGCAGGCAGCCTTCAATCTCTACCAGCATCTTCCGTTTGCGGCAGACAAAGCCTATCAGTGGATTGCCTCAGACAGCGTCATGGCTCAGATATGTGGCTATCATGTACTCTCGCGACTGTTTATGAACAAACAGGAGCCTAACGAGCGTGGCATCAACGAATTCATCGACCAGGCACTGGCAGCGATACAAGGTACCGACATCACGCTTGCAAAGGCCGCATTGAACGCACTACAGCGTTTTGCCGGTCTCGGCTTGCTGTATAAGCGCATTGCTTCATCGGCGATGAAATCGGTTCATTTGTCATTGGAATAAGAAAACGACCTGAATACCGTCAATTTCCCCTAGCCAGCGTTTGGCAAACTCCATGCCTTACAACTGAATTATGGCCGTAATCGCCTTGATTGCGGCCATAATTTGCATAATTCCGGCCATAATTTTCAATCATGGCACACGTCTTTACATGCTAAACGATGCAATAATCCTCTTATTTACATTAATTTTTGAGAAAAGCGTTTGTGATTTCAAAAATATTTGCTACCTTTGCACGCGAATCTAAGAAACACGAAAAATAGTTTAAATAATACAAATTCAGCTTATGTCACAAATTATAGGACGCATCTCTCAGATTATCGGTCCCGTTATCGACGTTTATTTCGATACCAAGGGACTTGATGCAGAGAAGGTGTTGCCGAAAATTCATGAGGCTCTTCGCATACAGCGTGGCGAAGGCCGCGAACTGATTGTCGAAGTGCAGCAGCATATCGGTGAAGACACCGTGCGCTGCGTTGCCATGGACAATACCGACGGTCTGCAGCGCGGATTGGAGGCCGTTCCAGTAGGCTCGCCTATTCAGATGCCTTCGGGCGATCAGATTAAGGGCCGTATGCTTAACGTGATAGGTCAGCCTATCGACGGTATGAAACAGCTTGACATGAAGGGAGCCTATCCCATTCACCGTGAAGCACCTACGTTCGAGGAGCTCTCCACGAAGAAGGAAATTCTGGCCACCGGTATCAAGGTGATTGACTTGCTTGAGCCTTACATGAAGGGTGGTAAGATTGGCCTGTTCGGCGGTGCCGGTGTGGGAAAGACAGTGCTTATCATGGAGCTCATCAACAACATTGCCAAGGGCCACAACGGCTTCTCGGTGTTTGCTGGTGTTGGTGAGCGTACACGTGAGGGTAACGACCTTATCCGCGAGATGATTGAATCAGGCGTTATCCGCTATGGCGAGAAGTTCCGCAAGGCCATGGACGAAGGCAAGTGGGACCTCAGCCTCGTTGACCCCGAGGAACTAAAGAAGAGTCAGGCAACTCTTGTCTACGGCCAGATGAACGAGCCCCCCGGCGCACGTGCCTCTGTGGCTCTGTCGGGTCTGACGGTGGCCGAAGGCTTCCGCGACCGCGGCGGCAAGGATGGCCAGGCTGCCGACATTCTGTTCTTCATCGACAACATTTTCCGTTTCACTCAGGCCGGTTCTGAGGTATCTGCTCTGTTAGGACGTATGCCGAGTGCTGTGGGTTACCAGCCGACACTGGCCAGCGAGATGGGTGCCATGCAGGAAAGAATCACTTCAACAAAGAAAGGTTCAATCACCTCTGTACAAGCTGTTTATGTGCCTGCCGACGACCTTACCGACCCTGCTCCCGCAACGACGTTCACACACCTCGATGCTACGACGGTGCTCGATCGTAAGATTGCTGAGCTCGGTATCTATCCCGCTGTTGACCCCTTAGGCTCTACCTCGCGTATTCTCGACCCGCTGATTGTGGGCAAGGATCACTACGAGTGCGCCCAGCGCGTGAAGGAGATTCTGCAGCGCTATAAGGAACTTCAGGATATCATCGCCATTCTTGGTATGGATGAGCTCTCCGATGAGGACAAGTTGACGGTGAACCGCGCACGTCGCGTGCAGCGCTTCCTCTCACAGCCGTTCTCAGTGGCTGAACAGTTCACGGGTCTGCCTGGCGTCATGGTGCCCATCGAAGATACCATCAAGGGCTTCAACGCCATTCTCGACGGCGAAGTGGACGACCTGCCCGAGCAGGCATTCCTCAACGTCGGTACTATCGATGATGCCAAGGCCAAGGCCAAGAAGCTCCTCGAAGCAGCTAAAGCCTAAGTCATCAAATTGTGAACCGTTAAACTGTATATTTGCAAGATGCTGAATCTAAAGATAGTATCGCCTGAACGGATTGAGTTCGAGGGACAAGTGGAGAGTGTCAAGGTGCCCGGTAGCATGGGTAGCTTCGAGATTCTTACGAGTCATGCGCCTATCATCTCGTCGCTCGACAAGGGTATCGTAGAGTATACCCTTGCCGACGGCCAGAAGACCTCGCTGAACATCGCTGGCGGATTCGTGGAGGTGCAGAGGAATGTGGTCAGCCTTTGTGTGGAACTGATGTAGCTAATTTTTTGAATTCGAACGTGGTTAACATTGACAAGACTTGCATAAAATACATTGGTAGCGGCATGCTGTGCATCGCGCTGCTGTGTGGTATTGCCTGCTATGTGACAACTTTGATTGCTGACAGCGCAGTCAGCATGACTGCCATCAGCAGTTCAAGTGTCAGTGCCGCGTTCTTTTTCATATTCGTTGTAACAGAGGGACTTGTATGGCGAAAGGTGGCCAAAAACCATCCTGACAGTTTGCCGACCTTCTTTACGGCCACTTCCGGTTTCCGCCTGCTGCTCTCGCTGGCCGTCATGCTGGGCTACTATATAGCCTGCGGCCGAGAGTCGATGCTGACGTTCTTCCTGGTGTTTGCAGCTTTCTATGTCGTGCTGCTATTGCACCATACCATCTTTTTTGCACGCGTGTCAAACCGTTCGCAATCTGATTTGAAAAGGTAGTTAATACTTATTTAACTCCTAAACATGATTTAAAGAATGAAACATTTAAAGTCAATAATTCTCATCTTGGCGGTTGCTTTCCTGCCGCTGCAGCTTCACGCTGAAGAGCAGCAGGGGGGGGAAGAGCTTAACATTCCAGAGATAGTGCTGGAACACCTCAGTGATGCTTACGAATGGCACATCGCCAGCTACGAAGGACGTCATCTGAGTATTCCTCTGCCTGTCATCATCCGTAGTGAGAATACTGGCCAGTGGCACTTCTGTACAGCCCATAGCCTGCCCGAAAATTTCTATTTCGATAAGAAGCATCATGGTAAGATTTATGAGCGTATGCCTGATGGCACGTCAGTGCGTCCCTGGGACTTGAGCATCACCAAGACGGTGGCTCAAATCTGGATTGTGGTTGCACTGCTCATTGTCATCTTCCTCTCATGTGCCCGCTGGTATAAGAACCGCGATGCCCGCAGCGAAGCGCCGAAAGGTTTTGTGGGGGCTGTCGAGATGATTGTCATGACCATCTACGACGACCTCATCAAATCGTCAATCGGGGAGAAGCACTACAAGAAATATGCCCCTTATCTGCTTACAGTGTTCTTCTTCATCCTGGGCTGCAACCTCATTGGACTGATTCCTATCTTTCCGGGTGGTGCCAATGTCACGGGTAATATCAACATCACGTTCTTCCTGGCCTTGTGCACCATGTTGATGATCAACATTTTTGCCAACAAGGAGTACTGGAAGGAGATATTCTGGCCTGAGGTGCCTCTTTTCCTCAAGGCTTACCCTGCTCCCATCATGCCGGTCATCGAGCTCTTCGGCGTATTCACGAAGCCGTTTGCCCTGATGATCCGTCTTTTTGCCAACATGATGGCCGGCCACGCTGTGATACTCTCGTTCACTTGCGTCATCTTCCTCGGATGGTCAATGGGTGTCGGTTTCGGCTTGGGACTCAACACGTTCAGCATCATCATGCTGCTCTTTATGAACTGCCTGGAGTTGCTGGTGGCCTTTGTGCAGGCCTACGTGTTCACCATGCTTAGTGCCGTCTTCATCGGCCTGGCTCATAAGGAGCACCACGAGGAATAAAAAACAGGAAATTGATAATTAACAATCAACGTAAACATTAATTATTAACAAATAAAACATTTTAAAAGCTATGATTATTTCAACATTGATGGCCGCAGAGGGTCTGGCTCAGCTGGGCTGCGGTATTGGAGCTGGTATTGCAACAATTGGTGCAGGTATGGGTATTGGTAAGATTGGTAGCAGCGCTATGGATGCTATCGCACGTCAGCCCGAGGCTGCCGGTAAAGTTCAGACCAACATGATTCTGACCTCTGCTTTCGTTGAGGGTTGCGCCCTCTTCGCTATTGCTGCTTGCGCATTCCTTATCAAATAAACATTTTTAGCAAATGGATTTCACTCAATTACCATCAATCCTTACGCCTGACTTGGGTCTCCTCTTCTGGATGCTCCTGGCGTTCTTGGTGGTCTTTGGTGTTCTTGCTAAGTTTGGCTTCCCTGTCATCACAAAGATGGTTGAGGAGCGAAAGCAGTTTATTGACGATAGTCTGCGCAAGGCACATGAAGCCTCAGAACGCCTTGAGAATATCAAGCAGGAAGGTGAAGCCATTCTCCAGGAAGCCCGCGAAAAGCAGGCTCAGATGCTGAAGGAGGCTGCTGAGACGCGTGATACCATCGTAGAGAAAGCTCAGGAGAAAGCCCGCGAGGAGGGTGCTCGCCTGCTCGGCGAGGCAAAGGCCGAGATAGAGCAGGAGAAGAAGGCTGCCATTGCCGACATCCGCAAGCAGGTGGCTTCGCTGAGTGTAGAGATTGCCGAGAAGGTGCTGAAGCAGAACCTGAAGAGCGATCAGTCGCAGATGGATCTCATCGACCGGATGCTGGATGAAGTTTCTTCTAAATAATCGGAAAAGCGTATGGATATAGGAGTCATATCGGTTCGTTATGCTCGCGCACTGCTCAAGAGTGCCACTGATGCGAACATCGAGGAGTCAGTGTATCAACAGATGCAGCTCATGGTAAACAGCTACATCGAGGTGCCGGCACTTCGGCAGACGATAGACAATCCGATGCTCTCGAAAGACAAGAAGCAGGTGCTGCTCGAAACTGCCGTAGGCGGCGAGCAGGCACTGCCTTTGGTGAAAGACTTCATTGCCATGGTGCTGAAGGAAGACCGAGAGAACATGATACAATTCATGGCAGCTTCGTACGTCACGCTCTATCGCCAGCAGAAGAACATCATCCGTGGAAAGCTGACCACTGCTGTCGGTGTCTCGCCAGAGATGGAGCAGAAGATGCGGCAGATGGTGGAAAGCAAGACTCAAGGAACTGTGGAGTTTGAAACTGAGGTTGATCCCGACATCATCGGAGGTTTCATCCTCGAGTATGACACGTATCGTATGGACGCAAGCGTAAAGGCTAAGCTCAACACGATACTCACAGCATTGAAGAGATAAACGAATATGTAATGAGTGATTATGATTATCGTCATCTGAGCGAATCCTGCAGCCAACAAGTGCTGGAATAATCGTAATTGCTCATTGCAAATTACTAAAAGTACAAAAGAAAGTAAAAATGTCAGATAAAATCAAACCAAGCGAAGTCAGCCAGGTGCTGCTTGACCAGCTGAAAGGCATTTCCAGCGGCGAGCAGTTTGACGAGGTGGGCACAGTGTTGCAGGTGAGCGACGGTGTGGCTCGTATCTATGGCTTGCGTCATGCAGAAGCCAACGAGCTGCTGGAGTTCGAAAACGGCACCATGGCCATCGTGATGAACCTGGAGGAAGACAACGTGGGCTGCGTGTTGCTGGGTCAGACGTCGGGCATCAAAGAAGGCATGGTCGTGAAGCGTACACGCCGCATTGCCTCTATCCGCGTGAATGATAACATGCTCGGCCGCGTTATCAACCCGCTGGGTCAGGCTATCGACGGCAAAGGCGAGATAGATCTTGCCAACTCGTTTGAGATGCCCCTTGACCGTAAGGCTCCCGGTGTGATCTATCGCCAGCCCGTGAAAGAGCCACTTCAGACGGGTCTGAAGGCTGTCGACTCGATGATTCCTATCGGTCGCGGCCAGCGTGAGCTGATCATTGGTGACCGTCAGACGGGTAAGACAGCTATTGCCGTCGACACTATCATCAATCAGAAAAGTTTCTATGAGGCAGGAAAGCCTGTCTATTGTATTTATGTTGCCATAGGCCAGAAGGCCAGCACGGTGGCAGCTTTGGTGCAGACACTGAAGGAGCACGGCGCCATGCCTTATACCATCATTGTGGCTGCTACGGCTGCCGACCCCGCTGCTATGCAGTACTACGCGCCTTTTGCCGGTGCCGCCATTGGTGAGTATTTCCGCGACCGCGGTCTGCCTGCCCTGGTGGTTTACGATGACCTGTCGAAGCAGGCTGTGGCTTATCGTGAGGTGTCGCTGATTCTGCGTCGTCCTTCCGGACGTGAGGCCTATCCTGGTGACGTGTTCTATTTGCATAGCCGTCTTCTTGAGCGTGCAGCCAAGATGAACGAGCAGCAGGAAGTGGCCGAGCAGATGAACGACCTTCCCGAGTGTATGAAGGGGCATGTGCGCGGCGGTGGCTCGCTCACCGCTCTGCCCATCATCGAGACTCAGGCAGGCGACGTGTCGGCCTATATACCTACGAACGTTATCTCTATCACCGACGGACAGATATTCCTTGAGAGCGACCTCTTTAATCAGGGTTTCCGTCCTGCCATCAACGTGGGTATCTCAGTGTCGCGTGTGGGTGGTTCGGCACAGATCAAGTCAATGAAGAAGGTAGCTGGTACGCTCAAGATTGACCAGGCCCAGTATCGTGAGCTTGAGGCTTTCTCGAAGTTCTCAAGTGATATGGACGCCGTGACGGCCATGACGCTCGACCGCGGACGAAAGAACAACCAGCTGCTCATACAGCCGCAGTATAGTCCTATGCCTGTGGGTGAGCAGGTCGCAATTCTTTACTGCGGAGTGCACGGCTTGATGCGCGATGTGCCCCTCGATAAGGTGCGCCAGTGTCAGAACCAGTTTCTCGATAAGCTGCGCTCATCGCATCCTGAAGTGATTCAGACTTTGGGCAGCGGCAAAATCGACGACGACACCACCAAGGTGGTAGAGACCGTCATGGCCGACATTTCTGCAACATTTAAAGCCTAACAGCCTATGCCGTCACTGAAAGAGATTAAAGGCCGCATTGCCTCGGTCAACAGCACGCGCAAAATAACGTCAGCCATGAAGATGGTGGCCAGCTCAAAACTGCACCATGCTCAGGTGGCGATACAGAACATGCTGCCTTACGAGACAATGCTGGAACACATCCTCAAGTCGTTTCTGGCGGCCGAAGCCGAGGCCCAAACAATATACGATCAGGAGCGTCCGGTGAAGCGTGTCGCCCTGGTTGTTTATTCCTCAAACTCTTCGCTCTGCGGCGGTTTCAATGCCAACGTCATCAAACTGATGATGAATGCCGTGAAAGAACTGTCGGAAGAGTTGGGAGCAGAGAATGTCGAGGTCTATCCCATTGGCCGCAAGGTGGCTGAGAAGGCTCGCAAACTGGGCTATAATGTTAAAGGTGAACGTAACGAGTTGGTTGACCATCCCAACGTCAAGGACTGCATTGACTTGTCGGTTGAGCTTGGCAAGCGTTTTGCAGAAGGTGAGATTGACAAGGTAGAGCTGATTTACCATCACTTCAAGAGTGCTGGCTCTCAGATTCTGACGAGCAAGACTTTCTTGCCTATCGACGTCGAGAGTGAGTTGGAGCGTGACCATGAACGCGACCTCACATCGAATGTCGTGACAAAGAAGGCTCAGGACTATCTGAAGAAGAAAGGCAGACAGAAAGCAAAGGCTAACCAGGAAGATGTGAAGCCCTTGAACGACAATTTCATCGTGGAGCCCGACATGGACACCGTGTTGTCGCAGCTCATTCCGAAGCTGGCTCATCTGATGCTCTACACCGCTCTACTTGACAGTGTGGCCTCTGAGCATGCTGCCCGTATGGTAGCTATGCAGACGGCTACCGACAATGCCGATGAACTGCTCCGTCAGCTGAATCTTCAGTACAACAAGAGTCGTCAGCAGGCTATTACCAGTGAGCTTCTTGATATTGTGGGAGGTTCCGTCAACAACTGATATTGAACTGTGTCTTAAAACGAGTAGGAGGAAAATGAAGTCGTTTTCCTCCTACTCGTTTTTATGATTATGAATGATGCGATACGCTAAATACTGATGCTGTCTTGGTACCATTGGAACAGACGTCTCACTCCGTCGGGCACATCTACCTGATGCTTCCATCCCAAACGATGAAGTTTGTCTACATTGGTTAGTTTTCTCATTGTGCCGTCGGGTTTTGAAGAGTCGAAGACGACAGTACCAGTGAAGCCGGTCACATCGGCAATGATGTCTGACAGCTGGCGAATGGTAATCTCCTTGCCCGTTCCGATGTTGATATGACAGTTGCGTATCTCGCCGAGCTGTGGCAGCGCCCCGCCTCGGCCTGCGGTGTGGTCGCGGTCGACGGCTCCGTCGACGGCTGCTCCGTAGTGGACGCTGGAATAGCGCTCGATGCCGATAATGTCGCTGAAGTCAACGTTGAGGAGGATGTGGACAGAGGCGTCGGCCATGTCCTCGCTCCAGAGGAACTCGCGCAGCGGGGTGCCCGTGCCCCAGAGGCTGACGCGGTTGTCGCTGATGCCGTAGTGTGCCAGGACGTTGAGGATGTCGTTGCGGTCCGACTGGCCGTCGATGCCCTCGACAGGCCGTTGGTCCATGTCGCGACGGATGGTGGTCCAGTCGCCGTCGTGGATGAGCTTGGCAAGGTAGATCTTGCGTATCATGGCGGGCATGACATGGCTGTTCTCGAGGTGGAAGTTGTCATTGGGGCCATAGAGGTTGGTGGGCATGACGGCGATGTAGTTGGTGCCGTACTGCAGGTTGTAGCTCTCGCACATCTTCAGGCCTGCGATCTTGGCGATGGCATACTCCTCGTTGGTGTATTCCAGTGGCGACGTCAGCAGACAGTCCTCTGTCATGGGCTGCGGCGCGTTCTTGGGATAGATACACGTGGAGCCGAGGAAGAGGAGCTTCTTGACGCCATGGCGATAGGCCTCGCCGATGACGTTGCACTGGATGAGCATGTTCTGCATGATGAAGTCGGCCCGGTAGAGGGAGTTGGCCATGATGCCACCGACGAAGGCAGCGGCGAGAACGACGGCGTCGGGGCGCTCGCGGTCGAAGAAGTCCCTGACGGCCTGCTGGTCGGTGAGGTCGAGCTCGCGGTGGGTGCGGCCGATGAGGTTGACGTAGCCTCTTTGGAGCAGGTTGTTCCAGATGGCGGAACCTACGAGCCCGCGGTGGCCTGCGACGTAAATCTTACTATCCTTACTGAGCATCGTCGAGTTGTGCTTTGATGAACATTCGTTTGACCTTCTTCATGTCGTGCTCGACCATGATGCGCACCAAGTCGTCGAACGACGTCTTGCGGGGGTTCCACCCCAGCTTTTCTTTGGCCTTGGCGGGATTGCCAAGCAGCTGCTCCACCTCGGCGGGGCGGAAGTACTTGGGGTCGACCTCGACGAGGACTTGGCCTTCGAAGAGCCCGGAGAGTCTGGTGTCTAATGTCTTTGCGCAGATACCCTTCTCATTCACCCCTTCGCCTTCCCAGCGGAGTTCGATGCCCACATGGCGGAAGGCGAGGGTGCAGAACTCGCGGACGGAGTGGTATTCGCCTGTGGCGATGACGAAGTCGTCGGGCTGTGGCTGCTGGAGGATGAGCCACATGCACTCGACGTAGTCCTTGGCATAGCCCCAGTCGCGCAGGGCATTGAGGTTGCCCAGGTAGAGCTTGTCCTGATGGCTCTGGGCGATGCGTGCTGCGGCGAGGGTGATCTTGCGGGAGACGAAGGTCTCGCCGCGGCGCTCGCTCTCGTGGTTGAAGAGGATGCCATTGCAGCAGAACATGTCGTATGACTCGCGGTAGTTTTTCATAATCCAGTAGCCATAAAGCTTGGCCACGCCATAAGGCGAACGTGGATAGAAAGGTGTCTTTTCTGTTTGTGGCACCTCCTGCACCAGACCGAAAAGCTCGGAAGTGCTGGCTTGGTAAATTCTGCATTCTTTCTCGAGCCGGCATATACGCACGGCTTCAAGTAAACGGAGCACGCCCACCGCGTCGGTCTCGGCCGTATATTCGGGCACGTCGAAGCTTACCTTCACATGGCTTTGCGCCGCAAGGTTGTAGATTTCCGTGGGCCTCACTTCGCCGATGATGCGGATGAGTGAAGAAGAGTCGGTCATGTCTGACCAATGAAGCTCCACGAGACGCTTCTTTTTCATGTCGCGCACCCACTCGTCGAGGTAAAGATGTTCTATGCGTCCGGTGTTGAACGATGACGAACGGCGCATCAGTCCATGCACCTCGTAACCTTTGTCGATGAGGAATTCCGCCAGATAAGAACCATCCTGCCCGGTAATGCCAGTGATGAGTGCTACCTTTCTTTTATCCATAATGCTTGTAATATTAGTTTTCACCTGAAAATTGCTTGATGCGCTGTTCTTCCGACAGCTTGCAAATGAGCAGCGTGTCGTCATTCTCTGCTACCACATAGCCGTCAAGTCCTTGTACGACGACCTTCTTTTCCTGAGTGGCATGTATGATGCAGTTGCGGGTTTCAAACACAGAGATGTTGCTGCCGATGCAGGCATTACCGTTGAGATCGTGCTTCGACTGCTCTTGCAGCGCGCCCCAGGTGCCAAGATCGCTCCACCCGAAGTCGGCCGGACAAACAAATATCTCTTCGGCCTTCTCCATGATGGCATAGTCAACAGAGATGTTTTCGCACATGGGGAAACGCTCGTTGATTGCGGTCTGCTCCATGTCGGTACCTAAGGTGTGTTGCAGAGAATCGAAAATCTTAGTCATCTTAGGCTGATAGATACGAAAAGCATTGACGATGGTTGAGACATTCCATATGAAAATGCCGGCATTCCAGAAGTAGTTGTTTTTCTGTATATATTGTTTTGCAGTATCCAAGTCAGGTTTCTCCCTAAATGAATCGACGCGGTAAATGCTCTTGTTACGCAGTGAAGTGGCAGAGAGGTCGGCCTGAATATAGCCATAGCCCGTCTCCGGTCTTGTAGGCTTCATGCCCAGGGTGACGATAGCGTCGCTGTCATAAGTAAATGACATACAGCTGCTGATGACACGCTGAAACTCCTGCACGTTGATTACAATGTGGTCAGAAGGAGTGACAACGATGTTTGCCTTGGGGTCTTGGGCTTTAATGCGCCACGACACATAGGCTATGCATGGTGCAGTGTTTCTTCTGCACGGCTCACAGAGAATGTTGCCGATGGGCACCTCTGGCAGTTGTTGGTGCACAAGATTGACATATTTCTGGTTGGTAACAACCCAAATGTGCTCTTTGTCAATCAGACTTCCAAAGCGGTCGACGGTGAGCTGAAGTAGGGTGCGCCCTACGCCAAGCACATCGATAAACTGTTTAGGACGCTCGGCAGTGCTCATAGGCCAGAAACGACTGCCTACTCCTCCGGCCATAATGACGAGATGATTGTTAGTTTTCATATGTATCAGTTCTTTGATGGTTTTTTCTTAAATATCACATATAGCACACCAACCAATACAATGGCGATGATGGTAATGACAATATAGTGGTTGTATTGTTTTATCGTGTTGCCAAGCTGGTCTTCAGGCACAATGCTGTGCAGATACCATCCGAGCAGTGCAAGCACCACATGCCAGCAGCCGGCACCAATGGTGGTGTAGAGCAGAAATTTCCAGTAGTTCATTCGCGCCAGTCCTGCAGGTATCGAAATGAGGTGTCTGACACCAGGAATGAGCCTGCCCGTAAGCGTAGCCACCACGCCATGATTGTCGAAGTAACGCTCGCTGTGTTTTACTTTTTCAACGTTGAGCAGACACATCCTACCGAGTCGGCTCTTGGCAAAGCGATATATCACGGGCCGACCGACATAGAGGGCCACAAAATAGTTGATTGAAGCACCTATATCGGCACCTATTGTGGCAAAGAGCACAATTAAGAACACGTTGAGGTTGCCGGATGCAGCATGATAGGCGGCAGGAGCGACTACGAGTTCTGAAGGAACTGGCACTACCGTGCTTTCCAGCAGCATGAGCAGCAGTATGGTGCCATAGTTGAGATTATTGAGTAGCGATGATATAATATTCATTTCTTCATTCTTTCTTTTATGTAATTATAATAGTCCTGAGGCTCCACATTGTCAGGAAAGAGATGAGCAAGCACAAGCTTACACTCTTTTGGGTTAAGCTTGCAGGCTTGCTTCAGGTAATATAAGAACTCGTCGTATTTCTTCAGATCATAGCAGCAGAGCGCCATATAGGCATAGCCGTCGGTATGGCCTTCTGGCACAACACGAAAATATTTCTTAAAGAGAGCATATGATGCCTCTACATATTTGTTGTCGTAAAGCGAGACAATAATTCGCAAGAGAGTGAGGTTAGGATTGTCGCTTTCAATGACAGCCTTGCGGAAGCAGGCTTCGGCCTGCCTTATCTTTCCGGCCGTGAGCATCACATGCCCTTTGATGACAAGAGCCTGAATGTGGTCGCAGTCAAGTTGTTCTGTTCTGTCAATCCACTCCAACGCCTTGTCGTAGTTGCCCAACTCGCTGTTGGCAAACGCCAGTTCCTGATAGATGTCGGGCAGATAGGGTGAGTCTTCGGGGGCAGCCTCTATCGCCTTCTGCAAGATGTCGACTGCTTCATGGTGCCGCTCTAAATTTACAAGACAGGTGCCTTGGTGAAGCAGCGAGAACTCGTCATCGGGCGTGATGGCTGAGTAGCGGCGAAAGTACTCAAGTGCCTGCTCGTAATTGTCGAGCCGATAAAGCGCATTAGCCTTCGAGATAAGGCCTTCCGGGTCTTTGGGATCAATGGCAATGGCATACTCGCTCGACTGCACCGACTGTGAGTACTCCTCGTTCATGAACTGAGCCGAAGCAAGTGCGTTCCAATAACGCTTTGAGAACGGGTTGACATCGATGAGTTCATTGAATATTCGCTCGCTGTCTTTGTATTTGCCTACTCCAAACAAGGCACGGGCCATCAGTTCCTTATAGTCGGCCGTGTCTTCCTGTTTTGCCATCTTCATCCATCGCATGGCAATGTCGGCATAGTTGAAGTCCTGATAAATGCCGGCTACATCTATGATGAAGTCTTGCAGCTCATCATCTTGATATAGTACCATGCTGCTGGTGAACAGGTCTTCCGCCTGGTCAACTAATCCTTTGGCCAGCAGTATTTCTCCCTTGTCATAGATAAATTCGGGCGACTGTTTGTCAACAATCTGTTCTAAGAGCTGCTCAGCTTCACCAATGTCGCCGTTGTAGAGAGCCTCATGTATCTTGTAGGTCAATGGCGCCAGCGAGCCGGGGGCCAGTTCAAGCGCCAAGGCAATAGCTTTGTCGGCACTATCCTGTTGGCCTGTCATCTGGTAGTAATCGGCTATGTCAGCAAGCTCCTCGCTGTCCATGAAGACGGGCTCGCCAGCTGCGAGCGCGTCTTCATATTTACCGAGGAGCTGCTGAAACTCTTTACTGTCAAAATATTCTTCACCGGTATGCTGATACATATCTGCGTGGGGCTGTGCTTATTTTTTCTTGGCCCATGCGTCCTTCAGTCCGACCGTCTTGTTGAACACCAGATGGTCAGCAGTGGAAGCGGGGTCTACGTTGAAGTATCCGATGCGCTGGAACTGCAGGTAGGTTAGCGGTTTCATCTGTGCTGCATAAGGCTCTACATAGCAGTTGGAGAGCACGGTGAGTGAGTCGGGGTTGATAATCTGTTTCATGGCCGTCACGGCATCGCATTGCTGCTCGTCGCGGATGGCGGCCATCTCGTCACGTGGATTCTCTACTTTCCACAATCGGTCGTAGAGCCTGACTTCAGCTTTCGCGGCGTTGTGGCAGCTCACCCAGTGAAGCGTCTTGCCTTTTATCTTGCGGTCGGCGCCAGGCAGTCCGCTGCGCGTGTCGGGATCGTAGGTGCAATAGATGGTGGTGACACGTCCCTGCTCATCTTTATCGCAAGGATGCTGCTCGTCACACTTAATGATATAGGCATTTTTCAATCGCACTTCCTTGCCGGGAGCCAGGCGCATGAATTTCTTTTCAGCTACTTCCATGAAGTCATCGCGCTCTATCCATATCTCGCGTCCGAACTCTACGTCGTGGGTTCCGTCGGCCTCGTTTTCAGGGTTGTTGACGGCAGAGAGCTGTTCCGTCTGACCTTCGGGGTAGTTGGTGATAACGACCTTGACAGGATCGAGCACGGCGGCAACGCGAATGGCCCGGCTGTTGAGGTCGTCACGCACCACACTCTCAAGTAGTGCCATATCGTTGAGTCCATCTATCTTGGTATAACCTATTTTATCAATGAACTTCACGATGCTTTCCGGTGAGTAACCTCTCCGGCGGAAACCACAGATGGTGGGCATGCGGGGGTCGTCCCAGCCGCTGACGAGATGCTCGTTGACCAATGCAAGCAGGTTGCGCTTCGACATCAGGGTGTAAGAAAGATTCAATTTGTTAAACTCCGTCTGGCGTGGTCCATCGTAAGTTGACAGCTGCTCATTAAGCATCGAGAGTTTGCTTCCGCTTTCAGATGCCGGACCGCAGTCGGCTATCCATTCACGCATCCAAGACACGAAGAGATCGTAGAGAGGCCGGTGCTCCACAAACTCAAGTGTGCACCACGAGTGTGTGACTCCCTCCAGATAGTCGCTCTGTCCGTGGGTGAAGTCGTACATAGGATACGCATTCCACTTCGAGCCTGTTTTTACATGTGGGATGTTAAGTACACGATAGATGAGGGGATCACGGAAGAGCATATTTGGATGAGCCATGTCAATCTTTGCACGCAGCACCAGCGTGCCCGGTTCACATTTGCCGCTGTTCATATATTCAAAGAGGCGCAAGTTCTCGTCTATAGGGCGGTCGCGGAAGGGACTGTTCTGCCCCGGCGACGTGGTAGTGCCTTTCTGCTGTGCTATAGCCTCGGCGCTCTGTTCGTCAACGTAGGCACGTCCTTGCTTGATGAGCCAGACAGCAAAATCCCAAAGCTGCTGAAAATAGTCGCTGGCATAGTAGACGTTAGCCCACTGGAAACCAAGCCACTTAATATCATGCTCAATACTTTCAATATATTCTGTGTCTTCCTTGACGGGGTTCGTGTCGTCGAAGCGCAGGTTGCACACGCCACCATATTTTTTGGCCAAGCCAAAGTCGATGGCAATAGCTTTAGCATGCCCTATATGCAGATAGCCATTAGGCTCTGGTGGGAATCGCGTCTGGATTTTTCCGCCGTTTCTGCCTTTGGCCAAATCATCTTTAACAATCTGCTCAACAAAACTGAGTGACTTTTTCTCTTCGATTTCGTTTAAATCTCTTTCAACCATATACTTTCAATAAAAATAATTTTGAGTGCAAATTTAGATAAAATTTTCGAGATTATAAGCCAATCGAGATAAAAATGTGAACAAATTGCCCCGAAAAGTTAGAAATCAAGGCCGACATACGATCAATCCTATTCATTTCGTGCTCTTACGTCACATTTCTTTTGTA
>JAGBJJ010000037.1 GCA_017934525.1 Prevotella sp.
TAAATAGGAATTTACAGTTGGAAACAGATAAGAATTTCATCACCATACTCGGAACAGGTAATGCCCTGGCTACCCGATGCTACAACACGTGCTTCACGCTGCATAGCAGTGGCGGAACGGTGCTGATGGTGGATGCCGGTGGAGGCAATGGCGTGCTCACACAGTTGGAGCGGGCTGGTATGCGATGTGAGGACATCCACGACCTCTTTGTGACCCATGCCCATACCGACCATCTGCTGGGCTGCGTGTGGATGATGCGCATGGCCCTGCAGTTTCATCACTCGCTGCATGTTTGGAGTCACCAGAAAGTGATTCGGTTGTTGGCCGACATCTGCATGGAAATTCTTTCGTCAAAGGAAGCAGAAGGTATTGGTGATTTTGTGGTGATGCATGTTTTGGAAGATGGAGACCGCTTTGAAGTGGGCGACCTGCGCCTGCAGTGCTTCGACATCCATTCCACCAAAGAGCGCCAGTTTGGCTTCGCCGCCCTGCTGCCCGACGGTCAGCGAGTCTGCTGCCTGGGCGACGAGCCATACAACCCACTGTGCGAGCAGTATGCCGAGGGCGCTGACTGGTTGATGAGCGAAGCCTTCTGTCTGTATGGAGACCGCGAACAATTCCAGCCCTACGAGAAGCACCACAGCACGGTGCTCGACTCTGCCCGTCTGGCCGAGACGCTGCATGTCAGGAACCTCATTTTATATCATACGGAGGACAGAACGCTCAAAACCCGCAAAGAGCGATACACTGCAGAGGCAAAGGCGGCATTCGGCGGTCAAGTCTGGGTGCCGGAGGATTTGGAAAGAATCATGCTGTAAATTCCAATTTATCTGCAAAATTGTAAAAGGGCGATTAGCATATTATTATACATTAACTCATAAAACAAGAGCTACTGTATAAGTTAGGTATTATCTGAATCTTTCATTTCAAGCATATATTTGACCTTCATCGTCGATGAGGAGGATTTCCAGACAGGCACTCTTCAACAAGGGGGCGCAGTGAGTACGGCAATGACTGATGACGGTGCGGGCGAAGACCGGAAGCTGGGAGGCAGGAATGGCCGACCATAGCTCACGGGCCAGGGTAAGCTCTTCCAACACGCCAGAAGGAAGGCCGATGCCAGCCTCAGTCAGCATCTGAGCGATGAAAGTCTTGTTCATGGTGCCCCGCCGGCTATGGGTGTCGAGCTGCCCCTCAGCCAGTTTGACAGCCTTGCCCAGCATGACGCCGAGGGTGACGGCAGGGAAGGCAAGCTCGTCGGCCATGGTGAGCGTCTGCCCGATGTAGTTGCCATACTCTACAAAAGCCTGCCGCGGCAGGTCGGGATAGCGCTGGCGAACAAAGCGCTCGCTCTTTGCACCGCTATTGATGACCACCCTTGCAGTGCCGCTGGCCTTAGCCACCTGCATGCACTTTCGGATGCTGTCGATGAAGGCTTCTTCGCTGAAAGGCTTGATGATGCCACTGACGCCAATGATTGAAATGCCACCCTCGATGCCCAGACGGGGATTGAATGTGCGGCGGGCAACCTCGGCACCGCCGGGGACGCTGAGGGTGCAGAGCCAGGATGAGGCAGAGGTAGACAGCAGGGGACGGAGGTTCTGCTCTATCATCTGGCGTGGGCTGCGGTTAATGGCGGGATTGCCGGGGGGATAGTCGAAACCGGGCAGCGTAAAACGACCGATACCCTCGCCGGCAGTGATTGTGATAAGTGGATTGCCGACGGTTTCCCCTTCGACCGCTGCGGGGGTAATAGCGGCGCGAATCTCAAGACCTTTCGTGACATCAGGGTCGTCGCCACTGTCCTTGACAACGTAGGCATAGTCGGCACCATAGCCAACGCCAACCATAATCTGCTCGCCGTTGGGCAGAGTGATGGGCACCTCAGCAGGCTGCGCGCCAGTAGTTTTACGCAGGGCATCAGCAATGGCGGCCGCAGTGGCGCAGGTGCCAGTGGTCAGTCCGCTGTGCAGGGGATAGAACTCGGGCAGCAGCCGCTCCACCATTCGGCGCAGGCCGTGCTCGCCGTTGACACGCTCGATATGCACGCCAAGCTGTGTGGGCGTCTTGGGCGGATAGGCCGGACGCTCCACGACAAACACTTTGACGCCGGCATGCCGGGCTGCCTCCACCTTCTCAGCGAATCCGCCGCTAAGGCCGCTCTCCTTTGTCAGGATGGCCTGTGGTCGAAGCTGTCCGATGAGCGTTGCCGTGTCGTCATGTTCATAATATACCAAATGGTCCTCTGGAAAGTCATTTTTCTGTGCCAATGACTTTGAGACGCTACGGTCGAGTATGCGCCACCAGCACTCATGCCGCTGCCAGAATGGGCGCAGCCGACTGATGGTCTGCACACCCGTCAGGGCCAGCAGACGCTCAATGCCCTGGGCCTCGAGCCGGGCCACGGCGTCATCGTAGCCGTTGCACCAGTTGATATCATCGGTATGAGGCGGATAGATGCGGTCGAAGCGGACGATGGGCACATGGACGTGATGAGCCACGTAGAGCAGGTTGCGGTGCAGCTCCTCAGCAAACGGATGGGCTGCGTCGACAATGAGGCGGATGGCATGGTCGCGACAAAAGCTGACCATCTCCTGTACATCCATGGCCCCTGTGAGCCGACGGCCGTTGACGAGCTCTACTGCTTGAACGTCGGAGCGGGTGGAATAGTAGAACGGGCTGCCCGCCGTCTCCAGTGCGGCCACTGCCTTGCGCCCTTCGGTAGTACCTCCGAATACGAGTATCATTCGATGATGAGGTTATAATGGTTCTTTGGATATTTTACACGATACTGCACAATCAGCTCGCGCTGTTCGCCCGGCTGCAGCTGCATCTGCCAACTGACGAAACCATGGTCGGCATCGAGGTGTCCGCCGCTGAGCTCCTCGGCAGTGACAGTGATGGCAGCATCCTGCGACACGGGAATCTGATCCTCTATCACGAGGCTGACCGCCTCCTTGCGTGTGTTCTTCGCCGTGATGCGCCATGTCATCGTCTGTTCCTGCGACGAACTGAGCAGACGACGCGTGGAGCGCTCGTTGACCTTAGTGCGTGTCAGGCGGATGCCGCTATCGCGCCCGAGTGAGAAGTGCAGCGTATCCGAACTCTCTGTGGGATTGAGAATGCTCTTGCCCACGAAGGTGTTCTCAAAAAAAACGTTGGCCTCACCCTCGAGCAGGCTCAGCTGCTGCCATCCAGTGGCGTCGGCCATGAGGAATGCCTCCTTGTCGGCGCGTGGCACAGCACGGTGCTGATAGGTGGCAGCCAGCTCATAGCGTCCGATTTCAGTGACTGACGTCTTGCCGTCGGAACGCAGCGTCAGTGGTTCCTTCACTTCAAACTCATAGCCGAACTGCGCCTGCTGTTCATCGACGCTAACGATAGCGCTCTCAGGCATCGGGGCCTCGGCGGCCTCCTCTACCTCAAATGCTCTTTCCATCATCGGAGTGCCAGACTTCTTCGAACGACCTTTGGCAAGTCCGGCCGCATGCCCTGCCAATCCCGTGACGACGACCTCGTTGAGACTGGCCTGATCCTCACGGAGCACCACATTGAGCGTCGGGCCACTCACGGTGCGCGTCTGCGGCGTGTAGCCAACGGAACTGAAGCGCAACTGACGTTTACCTTGGGGCAGGGTGAGGCTGTAGCAACCGTCAAGATCGGTAACGACACCAAGCTTTGTGCCCACCACTTGTACAGAAGCGCCTATGATGGGAGTGCTGTGCTCATCGCTGACCTTACCCTCAACGCTGCCGTCTGTCTCTTCATTCTGGTCGTATCGGGGGGCGTGGGCACCGCGCCGCAACCAGTAGGTGCGCAACGCGGGTGCCACGTTAGAGCGGTTGGGATTGGCCGACGAGAGCGTCACACTGGCGTTGACCCAATCTTCTCTTGTATTCTGAAAGATATTGGCCTTATACGACAGGCCGATGGGCCGCTCAAGGCCTTCCGAGCGCACATCGTAGGAAGGATACCATCCGGCTGACTTCACATAATAGGTCAGCGCGAAGTCGGCACGGCCCGCCTGTGCAGCCTTCACCTTGACGTCGACCTCGGTCACCGTCTTCAGCGCCAGCCGTCCGATGGAATCAAGCGTCTGCTGGCGGCGACTTAGTTCGCTATCGAGCTGAGCCAGTTCCTCATCGATGGCTATGGTGCGCTTCTTCAGGGTGAGCAATTCCTGGGCGTAGTAGCCATTAAGTTCTTTGATGCCAGCCAACGGCGTGACAGCCGTGCGGCCTGCCACGGAGCAGTTGGTCTTCACCATCTCCAACTGGGCCTCGACCACCTCTCGTCGGGCGCGAAGCTCCTGTTGACGATCGGTTGTCTCCTTGACGCGTCGCTCGGCTGCGCGCAGCTGCTTGACCCGCTCCAGCGAGTCAGGATGGGCATGACGATGGCTGACGCCCAGCACGGTGAGCTGGCCGCGGGCGCGCACTTGCATGCTCTTCGTATCGGTGTAAGGCGACAGACCCGTGAACGTGATGACCTGTTCGCCAGCCGTCAGGTTGACCGATATCGTTCGTTCCACCTGTGCGCCAGAGGTGAACACGGTGACATGCTGCAGTTGTGCCTCGTACCGCTGTTGTTGTGCGTGGGCACCAAGTGTCCCTGCGGCAGCCAACAGAATGAGTACTGCTTGGAAGATAGAGCGTATATTCTTCATAATAAATCATCTATTTTTTTCCAGTTCACCCTTCCGGAAGAGATGGGTGAAATGACGGTTATAGAGTTCCGACAGACCATGACGGTTATCAATGGCCTCTCCGACAACGAGCATGGTGGTCAGCGTCAGGTGGTTGTCATGGACGATGCGGGCCAAATCCTTCAGTTTTCCACGGTAGATGTGCTGGTCAGGCCAGGTCAGGTGGTAGCAGGCAGCCACCGGTGTATCTTCGGGATATTCCTTCAAGAGCTGCTGCTGCACATCGTCGACAATAGCGGCACTGAGGAAGATGCACATGGTGCTCTGACTGCGGGCCAGCAGATGCAGCTTCTCACGCTCAGGCATGGGCGTACGGCCCTCGCCACGCGTCAGAATGATGGTCTGCGTGCGCTCAGGGATAGTGAACTGTGAGCGCAGCTCGGCAGCGGCGGCAAGGAACGAGGAGATGCCGGGGGTGATGTGATAGGACATGTGATGCTCGTCGAAGAAGGCCATCTGCTCTTGAATGGCACCGAAGATGCAGGGGTCGCCGGTGTGCAGACGCACAATGAACTGGCCGCGGTCGTAAAACTCCTTCATCAGCTGGCACTGTTCCTCAAGGGCCATTGAAGCCGATGAGCGTACCACGGCACCTGGTTTGTGACAGTCGGTGAGCTCACGGGGCACGAGCGAGCCGGCATAAAGGATGAGATCGGCCTGCTCGAGCATACGACGGCCTCGCACACTGACGAGCTCTGGGTCGCCAGGGCCGGCGCCAACTATCTCGATGTGACCTTGTTTTCCGACGGCGGTGCCGCTGGATACAGAGAGGCTGTCGGCAGCTACGGCAAGCGTCCAGTGCTGGCCTTTCACCTTGTTCAGCAGCAAGCGACCATGATTGCTGCCAAGGATGGCGGCTGCCTCAGCAACGCTGGGCGTGCCGACATGCTTCTCGACCGTGGCGCTGGGCGTGGGCACCTCGACCTGCGACAACTCGTCGGCCGAGAAAAAACGCACATCGGCCTGACGCTCGCGCAGGCAGCCGATAAACGGTTCGTCGGACTTCACATCGATAGTGCAGTAATCTTTGATGGCTGAAGGTTGCAGGCCCTGGGCGCGCATGGCATCATGCATCTCGTCTAAGATATCTCGATAATCGGCGGGGTGATGAGCCAGACCGAAGCCGACAGTAAGCACTCGGGGAACGAACTGGATGACTTGCTGCGTCGAGGCGGGCATATGAAGCCTGTCGTGGACGAAGGGCGAGACAATAATGAGCAGCTTGCAGCCGTCAGCCCCGCTGACATTGTCAACAAGGCGAACGTGGGAGGGAAGCGTGCCCAGCAGATAGTCGGTGCCGGCATCGTGAGCCTCAATGAGCAGAGCAGTAGGCTGGCGGTTAACGAAGGCGAAGATAATGTCGTTCATCGCATCCGTCGGAGTAGTGGCACTCCAGCCGAAACGGCGGGACAGCGTATCGAGAGCCCAGAGGCCGGTGTTGTCGCTCTGGGTGGTGACGATGGGCTCTACCCCAAGGGCAGCGCCAAGACGACAGGTCAGTTCGTTGGCACCGCCCACATGACCACTGAGCACCGAGACGACATGACGCCCCGTAGAGTCGATACATACAACGGCAGGGTCAGTGTGTTTATCCTCTACATAAGGTGCGATGGTACGCACGCAGATGCCCATGGCACCGATGAAGATAAATGCATCGAAGTCAGTCCAGCGGTGACCCACGTCAGAGCGGCCGATGAGCTCGCCTCCCGTTTCCTGCTGTGCGATGCGGGCCACGTGCTGACCGGCATCTGTAATGGTTATGATGGCAATTCGCATTTCAGTATTTCAATTGGGTTAAAATCGTTAAGGGCAATATGAAGGGGTGGTTGCTGCACAAGTCCCAGCGAGCGGCAGGCCTCGTCGAACTGCTGTCGGCTGGAGGGGCGGGCCGTCATACGGTCGACGACAGCAGACGAGACGCTGTTCATCACGATGACCCCACCGGGGGCAAGCCAGGGCTTCACCTTGGCCATGATGTCGAGCAGATGGCCACCATGACCGCCTATGAAGACGGCATCAGGGCGTGAGGAGGCTGCCACAATATCATCGCATGCGGCAGAAAGGAAGTCGCCGATGTGCACCTCGATGCCTGGAGCACCGAAACGGCGGGCATTCTCGTGGATGATAGCTTCGCACTCGGGGCGTACCTCGAATGAAACAACATGCAAATGAGGGAACAGCAGGCGTGCCTCGATGGAGACGCTGCCCGTGCAGAAGCCGATGTCCCACAGCACATGACGTTGCGGAAGGTCGAGGGCCTGCAGGGAAAGCAGTCGGATAGGCATTTTGGTAATCATCTTTTCGCGACCGTCAAGAAGCGCGAAGTTACCCTCGGGGATGCCGAAGGGTCGGGATTCCGGCAGTCGGGGCTCCACCTTCTGCCCCGACGAGGCCTCAACATTTTTTGTAAGGATGAGGCAGTTGGGATGCGTGAAGTCGCGTTGAGCAGCCTCGTTGAGGGCAAAGGTGCCGACAACCTCGGCCGATGGGTTGCCCAGATGTTCGCCCACCGACATATTATAATTGGTGTAGCCATAGTCAAGCATACGCCGAGCAATGGCAGCAGGGGTATGCTCGCGGTCGGTGAGGACGCCAAGCTTCGGAGCCCGCTCAATGAGAGCACGGTCGAACTCATGCCAAGGGCGCCCAGTGAGTGATACGATACGCAGGTCGTGATAAGGCATCACCAGACGATGGGCCAGCATCTGCAAAGAATTGAACGCCGGATAGACCACCACCTGAGCATCGGGCAACTTGCGCCGAATGGTATTGGCAAAGCCAAAGAACAACGGGTCGCCAGAGGCAAAGACGATGAGTGTCTCCGGCTGTCTGCTGAAGTGTTGTGCATAGCACTGGAACACGGCATCGAGCGGCACCGTGATGTCTATCCACTCTGCCCCGTCGGGCAACAACGGCGCCATAATCTCATGATGACGCTTGCCACCAGAGAACACCTGTCCATGGCTGATGACCTCCATCACCTCAGGCGGAAAGTACGGCTGAGGATTGTCGGTTATTCCTATTACTATAAACTTCATCTTCTATGGATAGCTAAATGTATAACAGCACCGAAATCAGAGATCGCGGCCAGGGCGCAGCTGTGCTGCATCATCAAACGTAAGGATGGCATTGCAGAGCGTGGCTGCCAGATTTGAGCCGCCCTTGCGTCCCTCTACGATGATTTTCGGGATGTCGGTGAAAGGCTTCACCATGTGTTTCGACTCACGTACATGGACAAAGCCGACGGGCGCTGCAATGATGCCGGCAGGACGGGCCTTATGCTTGCGGATGAGGTCGCAGAGTTCCATGAGGGCCGTCGGCGCATTGCCGAAGGCGAAAAGCGCATCGGGGTGCTCCTCGACGGCCAGCCGAATGCCGGCCTGCGTGCGGGTGATGCCCTGTTGTGAGGCCATCTCGGCCACGCGCGGGTCGCTGAGATAGCATTTCGCCTCGATACCCAACCGCGCAAGGGCTCCCTTGCGTATGCCGCTCGTCACCATGGTCACGTCGCTGACGATGGTTTTCAGCCGTCCGTCGGTCACCATCTGATAGATACGCTCCACAGCCTGCGGGTCGGTATAGAGAATCTTCTCCATCTCGAAGTCGGCCGTAGTGTGGATGGCATGCAGCAAAGCCCACTTATGACCGAGGGGAATATCTTTGTTCGTCAGTTCCGACTCGATGGTACGAAACGACTCCATCATTATCTGCTGTCCAGGTTTTACATCGGTATCAGGCGCCTCGCGGTAGTAGCCACGGGGCGTAATGAAGCGGTCGGCCCAGATATAGGACTGCGAGTTGCCGATGATAAGCACGGTGAACATGTCGATATCCTCAGGGTCAAGGGCAGCAAGAGTGGTCAGCCTGACTTCCTGCCCCTCACGTCCGGCCTGCCGCACATAGCCGACAGGCGTCTGCGGACTGCGTCCTTCCTGAAGGAACACCTCGCGCAGACGGTAGAGCTGCCAGTAGCGCCCATGCGACTTGGGATTGTAGACCGCCGTAACGAAGTCGCCGATGGCAGCAGCTCGTATGCGTCGCTCAATGACTTCCCAAGGTGTCATCAGGTCGCTGAGCGAGATGATACACAGATCATGACCGATGGGAGCACCCAGCAGAGAGGCTGCCTTCTGAAAGGCAGATATGCCGGGCAGCACTTCTATCTGCATATCAGCATCGCGTGTCTTCTTCATCTCAAAGATAAGCGGCGCCATGCCATAGATGCCGGCATCGCCTGACGAGATGACAACCACGGTGTTGCCCTGTTCGGCGAGCATGAAGGCCTGGCGAGCCCGCTCGCGCTCCTGCTTCATGCCCGTGTCGACGCACTCGCACTGAGGCTTCAGGTAAGGGCGGATAAATTGGAAATAATACTTATAGCCAACAACGAAGTCAGCCTCTTTCACCGCCTCAATGACGGCGGGCGTCATGTCTTCAGGACTGCCGGGACCTAAACCGGCTATTACTATCTTTTTCATTTTGGGGAAACTTTATGTTGAGACTGTTCAAGACCGTTTGGAATTATCAGGATGAGAGGAGGCCAAATGCCGATGCTACGAGGAGAACCATCAGCACCTCGGCCATGCGATTCACCTTTACAGCCTGGCGCATATCGGCCGTGGCGAGCTGGCGATCGTTATGACCGATGAAAGGTTTGTCGAAACGCTGGCCAAAGTAATTGTGGGGTCCGCCGAAGCGGCAGTCGAGAATGGCGGCCAAAGCAGCCTCAGGATAGCCGCTGTTAGGACTGGCATGCTGACGGCCATATCGACGGACAAACTTCAGGGAAGAGCAAAAAGAGAAAGACGAAGAACCTGCTGCCGCCCTCCCAGACCTGCAGACCGCAGCAACAAATCCACGACTTGTCATTATCAACTTTTCACCCAACAGCATCAGCAGCGCCGTCAGACGGGCTGGCAGGAAGTTGGCTACATCATCGATATGAGCAGCCCAGCAGCCAAAGTCGCGGTAGCGCTCAGTGCGATAGCCTATCATTGAGTCGAGCGTATTCACGGTTTTATAGGCCATCATGCCTGGCACGCCTAAGAGCAACAGCCAGAAAAGCGGTGCAATGACGCCGTCGCTGAGGTTCTCGGCAAGCGTCTCGAGGGCCGCCGTGCGCACTTCCTGGGCCGAGAGTTCCGATGTGTCGCGCCCAACGATGCGTGCCACCTGCCGACGTCCCTCGTCGAGCGAGCGGTCGACAGCCTCGAAGACCGCCTTCACCTCGCGAATGAGTGTGGTGCCGGCCAGACAATAGAATACGACTAAGGTCCCGAAGAGCACAGACGCCCAGCTGCCGACAGCCGAGAGGCCCCGGCAGAGCAACCATGTGAGCAGCCCTACAGACAGTATAAGGAAGACGGCGACAACAGCTCCTTTCAGCCTACGATGTCTTCCTTTATTGAAATGATGTTCGCAAAAAGCAATGGCACGCCCTATCCAAACGATGGGGTGTGGCAGACGGACGGGGTCGCCGAAGAGCAGGTCGAGCCCCCACCCGAGAAGGAGTGATAGCAGTTTAATCATGACTCAGAATTTGATACAGACGACCGATGTCAACATGACGCCGCACGTGGTCGGCCAAAAGGTCATACTGCTGCTGTTTAAACGCCTGATAATCGTAGGGACTGTCAACTTCAGCCAATCGCTCGGCAAAGGGTTCCAGCAGGAAGTCTACAAACGCGGCATTGTCGAGAATGCCATGCACATAGGTGCCCATGCACTTAATGCTGGCCATATAGCCATCCTCACGGCCATCGCTGAGCTGCAAGAGAGGGCTGCAGGGCGCACCATCAAGCGGACGGGTGGTGCCCATGTGTATCTCATAACCCTGCATCGGCCCCATTTCGCCCATCATGCAGGTCACCTGCACCGTGCGTTTACTACCGCTCATAGTAGTTGTGGTGGGCAGCAGGCCAAGCCCTGGCAGTCGCTCAATGTCGCCCTCCACATGGTCGGGGTCGAGCACCTCCTGCCCCATCATCTGATAGCCACCGCAGATGCCCATCACCGTAGCACCGCGCCGATGCGCCTTCAGGATGGCCTGGGCACAGCCGTTGCGGCGCAGTTCGCGCAGATCATCGAGCGTGGACTTCGAGCCTGGCAGGATGATGATATCGGCACGGCTCAGTTCTTCGGTATTATTGGTATAGAACAGATGCAGGCGCGAATCTTGCTCGAGGGCATCGAAGTCAGTGAAATTCGACAGGTGGCGCAGCATGACCACGGCCACATTCACCTTGCCCTGCTCGGCCTGCACAGATTTCTTTGAGAGCGAGACGCTGTCTTCTTCCTCGATGTGGATATCGGTGAAGTAAGGCACTACGCCCAGCACAGGCACGCCGCAGAGATTTTCAAGCATGCGCCGCCCCTCGTCAAACAGCCGCAGGTCGCCACGAAACTTATTGATAATGATTCCCTTGATGAGTCGACGGTCTTCCTCTGTCTGCAAGGCGATGCTGCCATACACGGAGGCGAAGACGCCACCACGGTCGATGTCGCCCACAAGGATGACGTCGGCTCGGGCATGGCGTGCCATGGGCAAGTTGACCAGATCGGTGGAGCGCAGGTTCATCTCCGAGATGCTGCCTGCTCCCTCCATGACGATAGGGTTATAGCGAGCCGACAGGCGGTCGAAAGCCAAGCATACCTCGCGGCGAAAGTCGATGTCCGACGTGCCGCGACGCCAGTAGTCGTAGGCGTCTTTGTTGCCAATAGGCCTGCCATTAAGCACCACCTGCGACGTATGGTCGCTCTGCGGCTTCAGCAGCAGAGGGTTCATGTCGGTGTGGCAGGGCACCCCTGCAGCCTCGGCCTGCACGGCCTGCGCACGCCCTATCTCAAGCCCCTCAGGGGTGGCATATGAATTAAGTGCCATATTCTGCGCCTTGAAGGGAGCAGGTCTGTAGCCGTCTTGGCGAAAGATGCGACAAAGAGCGGCTGCCAGCACGCTCTTTCCTACGTCGCTGCCCGTACCGGCAAGCATGACAGGATGTAACCGTTTCATATCTGATAGAGGTGTGTATAACTTGCTAAAACATTCTGATGTCTGAACACGGGAGTGCCCACGGGGTCGCCCTTTGCATTGAACACCTGACAGGCCGTCGGGGGCACCGCACCGAGAAACTGCGTATAGTGGAACTCGTGCCCACGGTACTCACGGCCGTCGAGCACAAAGCGACGGTAGCCTAATGACAGGTGGCGGTCGGCACGACGAGCCGTGATGGTGTAAGGCAGCACGCCGCACATGGGATAGTCGCCGTCGTCAGCGACGATGTTGCGGCACAAATACATCATACCTCCACACTCGGCCACAATACGTCCGCCACGCTCCGCATACTCGCGGATGCTCTGGCGGGTGACAGCAGCACGTACAAGGGCATCAAGGTGCTTCTCGGGATAGCCGCCTGGCAGGTAAAGCAAGTCTATGCCTGCCGGCAAAGGCTTGTCTTCTTCGGGATTGAAGAAGCTGACGTCGGTAAAGTTGTCAAGCACTTCCTGATAGACAAAAGAAAACGACTCCTCGTTCCGGGCGACAAGCACCCGCATGGACTGTTTGTCAGCAGCAGACCGAGCTGCATCGCCCGTCGCCTCGCCGGGAAGCAGACTGCCACTAAGCCGTAAGAGCGCATGCCAATCGACGTGTTCTCCAAGCAGTTTAACGAGGGCGTTACTTTCAGTATCAGTCGAGAAGTCGAGCCCCAGATAACGCGAGGTCTGTTCTAAGTCGACACTCTTGGGCAGATAGCCGAAGCAGGTAAGCCCAATGTCGTCGCAAACCTGTTGCAGCATGGCAAAATGACGCGGGGAGCCCACCTGATTGAAGATGACACCTGCCACGCTGACATCGTCTCTGAAACGCACAAAGCCCTGCAGGAGTGGTGCCATGGAATAAGCCGCACTGCGGGCGTTCACCACCAATACCACGGGCAGCACCAGCACACGGGCCACCTCTGCCGACGAGCCTCGGTCGCGATCGTAGCCGTCGAACATGCCCATCATACCCTCTACGATGCTCACGTCGGCATCTTGCGAATAACGGCTGAAGAGCTGGCGCACATGTTCGGGTGTGGCCATGAACGTATCGAGGTTGACCGATGGCCGACCGCACACCTTCGCATGAAATTTCGTATCAATGTAGTCGGGACCGCATTTGAAGGGCTGCACCCGGTAGCCTTGCTGCCGGAGAAGAGCCATCAAACCCCTGCTGACAGTGGTTTTCCCACTGCCACTCGTAGGGGCTGCTATGAGGAATTGCGTTTTCACAGGTGCAAAGGTAATAAAAAAAAGTCATTTATTCACTATCGGGGACATAAATAATTTGCCCGTCCTCCAGCTCGTAGGCAGTGCCTAGCCGGCGGCCCTGCTGTCCGCCACTCTCCGTGCTCTGCCCGCTTGCCTTATAGGTCTCTATGTTTTTCCCTTTCTTCTGGATGATTTCCATGTTGTCCTTGCCGGGATTCTTTACGATGGTGTAATCCTCCTGGGTGAACACCTCAGTCATGTTCATGTGCATCACCATAGCCACCATCAGCGAGACTGCAAAGACCATGGCCACATCAAACAGATTGACTACCACGCTCAGCGGGTCGTCATCATCCTGCTGCAGAAGGGTTGACTTACGCTTTCTCCTCATAGCCCATGATAAGTGTTTGTGATTCATAGTCAAGCCGGCTGGCATCCTTGGCATACCAACGCGACTTCAACTGCTGGGTGAACAGGCCGATGGCAGAAATGAACAGACCGACCACCGTGGCAGAAAAAACTACCTGCATGTTGTAAGCCATGCCTGCAATGTCACCAGTCGACAATCCCACCAATGCCGGCGACATGGATATGAGCGTACCGATAAGACCTAAGACTGGTCCCAGTTTGGTGAGCAGGCGCGACAGGTTGACGTCTTTCTGTGCCTCGGCTTCAAACTGTGCTACTATATAGTCACTATAAGCCTCGCTTGGCTCATGGCCTTGAAGAATACTGAGATATTTGGCGTAGAGTTCACCGTGACCTTTGCTGCGTCGTGCCATGAACTGCATGTAGGTGGTGCCAAGCAGAATGAGTGCGCGCACGAAGAAGAAAATGAGAAGGATGATGTCGGGAATAAGCAGTGCATTGGCTATTCCAAACAATGCTTTTGAAATAAAATCCATAATGATGTTAAGTATTGATTGATCAGGATTAAATGATGACAGCTGATAGACAATGTCAGTGTGCTGAGTATACATAAGGCCCAGGGCACAAAGAAGAATCTGGAGAAGGAGGAAGTATGCCCCAGAGGGGATTTTCTGTGGTGGAGCCACCGCCTCAGCCAACAAGGGCAGCATCACGGCTGCGACAATGGCAAAGACGATGCCCACCATGAGGAAACTGGTGCCCACGGCCACGAAGATGGTTTGCACAAGCAGATAAAACAGGGCGGGAGGTAGGGCAAAGGCCGTGAAGACGAAGGCCAACTGTGCGACAGCAGACCGCTGCAGACGTGGCGGAGCCAGACACCACACGAGCATCAGCATGGTGTCGAGCGTGATGGCAATAGCAATGTACTGACGCACCTCAGTGGTCTGCAGCCAGGCCGAAAGCGCCGGCTTCGACATCTGGACGGCGTAGCTCAGACTCCACCATAAGCCGACAGCTGTCAGCAGGCTGTAGACCACCCGCCAGCGGCGTTCCACCATACTTAGTCTGAAGGCGCCGACCAAGACTGTGAGTGTGGCGAGAACATCAATCATTTCCTTTTTCTCCTCTCTCCTCTTTCCTCTCTTCTCTATGACTTCTCAGACGCAAGGCTATGATGAACAGCACGACCAGTATCAGAGTGCCGAGAAGCAGATGATGGTGATTGGCATCGGCGGTATCAGACGATGGGGGCAGGCTGTCGCCCTCTCGTTGCAGCACCATCGCCTTGCCGCTACCCGGGACTTGCTTCACGTTACTGATCTGACGGTTGTAGCCGTTGGCCTGCTGCTGAGGCAGCTGGGTGGCGACGAACTGCTGCAGCTCGGTGTTGTTGCATACGAAGTCGGTACAGGCCGCCCCAGCCTCCTCGGTGATGTCGGCATGCAGCCGGGCCGTGGCTTTGAGCTGCGTGGCTGTGGGACGCCAGTAACCTTTGCGGGCACTCTCGAGCATCGTGGCTGTCATGGCCTGATAGGCGGCGGGGTTCTTCTTCTGGAAGAACTGGCGCACGCCGAGATGCTGTTCGTCGGCGACATACATGCGGTAGAGGTCGTCATAAAGTTGCGGGTCGACGGCCGAGGGGCGCGTAGCGTTCCAGCCGAAGATGTTGCGGAAGGTCTCGCCAAACATCTGCGCCGTGCCTTCGTCGCCCTTCATCCGCTCGCGAACGAAGACCGGATTGAGCACGGTGGTGCGTGCTTCCACATCGATAGCCTCACGCAAGCCTTGCAAGCGGCGGTTGGCACGGTTGCGATAGTCGGCCATCACAGCATCAGGCTCCTTGCCCGTGAGCGTCTTCACGGCCAGCGACATAGCCCCCGTGAACTCATAGACATGGTCGAGCGACAGCGGTCCCCATGTGTTGCTCTGGCGGGGCTGCACGGTGACGTCGGTGCGCTGCAGGGCAGCCGCAAAGAGCGCCTTCTCACTGGTGCCCCAGTCATCGTCGTCGCCGTATGCGGCGCACATGTTGTTCAGGTAACCGTCAACCAGTTCCTGTCGGTCGGTCCACTTGCCACTGCGTTCAATGTAGTTCATCATGCCCGTGCTGTAGCCATTGTTGGCAGGTCCGAAGACACGTAGCGACGAGAGGCGTCGGGCCCGTTCGGGACTGATGCCGCGGTCGATGAGTTCGCGCTCCTGAGCCAGCGTGCCCTCGCGCACCTTATTATTATCTTCGTCGAGTTCTGACACCAGACGAATGGCCTCGGTGATGAGCTCCAGACGTGACTTGGCAATGTCGCGCAGCTGTCCGCTGATCTGCACCACCACGTCAATGCGTGGTCGCCCCAGTTCTGACGAAGGCACCACGCGCAGCGAACCAATGCGCCCCTGCGTGTCGCGCTCAGGTTCTACGCCGAGCATCCACAGTGCCTGCGCGATGGTGGCGCCACCCGTAGCAATGAACTCACCTGCCCAGAAGGTGTAGCTCACCTTCTCGGGGTAGTCGCCGTGGTCTTTCACATAGCGTCGCAACGTCTCGTCGGCCAGCCGTCGGCCGTCTTCCCACGCTTGTTCATCGGGGGTATTGTCTGGATTGATGCTAAACATGTTGCGCCCCGTTGGCAGCACATTGTCGTTCAGGATGGGATCGCCGCCTGGCGCAGGTGCAATGGAGCCGCCGTTGAGTGCTCGCACCATGTTGTCCAGTTCGGCCCGAGTGGAGGCCAGCAGCAGTTGCTTGATACGCGGCCACTGCGCAGGGTCGCTATTCATGGCGCGGGCCGTCTGCGTGAGTTCCTCTTCAGAGTAAGCTTTGCCCAGGGTGTAGTAGGCTCCCTGCATCTTCTCGTTCATCAGTTCCTCTAAGTGGGCATCGATGCGTTCCAGCTCTTCCTGCGACAGCGGTTTGCTGAGCGCGCTGTCGATGCCGAGAGCACGGTGGAGGCCCGACTCTTTTATTTGAGAGAAGAGGGCAGAGAGTTGAGATTTATTGGCACCAGACAAGGCCTTGTGAAGCTGTTCATGCAGCTTGCCATACTTCTGGTGCATGCCACTCTCAGCGTATGGCGGCGTCAGATAAGTGACAAGGGCTGCATTGGAGCGGCGCTTGGCAATGATGGCCTCGCCGATGTTGCCCGTGGTGTAAAAATAGAAGTGGGGCGTGGAGCCCACAAGCTGCTGACTCCAGTCCTCGCGACGCATGCCGGCATCGCGGCCCGGCGTGTACTCCAGGTTGCCGTGGGTGCCAAAGTGGATGAGGGCGTCGGCTCGGAAGCCACGTTGCATGTATAAATAAGGTGCAAGATAGCTGTGAGGCGGAGCCACGTCGACACCGTGCACCACCTTGAAGTCGTCGTCGCCCAAGGCGGGACGCGGCTGTGGGAACAGCAACACGTTGCCATAGCGCAGGCAGGCCACGGCCAGACTGTCGCCACGGCTGAGCAACTGGCCAGGGGCGTCGCCGTAGCGGCTGACCACCTCAGCATATTTGTCAGGCGCAAGCACCTCGCCGGCCCACGCCTCATACTGCTTACGACTGAGCCACAACGGATGCCCCTCGCGCAGGTATTGCTGTTGAGCGCCGGCGGCGTAGGTGCCCAGCACCTGCCCTTCGCGCTTCACCTCGCTGGCGAACGCGCTGAGCGTCGACGGCAGTCCGCTGACGTCGTAGCCCTCCTGTTGCAGACGGCGCAGGAAGTTATAGAGCGAGGGTACGACCTCCATGCCGCTGGCCAGCAGGGCATCCTTGCCAGGCCGCTTGAAGTAGGCAATAGCCACGCGTTTCTCGCTATTGGGCTTGCTGCGCAGGGCCATGTAGTGAGTGAGATAGTCGCAGAAGGCCGTGCATCGCTCCACCTCGATAGTGTGCATCAGATAGCCACGCGGCGAAGGGTTCTGCGTGGCAATGCAGTAGGGTGCGATGGCACCATCAATCTCCGGAATGACGATGCGAGCGTTCTTTGAGCCGCCCGACATGGGTTTGTGGGCGTCCATCCAGTCGTCGTGGGTCGACGAGAGAGGGAAGGGCGCAAAGAGAGGGATATTCTGTTCGCTGAGCCAGTTGACCAGCGTGTCGTTGCCTATGCGGCCCATCGCCATGAAGACGATGGCATCGGGGTGCAATTCGTGTAGCAACCGCTCGCGCTCAAGGCCAGAGGCTGTCAGCGGATAGACATTGAAGCCACGCTGGGTGAGCATGGTGATGAGCGTGTCCACATGCTGGCGGTTGCCCTCCATGGGGAAGGTGATGCCCGAGATGAGGGCCAGGCGGGCAGCACCGGGGTGATAGAGACTACGGGCTTTCAGGTAGGTGGTCAGTTCGTCGGTGGTTTTGAAGTAGCGCCCATACTCGCGGTGGTAAAAGCAGTTCTCTACCTTTTCGCCTGGGGCGGCGTAGTCCTGGTCTCCCCAACGCCAAGGCGTGGCGAGGTGGCGCAGATAGCGCAGACCATTGCGCATATTCTGCGGACTCTCGTTGTCGAAATATTGTTGCAGCGTGGCTACCTGCTCGTCGGTGAGGTTGTGGTTCTCTACAAAGTCGTTGGAGCGCAGAGTCTTGGTGAACACGGGCACGCCTTTCTCCGCCACCCGCTTCACCTCGCTGACCTGCTCGTCGGTGAGAAAGATGCGACGGGCGTAGATAATGATGGCGTCGTAGCCCGAGAGGCTGCGCATGTCATCGGCCTCAACACAGTCGATGCTAATGTGGCGCGAGTCGTTGCTCAGCACGATGTCGGCCTGCTGGGCCGGCAGGGCGTTGACAACGAGGATACGGGTGGGGGCCAGCCAGTGCCGGTAACTAAGATAGCCGGCCAAAAGCACAACAACTAACAAGCCCAAAAAGATAAAGATACTTTTTTTCACGGTTTATTTTGCTTTCCTGATATAGAGGTTTTGTATTTCGGGCACTTCACCAAGGCCTTCAATACTGAGCCGGACGCTAAATCCCTCACGCTCCAAAGCTTCGCGCCACTCCACCGAGATGTCGTTGGTGGCATGGTCGCCGGCCACGAAGAGCAGCGGCACAAGCGTCACCACTTTTGCACGCTGCTGCGTCAGTCTGGCTGTGACGGTCTGAAGCGTGGGATACCCCTCGATGGTAGCCACGTGGTAGTTGTCGTGACCTGCGGCAGCCAGCATATAGTCGAGCTGTGAATAGAGCGCCGTGGCAGGTCCTTCGGTGCCATGGCCCACGAATACCACGTGCTCGCGCTTCTTCCGCTCAGCCTTGTGGCGGGCCACCAGCAGCTGGCATACCTGCTGCGCGTCGTCTACGGTATAGAGCAGCGGGGTGCCCACCTGAATATCGTCGAAGAAGGGGCGCACCTGCTCCACCTCGTTGCGCAGACGCTGCATCTCTATGCCATCGATGATGTAGGTGGGCTGCACCACCACACGCCGACAGCCCTTGGCCCGCAAGCCGAGCAGCGCGTCGGTGACCGACGGTTTCACGATGCCACGTTTCGCCAGCCGGCTGGCCACAATGCGCGACGTGTAGGCCTCGGCAAACTCATAGTCAGGAAAAGCCTGCCGGGCCTTCTCGTTGATGGCGTCGATGGTCTTTGCGCGCGTCTCGTCATAGGTAGTGCCAAAGTGAACCATCAACAATGCTTGGCGCTCCTGGGCATGGAGCGCCAAGCCCAGGAGCGCTGTCAAGAATACAAAGAATGTGCGTTTCATCATTTTCCCAACCTTACTTGACCACAGTGTAGGAATCCTCCTCCACAACGCGAATCTGCTCGAAGTAGTAGCCCTCGGCCAGCTTGACGCCTTCAGCGACATGGCCCGTGGCCACGTCGTAGATGTAGACACAAGGCTGAGCGGTGGCAGTGTTCACACCGAAGTAGACCTTGTTCTCTTTCTTCACAAAGGCCGAGCGCTGCGAGAAGCGACCGCTGCTGTAGTCGATGTCGCGGCCAGCAAACTGCATGCGCGTGCGGGTTTTGGTGTTCAGGTCGACTACGCTGTAGTAGTGGCTGTAGCTGTCGATAGCGTTGGCTATCTTGGTGCCGCCCTTGCCGTCATCTTCGGTCACATTGTCATTGCGCGAGTAGGTGAACACCTTGCCATTGCCAAGATACTGCACGGTGAGCAACTTGCCATCAGCATTGGCAAAGCCATTATAGCCCTTTTCGAAATCAGTCTCGCCCTTCTTGATGCGCAGCAGCTTACCCATTTCCTTCTTGTCCACGTTGTCAAAGGCAGCCAGATAGAGATTGCCCTGCTCGTCGAAGAATGTCGTCTGCTGCAGCAGTTCGCCGTAGGCCGAACCGGTCATCTCGTTGGCCTCAGTGTTCACGAATTCCTTCTCCATCTTCATGGTCGAGCCATTAAACACAGCCACGTGGAAATAGTCCTCATTAGAAGCGTTCTTGCCCTTGCCCTTCTTGCTGTAGTAGAAATAGAACACACGGTCGTCGCTCTCACGATAGGCCACGATACCGGTAGTGGTGAGATTCTCCCAACCCTCAGCCACAGCAATGTCGGTGGTGCCCTCGCTGAGGATGCGCATGTCGTTGGTATCCAACTTAGTCCACACTACGTGCTTCTTGTCGCCATCGGCAGCCATGAGCAGCAATGTGTTGTCGTTCATCCAGGCATGAGCATAATTGCGGGCGCCAAACTTGTTCTGTCCGAACACCTGCTCCTGCACCACCTGCACACGGTCGTTCTTGAACTCGAACTTGGTGAAGCGGTCGGCCGAGAAGGGCACCTGATAGTAGTACTTACCCTTGAGGATGGTCTCCATAGAGTAGGTAGCGTTGATCTCGCTGCCCTCAGCCATGAAGTTCACCTCGGGGCCGGCGGTAAGCGAATCTACACTGTGCATGATGGTGGTCACTTTGCGGGCCATGCCGCCCTGCTGGCCGACGGTGACGGTGAGGTCGAAGTGGTAGGGTGTGACAACCTCGGTCTGCGGTTCGTTCTTGTCGTCATCGTCGTCGGAGCACGATGTCAACGTGGCGCTGCCAAGCATGAGGGCAGCCATCAAAGTGAAATAGAAACTTAATTTTTTCATAACTGTTTTTTTAAAATGTTTATTTTTTATTGTTTGTTTATTCTCATCAACCATGAACTGTGAAACTATGAACCATGAATTAAGAAGCGGAACTTAGCGAAGATGGCTCGTCCGGGCTTCTGCAGCTTGTAGTTGTCGTAGAGCGTGGCATCAAGCAGGTTCTGGCACTGCAGAGAGAGACTGTAGCGCTCGCGGTGCCACGAGTAGGTGACGTCAGCCCCCACGATGTGCTTCGTCGGAATGCGTGCCTTGGTGTCGGCCCGCCCGTAGTTGGCCCACGAGAGATAGAACCAGTGCACCCACTGATAGTCGGCCCCGAGACGCAGACGGTCGCCCTTCTGCAGCAGGTCGGCCAGCGAATAGTGCACCTCGCCCGAGGCAAAGATCCACGGCCGGTTGGGCACGTGGTTATTGAACGTCACTGATGGCTTGCCGTCGCTCTTGTAGCGCTGGCGGTCGCGGGCGTCCTGCCAGCTCAGGTTGGCCACCACCTGCAGGCGCTGCCTCCAGTCGTAGCGCAACTCGCCCTCCAGCCCCTTGATGTGCACTGACGGCACGTTGACATACTGCATGGTGCCTTCCTTCTCCGATATCTGCGTCTGGATATAATCCTCGCTGTATCGCAGGAAGCCGTTCACCTCATAGCTCAGCGTATGATCGTGATGACGCAGGGTGCCAAAGAGGCCTACATTCACGTTGTTGCTGCTTTCCGGCCGCAGAGCCATGTTGGCATAAATGGTAGTGCCGTTACCCAGCAGCTCGCGAGCCAGCGGCAGACGGATACTGTGCTCATAGCTGGCCTTCACGGCCAGGGGCTCCCGCCACTGGAAGCGCGTTCCCACGCCGTAGCCCAGGTGGCTCTTGGTGCTACTGCCCATCACGTCGCGCGAGCCGGTGACCGAGGCTATGTCGGTCTGCTCCACACTGAGGTGGTTCATGTAGTTTTTCAGGAATACGGTGTTGTTCATGCGACCGTCGAGCAGCATCTGATTGTAGCTCAGGCCGAAGATATGCTTGGCCAGCACGTCGTTCGACGGCTCAAACGTCTTGTCCACCTCGTCCCAGCGATCGTTACCCGTGCGGTTCAGGGCGTAGTTCAGATTCAGCGAATGTTGTGAACGGGCGTCGTCGGGAGTGTCGAAGACGTAGTTGAAGTCGGTGCGCACCAGCGTCAGCGGACGGCGATAGTGGCGCAGTGTGCGCTCGCGGCCCGTCAGCTCATTGCGTCCGCTGTAGGTGTAGTTGCCGTTCCAGTCGTACTGCCGGAAAGCCGTATCGGTGGTCACGGTGTGATCCCATGTGTGGCTTAACTGCGCGTTCAGACTGAGTCCTCGCAGCAGCAGGTGTTCTTTGCGGTAGTTGGCCCCCACACTGACGGCATGCCCGTTACGCTCGGCCATACCCACGGGCGGAATCTGTATCTGCTTGGTCTGCAGTTCCTTGTCGGTCTTGCTCACCGAGGCATGCACAAACAGCTCGTCGGCCCACCATTTGCCCGTAACGCCCACCTCTATTTGCCCCATCACCGACAGGTAGGCGTCGTGAAAACGCCTGCGTTCCGAAGGCAGGAACTTACGCTCAGCCTCGTTCCACACCTCCACCTCCTTCATCATATAGTCGTTCTTCGAGTAGTTCAGTCCGAAGGTGGGTCTGAAGGTGAGCCCGTTTTTCATCACATACTGTGCATTGAGGTCGGCGCGATGGGTGTGGAAAGAACCCGCGCCGTAGCTCACGTCGAGATAGTTCTGACGGCGGCGGTTGGTCACTATATTGATGGCCCCGCCCAGGGCGTCACTGCTGAGCCACGTGGGCACCACACCTTTATAAATCTCTACATGGTCAATGAGACTGACGGGCAGGTTTGCGAGCGTGACATTAGAGCCGCGCGTATCGAGGGGCACGCCATCAATAAAGTAGCGTATGGCATTGCCCGACATACCGTTGATTGACAGGTCGAAGTCGGAGCCCAAACCGCCCTCCTCGCGCACCTTCACACCAGCCGTGCGGTCTATGAGGTCGTTCAGGTTGCTCATCGAGGCGACCAGCGAACGCACGTCGATGGCGTTCACGGCCAAGGCTCCTTCGCGCAGGCGCTGCGTCTTCGACTTGCCTACGACGGTGACATCACCCAGCCGTACCGAGTCGCGCATCTGGCTGCGACGAGGTTTCTGCGCCGCGGCAGTAAGAGCCATGAGCAGTATAAAATACAGAATAAGGTGTCGGCGGCTGTTGGTCATGGCTGTTGGTCGGCTTCTTTTATTTTGTCGATGATAATCTGCTGAATAGCGGGCACGTCGAGCACGCCGCTCGTCAAAGCACGCACACTGTAGCCCTCGGCCTCGAGCGTCTCTCGCCACGCCTTACCCACAGTACGCTTGGCATGTCCGCCCCCCACCATCATCAGCGGCATCAGCACCACGCGCTTGCTGCCGCTCTGCAGCAGCAGCTGCCTGACATCCTGCATCGAGGGATAACCCTCGGCCGTGCCTACATGGCAGTTGGCATAGCCCTCATGCTGCAGCACGTAGTCAGCCAGACAGAGCACGGCATCGTCGGCCCCGTTCTTGCCACGGGTCACAAAGACGCACTGCTCGCCGTCATCCACCTGTGCTGCCTGCACCAGTAGCGGCATTACCTTTCGGCAGTCGTCGGGCGTATAGAGTAGCGGTGTGGTGGTCTTCACCTCAAAGAAGCGGTAGCGCATGGTGTCAATCTGCTGCTCCATGATGCGGGTGGTCTTGCCCTGCAGCAGCTCGCCACTCACCACGATGACGCTGTTGTAGCCGTCGGCCTCGAGCTGCTGCAGGGCGGTGGTCACCAGAGGATGCACACGCCCTGTCTGCCGGCGCATGGCTGCCGCCGTGGCACGCGACGTAAACGCCTCGCGCACTTCTACACCGGGAAAGGCCCGGCGTACGCGGTCTGTCAGGGCATCGGAACTCACGGCACGTGCACTGTCGTCCAGCGTGCCATAGTAGGTCATCAGGATGGCCTTCCTCAGTTCGGGCACTTGCCCATCGGCAGGAGAGGCTGATCCACACATTGACATTGCCGCCAAGAGGACAGCAGTCAGCCAAAGCTTCATTTTGTTCATGCTTCCTATGTCTGTCGCAGTTCTTTTCCCGGAGCTGACGACCGTTAATTATTGTGTGCGACATGGCAGGTTTCCTGGCTTCCGCCTGAAAGTCCGCCTTCCCGATTTTTCTATCAGTGGCTGGTTTGGACTTTCCAAAAGACGGTTACAGTAGCGGGCACTGCTCAGGTGTTTCACCTGATTCCCTTTTAAGCAAGGAGGCGTGGCAGCCTCGGTGCTTCACCAAATCGGGTGCAAAGGTACTACTTTTTTTCCTTAATTGCAAATTATCCGCAAAAAAATCAGCGCAACCGCCGACGCAAATACCTGACTGACAGCACCAGCCCCGTCAGCGAGACGGCCGTGCCGCCAAGCAACAATAGCCACATCACCACTGAGCGCAGCACAGGTCGGTCAGCAAAGAAAGCGGTGTTGAGGGCATGCATTCCTGTATACATCCACTTGCCAGCCCGCCGGTTGTTGTTGTAATATCGGCAGGCGCCATTCTTCGGATTAATATAATAGGTGTCGCCGTCGGCATTGTCTGTCGTCACCTTATACACGGGCAGGGGCAGCTGTTGCTTCTGGCTGACATAATAATCGTCGTAGGCACGAAGCAGCGCGGCCGAGACACTCACATCCTTCCCGTAAGCCTGCTGCACCATGTCCGTGCAGCGGGAAGCATTGAGCACGCTGCGATGTGGGGCTGTCTGTGTGGCGTCCACCAGATAGTCATCATCTGCCGTCGTCACGTGGTAATAGGGCACGCCGCCCATCTCCACCATGTCCAGCCGCTTCACGTCGGCCGAAGCCAGCACGCTGCCTGCCGGGAGCGTGAACTTCTGCTTGCCGACCTCTTGGGCATAGACATCCTTGGCACTGTGTTCGCCACGCACGGGCCAGATGAGCTGCGGCGCATCGGCCAGCGACATGAAGCCGCTGAAGATCCATGTTAGCACAAAGAGGCCGAAGGCAAGCCCCAGCAGGTGGTGCCAGCGCAAGATGGGTTTTGCGTAGGGCGACAGTCGCCTGCGACGGCGGGCAACAACAGCGGAGCGAACGCCTACGACGAGCCCCGACAGAACCATCACGATGCCTGCGCCCGACAGCCACAACACCACGCTGGTCCAGGGCTGGCGGCCCGTGGCCCGCAGCTTGGTGATATATATCCAGTGGGGAATAGCCCCCACCCACGCCCAGAAGCGGCTGCGACTGTCAGTAAGCTGCAGGGCACGTCCTGTGCGCGACGACACGTAGAGTTCACCGTCCTTCCCGTCGTTGAGGGCGTAGTGATAGACGGGGAATTCGCGGAATGGCATGGTCCCGATGAGCCACACGTCAATCTCGCTGAGTGTGTCAATCAGGGTGGGTGCAGACGCCGTCCAACGCTCAGCCACCTGCATCAGAGCCTCGTCGGTAAGACGTGTGACCGGCATCCCAGAGGCGAGGTCACACATATTATCGTCTTTGTCGAAGCCTACCGTGCGGCCAGCCACTTGCTCTATCGAAACAGTCGACGATGAGCGTAGAGCAGCAGCATACTCCCCTGCAACGATGCTCTCTGCATGCTTCAGCCGATCAGCTGCCGGAAGGCTTGGATAGCCATGGTACATCATCACCATGCCCGAGAGGAACCACATGAGGAAAAGGATACTGAGCATGGTGCCCAGTATCCTGTGAATGGTCAAAAAAATTTGTGTGTGACTCATTGAAAAGCCTATTGAAGATTGAAGCAGAAGACTTACATGTCAAACGTGGCCGAGAAGCGCACGTTGCGCCCCTCCTCAGGCACATAGCCCGTGGTACTGACGGCATACATGTAGTAGGTCTTGTCGAAGATGTTGTTGAAGTTCAGCTGCAGTTTCCACGTCTTGAAACGGTAGCTCACCATGGCGTTGCAGACGGCGTACGGGTCGAACGTCATCGTGTTGGCAGCGTTCACATAGACCTTGCTCGACGAGTTGAACCCCACGCCGGCTTTCAGCCCGCGCAGAGCGTGGTCGAAGTCGTAGAACACCCAGCCGTAGGCCATGTGCATGGGCGCATGCTGCAGATAGTTGCCGGCCTGTGTGTTGGCGGCATACTCGGTCACAGAAAACTCGCGTAGCTTGGCAATGGTGAGCGAGTAACCGGCATCGATGGTCAGCTGGTCGACGGGCATGGCCGTAAAGCTGAGCTCCAGACCCTTTGAGTCGGCACGCCCCACCTGGCCCGAGACGTTGTACTCTGTGCCGTCGATGGTGTGCTTGCCCAGGTTCTGCACCATGTTGTTTTTCACGATGTAGAAAGCCGAGAAGTCGGCCTGCAGGCGGTTGCCGAAGCTGATGTGCGAGCCAACCTCAAACTGATGTCCCGAGATGGGCTTGAAGATGCTGCCGTTCACGTCGCCGCTCAGGCGCTTGCCGCTGTTGTCTACATAGATGTAGCCGTCGCTCACGGCCGTGCGGGTGGGTTTGAAGAAACTGCTGGCCGAAGCGTAGACGTTGACATTGTCGGTGAACTCATAGAGGGCACTCAGACGATAGGTCAGCGCATTGTTGTGCTCACTGGTCTTCGGGTCTTTCTTGACGATGGTCTTGTCGTTGCTATAGGCCATCTGGTAGTTGCGGTGGAAGTGGTCATAGCGCAGGCTGGCCAGCACAGTAAACTGCGGGGTGATATGCAGATAGTCGCCCACCTGCAGGCTGTAGGTCTGCTCCCACTCCAGCGAGCGCTTCTGGAAGGGCACGTCGATGTGGCCCTGGTTCAGCTGCGGTTCGCGCACGCCCAGCAGGGCGTTCTTGCCGGGGCCGCTGGCTGCCGAGCCATAGCTGCTGCGCCAGCGGGGCAGATACATGTTCGAGTAGTTAGCCGAGAAGAGCAGGTCGTGCTTCACCTCGCCGGTGAGTGCCTTTCCGTGCAGTTCCAGCTGGTTCTGCAGCAGGTTCACCTCGTAGTCGAAGAGGAAGCCCGTGCGTTTCAGCGTGTCGGTGTTGATGTAGGTCTTATTATTCCCGTTCATATAATAGTGCTTATAGATGGGCTCACTCGACGTCAGATAGCTCAGGCCCTCGCTGGCATAGTAGCTCAGGTCGTCATAATAATAAGAAAGGTGGTCGACGAGCTTCCATCCGCTATGGCCGAAGAGGTGGGTGTACTTCAGCGAGAGCGTCACGTCCTTGTCGGTCAGGTGGTCCAGCGGGTCGTTGAAGCGTGTGCGGCGGTCGATGTACGAAGGTATGTCGCCAGCCTCCCAGACGGTTTTGCCGTTCAGGTCCTTCACGTCATACTGGAAGTGAGGCTGACCCGTGTCGGTGCCATAATAGTCGTCCTTGGCCTGCGTGCTGAACTGCAGCTTGTCCCAGTCCGTCAGGCGGAAGTCGAGAGCCAGCCAGGCGTTGTAAGCCTTGTTGTCGGTGTGGCGCCAGCCGTCGCCGCCGTTCATCGAGAAGTCGGCACGGAAGTTCACGCCGCGGGCTATGGCGCCGCTGGCACCACCCTCCACTGAATAGCGGCCCCATGAGCCAATACTCATGCCGGCATTGATGTGCTGCCGGGCCGTGGGCTGTTTGTGGATGACGTTCACCACGCCACCCAGGGCCGAGTGGCCGAACATCACTGAGGCGGCACCTTTCAGCACCTCGACGCTCTGCACCGATGCCAGCGAAGTGCTCGGTGCCGACTGGTAGAGGTTGTGGCGCTCGTCGCGTATGCCGTCGTTGAGCAATACGAAGTCAGAGAAGCCGCGAATGGTGAAATAAAGGAAACCGCCGTAGGAGTTGATGGGGCGTATGCCAGTGGTGACGCGGGCGGCATCGTTCAGGTCGCGCAGACCGAGAAGCTCAATCTTGGGGCGCTCCACGCTCGACACGGTGATGGGGGCCTTATCGAGCGGCACGGGCAGTTTGCCCACGTCTGACGGCTGATGGCGGATGCTCGAGATGACAACTTCGTTGAGGTGTAGCGTAGTGTCGTTGTCAAGTCCTTCTGCAACGGCACTGCCTGCACACATGCCCATAAGGGCAGCAGCAAAAAGCTTTGCTTTCATAATAAATAGATTTTAATAACGTTAATAATAATCCCCCTGACCCCGGAGAGACAGTTACTTATAAGATAAAGGCAGGTCTCCTGACTTCCCCCAGAAAAGCACGCCTTCCCAATGAACAACAGAAAAAGTAAATCATCAGTGGCTTTGTTGAGCTTCTCAAAATGGAGGTTACAGTAGCGGGCACTGTCCAGGATTTTCACCTGATTCCCTTTTAAAGTCAAGGCCTCAGAGGCCACGACTACCCAAATCCGGGTGCAAAGGTACAAAGTTTTTCAAAAGATTATGCATTATTTACAAAAAAATTGTATCTTTGCAAGCAAATTAGTGTTTAAGCGAGTATGAAAGCAAACAGAATCACAGAATTGTTTGGGATTCAGTATCCCATTGTGGCGGGCGGCATGGTGTGGTGCTCGTCGTGGCGACTGGCTTCGGCCGTGAGCAACGCAGGCGGATTGGGTCTGCTCGGAGCAGGCAGTCTGCCGCCGGAACTGCTGCGCGAGCACATCCGCAAGATGAAGGAGGCCACGCAGAAGCCCTGGGGCGTCAACCTGCCGATGATGAACCCTAAGGCCGACGAGATGGTCGACGTCATCCTGAGCGAAGGCGTGAAGATAGTGTTCACCTCGGCCGGTTCGCCGAAGAAGTACACTGCCCGGTTCCACGAGGCAGGCATCAAAGTGGCCCACGTGGTGGCCAGCAGCAAGTTTGCCCGCAAGTGCGAGGAGGCCGGTGTTGACGCCGTGGTAGCCGAGGGCTTCGAGGCCGGCGGCCACAACGGCAAGGAGGAAACGTCGACAATGGTGCTCATACCCGAGTGCCGCCGTGCCACGTCGCTGCCCCTCATCGCTGCCGGCGGCATCGGCTCTGGCCAAGCCATGATGGCGGCCATGGCACTGGGTGCCGAGGGCGTGCAGATAGGCACTCTCTTCGCCCTCAGCCAGGAGAGCTCGGCCAGCGAGGCCTTCAAGCAGCGCTGCGTAGAACTGCAAGAGGGCGACACCATGCTGGCCCTGAAGCGCCTATCCCCCACCCGTCTCATCAAAAATGCTTTCTACGACCGCATGACGCAGGCCGAAGAGGCTGGGGCCACGGCCGACGAGCTGCGTGAGCTCATCGGCTTCGGGGCCACGCGCCGCGGCATCTTCGAGGGCGACGTGGAAAACGGCGAGCTGGAGATTGGCCAGGTGGCCTCGGCCGTCAGTGAGATTAAGCCCGTCAGCCAGATTGTCAGCGAGCTTGTCAGCGACTTCGAAGCCACGCGCCAACGACTGCTGAACATGTAATGTCTGCCCCTCATTCTTGTAGAGACCATGATGAATTTTGGCCAGAATTAAGATGATTTTGGCCAAAATTCATTTTATTCTGGCCAAAATTCGCAGCCAAGATGCTGCTGCTGCAAAACTGGTGCATATTTTTCCCTGTTTTTCCTTGCTCGTTTCCGAAATTATATGTACCTTTGCACCCGCAAATTGGAAACCTGCCCCGCCGCGATGGGGCTGGTGAAAGGGAATCGGGTGGAAATCCCGGACAGTACCTGCTGCTGTGATCCTCATTTAATAAGAGGTCTGCTTGTATAAAGCCACTGGTGATTTTTTCACATCGGGAAGGCCAAAGCAGACTGGGGAAAGTCAGAAGACCTGCCAATATATATAAAAAAGGTATACGCACCGCTCAGGAATAAGCGGCAGCGAAAATAAGCAGTCTTACAAATACAGAATGACACGTCGACTAGGTGTGGCGGCAGCCTTCGTACTGCTGACCGTGAATATGATGGCACAGAAAACTCTTGAAGGCGACAGCCTGCAGGAGGTGGTTGTCACGGGTACCGGCACGCAGCACCTGCTGCACAATGCGCCCGTACAGACCGAAGTGATTACCAGCCGCATGCTGCGCCAGTATGGCGGGCGCTCCATTGAGGATATTCTCAGCGGTCTCTCTGCCTCGTTTGCCTTCGCCGAAGGCGACATGGGTTCGCAGATGCAGATGAACGGCCTGGGCAACTCATATATTCTGGTGCTCGTAGACGGCAAGCGCCTCCACGGCGACGTGGGCGGCGAGAACGACCTGAGCCTCATCGACCCGCACAACATAGAGAAGATTGAGATTGTTAAGGGAGCCTCGAGTGCCCTTTACGGCAGCGATGCCATTGCGGGTGTCATCAACATCATCACGAAGAAGCACAATGAGGCCCTGCTTGTGGAGAACACCACCCGCGTGGGCAGCTATGGCGACGTGCGCCAGCACAACGGCCTCGGGCTGGGTTCCGGACAGTGGAAGAGCTACACCAACTTCCAGGCTCAGCATTCCGACGGGTGGCAGAACACGGCGGTGGAGTGGACGCCCTCGTCAGCAACACCGGTGACTGACTCACGCAACAAGACTGTAAACCGCCACACTAACTGGCAACTCTCCGAACAGCTCACATTTACGCTCAACCCGCAGTTGGAACTATATGCCAGCGGCTCCTACTACCGCAAAGGCATCTACCGCCCCAAAGGCAAATACCCGAAATACGATGTGAAGACCTTCGACATGAAATATCGCAACGCCTCGGCATCGATAGGCGGCAAATGGACCACGGAAAGGAAAGACGTCGTGACACTCGACGTAGACTGGAACAGCCATGCCTACTACCATGCCTTCACCTCGACCACACTGGCTGAAGGCTTCGACGAGACAGGACGCTTTGTGCTCGACTTCCCTTACTTTGCCGGACAACAACTGCTGCAGAGCAACCAGCAGCGCACCATGGCTCATCTGAAAGGCGTCTTCGCCTTGGGCGAGTCCCACCGGCTGAGCACAGGTCTGGAAGCCCGCTACGACTATCTGGAGGCACCCACCAGCATTGCCGGCCGCACGGCCAGCGACAACACCGAGGCCCTCTACCTGCAAGACGAGTGGCAGCTCCTTGCCGGACAGGGCACTACCAAGGCTCTCACCCTCACCCCGGGGCTGCGTCTGAACCGCAACGAGGTGTTCGGCTTCAGGCTCACGCCAAAGTTCTCGGCCATGCTGCGACTGGGCACCCTGCGCCTGCGCGCCTCATGGAGCCAGGGATTCAAGACGCCCACACTGAAGGAGACCAACTACCGCTACCTGCGCGAGATGACCACCGTCATCATGTACTTAGGCAATAAGAAGCTGAATGCACAGACGTCGAACTACTATTCGCTTAATGCTGAATACACGCTGGGCGGGCTGAACCTCACGGCGACGGGCTATCTGAACCGCGTAGACAATATGATTACGCTGGTGACCATTCCACGCTCGGAGGCACCGGCCGAGTACCGACAGCAGTATGGCGAGATGCTCGGCAAGGTGCGTCGCTATGAGAACATGGAGGATGCCCGCACCTATGGCCTCGACTTCAGCCTGCGCTACACCCACCGCGACTTCAGCTGCGGACTGAGCTACAGCTATCTCGACACCGACGCACACGTCTACGACAACACACACGAGCGACTTGAGAAGGTCACTATCGACGGCATGGCCCACCATAAGGGCAGCGTCTTCGCTACCTGGCAACATGTGTTCTCGCCATCTTACAAGTTGGGACTCGGCCTCTACGGACGCTTCTCGAGCAAACGCTACTACCAGCTTGACGGCGACGGCGACGGATTCCATACCTGGCGCTTGTCGACCACCCACGATCTGGGCCACTCGCGCCGGTTCGACTACCGCGTGGAAGCTGGCATAGACAATCTGCTGAACTACTGCGACCGCACGCCCCATGGCCTGCATCTGGGCACCACCACGCCCGGCCGCACCGTCTATGCCACACTGACCGTGCGCTTCAAGGAAGGAAAACGAACAAAATTCACAAATAACTCAAAGTCTAATTTTAAACAAAAACAACAAGATGAAGAAGATTAAGTATCTTTTGATTGCCATGTTGGCAATGATGACGACAACGACTTTCGTGGCTTGCAGCGACGATGATGACGACAACATCAACGAAAACATCGCCCGCTACCAGAATGAGGTAGACCAGGTGGTACGCTCGCAGAAGAAGAACAACAAGGCCATCCTGCTCGTGGCTTTCGGCTCTACCTGGCAGCAGGCTTACGACGCCTTCGACCTGACCCGCGCTGAGTATGAGAAGGAGTTCGCCGGCTACGACGTCTACCTCAGTTTCTCAAGCGCCATCTGCATCAACCGTGCCCGTGCAGCCGAGAACACCGCTGCCCGCTCGTTCTATGAGCCCAAGTACTGGCTCGAGGCTTTCGGCCGCGTGCAGTATTCTGAAATCATTGTGCAGTCTATGCAGGTCATCCCGGGCGAGGAGTTCAGCCGCGTGGTGAACGCCATGAAAGACTTTGGCAACAACAGCAATGGCGACCTCGACGACAAGTACATGTCGCAGGTAGTGCTGAAGCTCGGCATGCCCCTGATGTACACCGTGCAGGATGCCTCCACTCTGGCCACGGCCCTGGACAACAACTTCTCGAAATACGCACAGAAGGGCGCTATGACCTTCATGGGCCACGGCAACCCCGACGAATATGACACTTACAAGGCCAACGTGCGCTACACCCAGCTGGAGACGGCCCTGCAGAAGCTGAACAAGAACTACTTCGTGGGCACCGTCGACATGGTCGACAACTACAAGGTGCAGGTGCACAAGCGCATGATGGCCAACGGACTGAACAGCGGCAACGTCTACTGCGCTCCCCTGATGTCGATTGCCGGTGACCACGCTCACAACGACATGGCCGACAAGGAGATGATTCCTGAAGGTGTCAAGACATTTGCTGACCTCGAGCCGAACGATGACGGCGAGGTGGAGGACTGCAGCTGGCGCGCCTACTTCGACATGGCTGGCTATAACATCGATGACAACACCTTCAAGGACAACGGCAACGACGCCCTGGTGAAAGGTCTGCTGGAGTACAGCAACATCCGCGCCCTCTACAAGAACCACACCCGCAACGCCGAGACCGTAGACTTCTATCACTCGATGTACCCCGAGGAATAATAAGGTAATGTATAACAGACAACTGATTCTTACAGCAGTGCTCCTCTCAATGGGGAGCACTGCTTTTGCGCAGATACACCGGATGGAGCGTAGCGACAGCGTTGCCCACTCCTACGACCTCAACCCCGTCGTTGTCACCGGCTCGGGCCACCACCAGCGCCTGAAGTCGACAGCCACGCCCGTACATGTACTCTCGTCGCGCGAAATCAGGGAGCAGGGCATCGCCACGTTTGAAGACGCCATGGTGCGCATGCTGCCACAGGTGTCGATGGCACCCTCGTCGATGGGCACCTTCCTGCGCCTCAACGGACTGGGCAACAAGTATATACTGATACTCATTAACGGCCAGAAACTGTCGGGCGACATCTCAAACAACGTGGACCTCTCGCGCATCAACATGGCCCGCGTGAAGCGCATCGAGGTGCTCGATGGAGCCGCCTCGTCGCTCTACGGCAGCGATGCCATAGGCGGTGTAATCAACATCATCACCGACCAGCCCACCAGTCAGGTATGCAGTGTAACGAACACTACGACCGTCAGCGGCGAGGGTAAGCTCACCGAGAGCGTCAACCTCGATATCTACAAGAAAGGCTTCGGCTCCTACACCACCTATACCCACGACCGCGCTGACAGTTACCAAACCTTCACCGAGGAATACGACAAGGGCAGCGCCACAGAGACGCACCCTACCATCGCCCCGCTCTTTACCGGCTACCGCTCGCATCTACTCAGCCAGAAGTTTACTTTCACGCCGTCGAGCCATCTGGCCTTCAATGCAGGCATAGACTATAACCACAAGACAACCGACCGACCCAACACCCACCCCGACATCGTCGGCGGCACCGACTATGAGATGCGCTACAAGACACTGCGATGGAACGCGGGCGGCATCTATAAGTTTAATGCCCGCAACTCGCTGCAGGCCGACGTCACCGTCGACCGTTTCCGCTACGGCAAGGAGTACGACGTGGCGACGAAGACCTATCAGGTGGGCGACTACGTGCAGTCGAAGAAGCAACGCAACATTGAGCAGCAGCTGAAAGGCATCTTCCAACTCCTGCCAGGCGGCACCACTATCGTGGGCACCGACTGGCGCCTCGACAAGCTTGTGGCCACCTCGGGCAACATTAATCGCGAGGCTTACAACCTGGCCTACTATGCCCAGCACGAACAGCTGTTCGCCATAGGCCGGGGCACCGTCAAGGCCACCCTCGGCACCCGCTACGACTACCACCAGAACTTCACTAACCACTTCTCGCCCAAGGCCTCACTCATGTACAGCCAGGGAGCCATAAACCTGCGCGCCACCTATAGCGGCGGCTTCCGCGCCCCAGGGCTCGACGAGCTTTTCTATCATTACTTCTCCGTCAACCGCGGCAAGGCCCAGATTATTTTCGGCAACCACGACCTCGCCCCGGAGACGAGCCAATACGTCGCCCTGAATGCCGAATATCGCTCGAAGATTTTGGCCGTCAGCCTCACTGCCTACTTGAACAGCATCAACGACATGGTGGTGCGCCGCGACATCAGCGTCGATGCCGACGCTCTCGCCATGCTGCAAAAGGAGTTTCCCGAGATGACACCCGACCAAGCAGCAAAACTGGAGCGCTATTCGCTCTATCAGAACAGCGACCGCGGCGACGTGAAGGGACTGCAACTCAACGTGTCGGCCAACATCTTCGAGGGATTCAACCTCTCGGCCAACTATGCCTACACCTACGCCCGCACCAAAAACGGCGGGGAATGGACAACCATGGAGCGTAGCATCCGCAACACGGCCACCATTGCGGCCAACTACCACCGCACGTGGGGACGCTACAGCCTGAACGTCAACCTGAACGGCCGACTACAGTCGAAGACCTACTACACCAACTACGAGGATGCACCGGGTTTCGGCATCTGGAACCTACACACTACCCATTCCTTCAACTGCACCCGCTGGGCCTATGTTGAACCAAGCCTCGGCGTAGACAACATCTTCGACCGCGTAGACCGCCGCACCGACTCTGCCAAGCGTAAGTACGCCCTCTACACTCCGGGGCGCATGCTCGTAGTAGGACTGAAACTGAGATTCAAAAAATGAAACAGATATACACCAAGACCGGCGACACGGGCCAGACCTCCCTCAGGGGAGGTGTCCGTGTGCCGAAAGATGACATCCGCATTGAGGTCAACGGACAGATAGACCACCTGAACGCCCTGCTCGGCATTGTGCGAGCCAATGAGAATAGGTGCTGCAGTGATGCTGTCGCTCTCATCCAGTCGGTACAACGCGAGCTGATGGTCATCATGAGCCACATAGCCACCCCCGACGGCGAGGAGAACCCCAAACCCCTACATACCGACCAACTGACGACCGACATGGAGCAGGCCATCGACCGCCTGACAGCCGACCGCACCTTGGCGTTCGTCATACCCGGTGACACGCTTCCCTCGGCCTTCATCCATCTGGCCCGCACCCAGTGCCGCACCGTGGAGCGCCGTCTGTGGGCACTCCATCGCCAGCACGCCGTCAGCCCTACTGTGCTCACCTTCTTCAACCGCCTTAGCGACTACCTCTTTGCTCTATCATTATAAAAAACAATAACCATGCTGCACGGACACGGCGACGACCTCTACCGCTACAACAACATCACCATGAACTTCAGCTCCAACATCTACAGCCACGCTGACATGTCGAAGCTGAAGCAACATCTCTGTCATCAACTCTCGCTCATCGACTCCTACCCCGAGCCAGAGCCACTCACACTGGCCAAAGCCATCGCTGAGCGGCGCGGAGTGTCTCCAGACTGCATCCTCGTCACCAGTGGCGCCACCGAGGCCATCTACCTCATTGCCCAAGCCCTGCGCCATAGCGGTTACACTCACGCACACATCCTGCAACCCACGTTCAATGAGTATGCCGATGCCTGCCGCATGTTTGGCCTCGGTCTCACCGAAGAAGACGGCAACGGCACCGTCACGTGGCTCTGCAACCCAAACAATCCCACTGGTTCGTTGCATCTCGAAGACGATAGCGCAGACACTGTCTGCACAGCAAGCGAGTTCAGCAAGACTCTCCCTGCAATACGCGTAGTCGACCAATCATACGAGGACTATACCCTCGCCCACCTCATGTCGCCCGCTGAAGCTGTCGCCAAGGGGAATATTATCCAACTCCACTCGCTCACTAAGACCTACGCCGTGCCCGGACTACGCATCGGCTACGTCGTGGCTGCCCCACATCTTATTAATTTATTACGACGCTTCGTGCGCCCCTGGGCGGTGAATGCGCTGGCCATCGAGGCCGGTCAGTGGCTCGTCAGCAACGACGCGAAGGTCATTGCCGACCTGCCCGCCTATCTTGCCGAGGCCAACCGACTGCGCACCATGCTCAACGCCATACCCGGCATCAGCGTGCTGCCCACCCAGACCAACTTCATGCTCTGCCGCATCGAGGGCCACACCGCTGCCGAGCTGAAGGACTATTTGGCCAGCCGCCACGGCATCCTCATCCGCGACGCCTCAAACTTCGTAGGCCTCACGCCCCATCACTTCCGTGTGGCCGCTCAGTCGCCCAAAGAAAACGATGCCCTGACAGCAGCCATCGGTGAGTACCTCCACCCCATTGCTCATCATTAAGGGCCTGAACAAGAGACAACAAAGCCCAAAACGAAACGCAACGAGGGCCCGAACGTGTCGCGTTCGGGCCCTCGTTGCTGTATAAGCACATGGCATCACACTGCGAATGCTATATGCTTTGTCAAACCATAGTTTGACTTTTCCTGCTTCACACGCTTACAGTTTGGCCAGTTCCACCACCTTGTCGATGGCAGCGCTGAGCCCATCGGGGTTCTTGCCACCAGCCTGGGCATAGTGAGGCTGACCGCCACCGCCACCCTGAATGAGTTTGGCAGCCTCGCGCACCATCTGGCCGGCATTCAGACCATGGTCGCTCACCATGTCGTCGCTCATCATGACAGAGAGCATGGGCTTGCCTTGATGCACCGAGCCCAGCACACAGAGCAGCGGCCCCTCAACGAGGGAGCGCACCTTGAATACCAGGTCTTTGGCTGAAGCCGGCTCCATGGGCAGCACAGCAGTGGCTACATTGACGCCACTAATCAGGCGGGCTTTCTCTACCAGCTGTTTGGCAGCACGGTCGACGGTCTGTTGCTGGAATGCCTCAATCTCTTTCTTCATCGAGTCGTGCTCCTCAATATATTTGCGGATGACAACCTCCAGATCCTTGGCATTGTTGAAGAACAACCTGACGGCTTTCAGCGTGTCCTCGATGTGGTACATCAGTTCCTCGCACTCGCTGCCCGTCTTGGCCTCGATGCGACGCACGCCGGCAGCCACAGAACTCTCGCTGACTATCTTGAACATGCCTATGCGACCAGTGCTGGTGGCATGGATACCACCGCAGAGCTCGCACGACGGACCGAAGCGCATGACGCGCACCTTGTCGCCATACTTCTCGCCGAAGAGGGCGATGGCACCCATCTTATGCGCCTCATCCATGGGCACGTCACGATGCTCGTCGCGCGGCAGGTCCTGACGAATAAGGTCGTTTACCATTCGCTCCACCTGGCGCAGCTGCTCATCGGTGACCTTCTCGAAGTGGGAGAAGTCGAAGCGCAGCGTATCGGGGCTGACGAACGAGCCCTTCTGCTCAACGTGGTCGCCCAGCACCTGCTTCAAGGCATAGTCGAGCAGGTGGGTAGCGGTGTGGTTGGCAGCTGAGGCATCGCGTTTGTCGGTGTCGACGCAGGCCATGAAGTCGGCCGTAACGTCCTTAGGCAGCTGTCGCACGATGTGAATGGTCTGACCATTTTCGCGCTTCGAGTCAATCACTTCGACGGTCTCATTCTCAGAGACGAGCACGCCCTGGTCGCCTACTTGTCCGCCCATCTCGCCATAGAACGGCGTGGCCGTGAGCACCAATTCATAGAACTCGCTCTTCTTCTGCTTCACCAGCCGGTAGCGCAGTATGCGGCACTCATACTCAGTATAGTCGTAGCCCACGAACTGCTGCTCGCCGGGCATCAGCTCCACCCAGTCGGAGTTCTCCACCTGCGCCGCATTGCGCGCGCGGTCTTTCTGCTTCTGCATCTCGGCATTGAACTCGCCCTCGTTCACGGTGAACCCATTCTCGCGACAGATGAGCTGCGTCAGGTCGAGGGGGAAGCCATAGGTGTCAAACAGGCGGAAAGCCTCCACGCCGCTCAGCTCCTTCGTGTCCTTGGTGCGCATGTCGTCCATAGCTTTGTCAAGCAGGGCGATACCCTTGTCGAGCGTGCGCAGGAAGGCGTCTTCCTCCTCCTTCATCACGCGGCCGATGAGCAGCTGCTGAGCACGCAGTTCGGGGAAAGCATCGCCCATCTCCTCGATGAGCGTGGGCAGGAGCTTATAGAGAAATGCCTCGCGCTGGCCGAGGAAAGTGTAGGCATAGCGCACGGCGCGACGCAGAATGCGGCGGATGACGTAGCCCGCCTTGGCATTGCCAGGCAGCTGGCCGTCGGCAATGCTGAACGAGACGGCACGCAGGTGGTCGGCGCAGACGCGCATGGCCACGTTGATATCGTTCTGTTCCTTCGTGATGGGCGATTCCTGCTCCTCCTCGAATGTGACATAGCGCAGACCTGTAATTTTCTGTTCGGCCTTGATGACAGGCTGGAAGACATCAGTGTCATAGTTGGAGTGCTTGCCTTGCATCATGCGGACCAGGCGTTCGAAGCCCATGCCCGTGTCGATAACGTTCATGGCAAGCTTCTCGAGCGAGCCGTCAGCCTTGCGGTTGAACTGCATGAACACGAGGTTCCAAATCTCGATGACCTGCGGGTCGTCCTTGTTCACCAGGTCGCGGCCGCTGATGCCGCTCTGCTTGCGCTGCTCAGGCGTGCGGCTGTCTACATGAATTTCCGAGCAGGGACCGCAGGGCCCCGTGTCGCCCATTTCCCAGAAGTTGTCGTGTTTGTTGCCGTTGATGATGTGATCCTCAGGCACGTGCTTGGACCAGAAGCGGGCAGCCTCGTCATCACGGGGTATGTTTTCTTCGGGGGAACCCTCGAACACTGTGACATAGAGGTCCTCGGGGTTCAGTTTCAGCACGTCGACCAGATACTCCCAGGCCATATCGATGGCGCCTTCCTTGAAGTAGTCGCCAAACGACCAGTTGCCCAGCATCTCGAACATGGTGTGGTGGTACGTGTCGTGACCCACCTCCTCCAGGTCGTTGTGTTTTCCGCTGACACGCAGACACTTCTGCGTGTCGGCACGGCGGCGCGGCTCGGGGTTGCGTGTGCCCAGGATAATGTCTTTCCACTGATTCATGCCGGCATTGGTGAACATCAGCGTCGGATCGTCTTTCACTACCATCGGTGCCGAGGGCACAATGGCATGCTGCTTCGACTCGAAAAACTTCTTGAAGGAGTCGCGAATTTCTTTTGCAGTCATCATATTCTTGTTGTTTTTTACCTATTTCTTTGAATCAGAACACTTTTAGCGTGCAAAATTAGTGTTTTTTTTGCAAAAAAAAGAAGATTTCAGTCAAAACGTTTGTTTTTTTGTTTTCTGCCGGGGAGAAAGCGTCAGCCATAGACACAAAAAAAGAGGCCTCGCTCACTAAGGGATGAGCGAGGCTTCCTTCTGAATGCCTGTCAGAAACGGCTTGGCTGCGAGTCTATCTCATTTCCTTCGACGTCTGCTGTGTGCCGTCGCTGTAGACGCGCTTCACCACAACCACCTGTCCACTGCGGACAGGAGTCAGCAGACGCTGACCGGAGGTACTGTAGATTTCCTCACTCACCACATAGCGGCGCTGCTGCGTGCCGTTGATACCTGTGGTCACCACGTTGCAGTTCAGCAGGTACGACTTCGAGCGACTGCCGAGTTTGGCCGTCATGATGAGCTGGCCCGAATACGGACTGTTGAATATAACACTGTTGCCGCTGATGGCTACAACGTCGGCCGAGGCACTCCATTCCACACCTTCGGGGACACCGATTGCGAAATCGCCGGTAATGTTGTCGTAGGTATCGTCGGCAGCAGGCGTCACTATGGCAGCATTGAGGCGTGCAGCATCGTTCAGCACACTTTGCAGCACAGGCAGACAGAAGTCGTCGGCCACGAAGGCCTCGCCCATGACATCGGCCGTCAGCTCGCCCACTTTGACATCCTTTGCCACCGAATCGTAGGCGAAGACGCCGCTGATGGCTGGCATGTAGAAGCAGTTGGTGGCCGTGTTGCCGCCCTCCACGTCAGAGCGCCAGTTCTTGATATTCGTCGGGTCGGTGCCGATGATATTGCCTATGCCGCCCAACGTATCACAGCTTTCCTCGAACGCAAACTCAGCATTGCATAGCACGCGGCCTGCGTTGTAGCAGTTGAAGAGCTGCGTGTTCGGATTGTTCAGCTCACCCGTGTTGCTGTTCACGTTAGAGGCAGAAGGCATACCTACCAGGCCGGCCACGCGGGTGGCGCCAGTGATGGTGCCCGTGTTGTAGCAGTTGGTGAACTTCGAAGCGCTGTGGCCTGCCAGTCCGCCCACGCCATAACCCATGCCACTGTAAGCACCGGGCTTGCTGCCATTGCTGGTAAGCGTGAGCGAGATGTTGCCTGTGTTGAAGCAGTTCTCCACTGTAGCAGACTGCGTGCCGTAGCCCACAATGCCGCCTGCGCGGTTTTGCGAGGCAGTGATGGTGCCCTCGTTCCACGAGTTTGTCAGTGTGGCAGTAGCTGCACCCATGGTAGCCACGATGCCACCCAAGCCCCAAGTGCCGGTTATCTCACCCTGGTTATAGCAGCTGTCGATGACGGCATAAGCCGTGGGATAGGTCACCACGCCGCCGCCTTGTCCGTTGCCGGCAAAGACGTCGCCTTCGTTCCAGCACTTCTTCACCACGAGGTAATCAGTCTCGTTGAAGGAACCTACGCCGTAGCAGAGCAGTCCGCCCACATAGACGGTGTTGTCGACCATGACGCTACCCGTGTTGTAACAGTTGGTGAAGCGGGAGCCCGGGGTGAACTGCACACTCAAGCCAGCCGTATAGGTAGAGGTGACCGATGTAGGCGAGTTAGAATAGATGTCGCCCGAGTTCCAGCAGCTGTCGGCAATGATGGCCGGAGAGTTGGCCGTGGCAACGCCCGTCAGCCCCGATGTCATAGAAGCAGCCATGATGTCGGCCGTGTTCCAGCAGTTTTTCAGCACCAGCTGCGTGCCTTTGGCAGCACCCAGATTAGCTATCAGACCGGCCACCCGTCCGGGCTTCACGCTTGCCGTGGTGGCAGCCATCTCGATGGTGCCCTCGTTCCAGCAACCCGTATAGGTGGCATTGGCCGACACCGACACCAGACCGCCCACATTGGCCGCGGCCGACGTGGTGGTGGAGTGGATGGCGCCCTTGTTGTAGCAGCCTTCCAGAGTGACGTCGCCGCCAACACTATAGGCGAAGCCGCCCACATTGGTGCCGCTTGAAGTAATGTCGCCCTCGTTGCCACAATTCAAGAAGTATGCCCCGGCATAGGCTGTATTGACAAAGCCAGCCGAGTAGTTGCGTATAGAGTTGACGTTGATTTTGTTGACGCAGTTGGTAAACGTACCATAAGCCTTACCCACAAATCCAGCCACATAGTGAGCCACTGGCGTGGTCTGCTGGCTCTCGATGTCGCCAGCCAGCGTCAGGTCGTGGATATTGGCATCGGCTCCTGCGATGTCGATAGCGGCTTCGTAGGCTTTGACGGCCGTATAGCTGATGCCAGAAATGGTCTTCTGGTTGCCGTCCAAGTCGCCTTGGAAGGCGGTAATCTGGTCATAGGCCAGCGGCTTGAAGTCAATGCCCTCGAAGCTGAAGTCGTTCATCACCTTGACATACTTATCTTTGAACGACTCACCGCACAGGGCCATGTAGTCGGCCAGCGTGTTCCAGTCGGCAGCCTTGCTCAGCTGGTAAGGGTTATCCTTGGTACCCTCGCCTTGCAAATCGAGCACAGGCTTCTTGGCAAGAGCGATGATGCGGAGGAAGTCGCTGCTGTTGATGACCAGCGTATCGTTGGTCACCGCACTTACGTTGGCAGGTACCGTAATGACATTGTCACTCAACGTGAAATCGGTGTTCTGCGTCAGCGAGGCGTTGGAACCCTCGGGAAGCGACAGCTCTACGGCGCTGCTCAGGTCGGCAACAGTCTCGCCGGAAGCTACCTTGACCAGCACGGTGCGGGCCGTGAGCACCTTGGCTTCGCCGGCGAAAGCTTTCAGCGTGGGGTACATGCCGGCATCAAACTGCCATATATCAGTGTCGAAGCCTTCCAAGGCACTGCCGCTTGTCAGCTGACTGGTCTCCACGCCTGTGGTGCCCTCCAGTTCCTTGTTGCCGTTGGCCTTCCAGGTGATGAGCTGTGCATCCCAAAGGTTGCCAGCCACTTGACCTGTCGGGTTCTCGTTGCCGCCGATGGCTCCCACCAAAGCGAAATCGCCAGCAAAGACGTCGCCCAGATTGATGTTGTTGAGAGCATCGAAGTTGCCCGAGATACTACCGAAGATGCCTCCTACCTTACCGTTGGGCGCACTCACCATGCCATAGTTCACGCAGTTCTGCACCGCAGGCTGCAGGGTGGCCAGCGTAGAGGTGGAGCAGGTGCCGCTGATGCCGCCGGCGAAGTTCATGCGCCGGTAGTCGCCGCTCACGGCGGGGTCCATAAACTCAGAGAGTTTCTTCACGGCCACCTGGCCGGTGTTGACGCAATTCTCCGTTCGCCCGTAGGTGGTGCCCACTATGCCGCCTACGTCCATGTAGCCGGTATAGATGTCGCCAGCGTTGTAGCAGTTGCGTATGATGCTGTTGGCCACGCCTTGCCCACAAATGCCACCAATCCAGCAGCTGAGTCCGTTGACGGTGGCGTAGTTGCGGCAGTTTTCAATGAGACCATAATTATAACCCACGAGAGCTGCCGAAGTAGCCCAGAAGCGCAAATCGGCATCATCGGCAATGGTGAGGTTGCGCAGCACGCCCGTCTCACCCAGACGTCCGATGAATCCGGCATAGGCGCCACGGTCAGGACCGCTAACGCCAGTCTCAGGTGTGCCAGTGCCGTCGGCAAAGTGGTCAACGGGCTCTGCATTTTCTTTCCACACCACGCGATTTAAGTACATGTTGTGGATGGTGAATCCACCGCCGTCGAACACACCGCCGAACTTGCTGCTGGCCCTTCCGCTCTCACTATTGGCGCAAATGCCAAGGAACTCAGGGGTCTTCTCCAAGTCGATGTCATTCATCATGCGGAAGTAGATGCCATCGAAGAGAATGTCGTTGACGGTGGTGTACACCGACAAGTCTACAAGATCCTGCTTGGTCTTGATGAGGTGCGGATCATCCTCGGTGCCACTACCTGCAAAGGATACGGGCGCCATCTTGATGGGTATGAAGCGATTGACAATACCCTCGCAAATATAGACAGAGTCTGTACCGAAGTCTGTCGGCGTCAGCACGTTGCCCTCGATGACCGAGAAGTTGCCTTTGCTGACGAGCTGGCGGTCGATGACATAGCCAACCTCGATGCCTTCCATCTTGCTGATGGTGGCGGCATGAGGCATATAGTTGACGTCGCCGTCCATGAGGATAGCCGTGGCACCAGACTTGGCGGCCACAGACTGCTCCATTCCCTTCAGGCGCGGATAGAAGCCTTCAGTGAACACCCAGTCGTCGGCACTGAAACCCTTGGGACCTGCGGCGTCGACCAACTCACTGGTTGTAGCGCCGAAGCGTGTGGAGTGGAAGTTGGTGAGCTGCTTGTCGAAGTAGATGTTCTCATAGACGGGAATGGTGGTTGCGGAAGTATCGGTGTGGCCGATGATTTCACGCGTCTCGCTGGTGTCATAGAGATAGGTTTCAGCATCGAGCACGGTGGCAGTATAGCAGCTCCTCACCGTGGTTTCGTCGAGAACCTGACCGACCAGACCGCCGGCATAGCGCGATGCGGAAGAAACGATGCGGCCGATGCTATAGCAGTTGGTCATAGTGGCAGCACTCAGCACGCCGGCCACGCCGCCGGTAGAAGCCATAGAGCCATAGCTGCTCATAGTGGCCACAGCAAAGCATTTATCGATGGTGCCCATGTAGCTGCGCCCGATGACGCCGCCCACGTTCAGGTTTGCATACTCACTGCTATAAGGTATGATAAGGCCGGCAAAACGAAGCTCGCTACCCGTAGTCTGATAGAGGTTGCCCACCACGCCGCCTGTCGGTGTGTTGGTGCTTCCTCCCGCCACCACGATGGTGTTCTCCACATAACAATTGCTGATGGGAGCTATTGTCTCGCCTGCGATACCGCCATTGTATCCACCGACACCCACAATGGTGGAGTTGACCACATGGCAGTCTTTGATTTCACCTTGCGAGCCGCCGACAAGTCCTGCAATGAGGAGTCCCGACCCAGTGCATTCCACCCAGGCGCTGTCAGCCGAACAGTTTTCCACGCGGCCCAGATTGCTGGCCACGAGCGAGGCGGCATAGCTGCTGGAGGCCACGACGTGGGGAGCATCGAGGTTGAGGTTGCTTATCACGGCCAGCGTGTCGGTCAGTCCGAAGAGTCCGCCATACATTCTGGTTGATACGTTCAGGTTTTTGATAGTGTAGCCCTGACCATCGAACTCACCGGCAAAGCGGTGGCGGAAGTCGGCTCCGATAGGGGTGAAACGCATGCTCTCCAGGTCGATGTCATTCTCCAGTCGGAAGAAGGTGTTCTGGTAGACACGTGCGTAAGTGTTGCTGCCGTAAGCGTAGTTGTAGTCCTCGTTCTGGTTCACCAGGTCGGAAAGCAGAATGAGGTCGTCGGCCGTGCGTATGAGGAAGGGCTCCTCTTGAGTACCCTTACCTTGGAATTCGGTGACACCCACCTCCGGATAGACGATGTCAAAGTCGGCCTCCACCTCGCCGGAAAGGTTGTGCCCCAGGTAAAACTTGGTGCAGAGCAGCGACCAGTCGTTCCAGGTGATTTTCTTTGCATCGGTGGCTGCATTGCAGACGATGTTGGCCTGATACGACGTGAGTGATGTGCCGGTAAAGACAGGCACGATGGTGCTCCAGTCGCCATTGGTGGGGTCTTCGCGTGCCGTCTGGCTCTCAATGAGTGCCGTGCGGTCACGATTCAGAATGATTTCTATGGTCTGTCCATAGTTAGCGAAGTTCTTCACCGTGACGATGTTTTTCGACACCTGCGCCACAATGACGGGATAGGAACCGCTGCTTGTAGTGAGCACGTTGCCATCGTCGTCTTTGGTCTCTGCTCGGGTATAGCGCATGGTGCCATTAGCTGCCTCGAAAAACGCGTCGTAGTAGACGCCGAAGAATTTGTCTTCGCTGGTATACATACCCCACCAGGAACTGATACTGAGGGTACCGTCGTCATTGATTGTTCCCTCGATGGGTTGTGAGCGGTCGGGAGCACCGGTTGAAGTGCAGAAGGCTATTTCCACGTCGCCCTCGGCAGAGCTGTAGCCCACCACCTGGTTGGGAATAGTGATGGTCATCTGCTCCAGATTCACAGCGGCCTTCACCCTGATGCCTGTGTCCCAGAAGTTTGCAATCAGAATACTGTCGGTGCCTTCGACAGGGGTGACCGTAACGCCGTGCCCACCGCTGCCAATGCTTGCCGTGAGCGACTTATAGGTCTGCACATAGTCTCCACTCAGGTCGGCTATCTGGCTGATAACCTTACGCGGGGCCCGTCGCAGTGGGTCTGCCGACGGGCGGCTGACTGCCGGTGTCTGTCGCTCCTGCAGTTTCAGGCCTTGCTGAGGCGTGAGCATCTGACCACTCCACAGCTGTTGGGTGACAGCTGGCTGCAACGATGGCAGCAAGATGGTCTGGGCCGGAGTCTCGCTCTGCGCGGCAACTCCTCGTGGCAGCATGATAATGGCTGCCATGACCACAAAGACGGAAGTCAATCTTCTCATAGTAATCATTGCATTGAGGACACATTGTTGATAATCACCAGCCATGGGCACCGCCAGCTGTGCGGTCCTCGATTAGCACAGGACGGCGCGGCGTGGCATTTGCTATTTGTAGTTTTTGTGCCAATAGATTTTCCTGACGTTGTCGCCTTGACGACACAGATAGATGCCGTTCGCAGGCAGCGAGGGTTGAGCGTTGGGTGGCGTGGTTGCTACCAGCACCCCTTTCATATCATAATAATGCACGCAGGAAAGTACGTCTGATTCTGAGGCGACGGCGGCAATGCCAACAGGCGTGAGTGTCCCATTGAAAACAATGTCGATATCGTCGAGATAGCATCGCTCCGTGCGGCTACCGGTGTATGACTGGAAGCGCAGGCTCACAGGCTGCTCGTTGTTCACTTGGAACATGTGTCGGCTGGTAGTGCCGGCACCAGCCGTCACATTCACACTGCCATCGGTATTTTTGGCTGATACCCAAGTGGCTCCATCGTCGGTGGAGTAATAAAGACGGAAGACGACATTCGATGATGTGGGGTTATACAGACTGAACGACACGCTCTGCACATTGTCGCTGAGTCGTGAACTGATGCACTCGCCCTTGCGCAGGAAGCCTACGGCCTGATGGCCGTCGTAGAGACTGTCGGCCGGCACTTGCACCACAGCATCGATGAATGTCCACGAGCAGAAACGCCCGACAACGCCTGTAGTGTCGGCCGTGGTGGATGCCATGGTCTCAAAGTCTTCAAAAGCGGTAGGCACGTCTTCATGTATAACGCCGAAAGTTATGACACTGTCAACTTCGGTAATATCAGCGAGGGTAAACTCGGTATTGATACCCGTCCACGAGCGCAGACTGGGCTCTGTATTGTTGTTCAGTATAGTGATGCCCCGTGAACCAGGGAACGGGTCGCCGTCGTAGTCAGTGGCCAGACCATTAGAGCCTTTCTTCAGCGCAGCACGCACCAGTTCATAATAGTTGTGCGAAGGATTCGTGTTGACCTGATTATTGGCCCAAGCGGCAGGATTGGTAGAGTCAACGCGCCACACCAGCAAGCCATGCCCGGGCAAATAGGCATCCCACTTGTGCTGCTGACGGTTCTCCAGCAAGAAAAACTCATCGTTGATACTGCTGTTGATGCGCAAGGCCTCACCTGTCCGGCCGATGTCCGACAGCGAGTAAGCCCCCGTTTCAGTGATAGTCTGCGGCACCCCCCAGCCCACTATCATGCGCTGCAACATAGAGTAGCCAGCAGGGGTGCGGCTCTCATTGAGATAACTGCCTGAAGCCATTACCGACCACTTGCCGGGATGCACGCTCTGCCCACCCGATCCTTCGTAGTCGGTGTCGTACTCGTCGACCTGTCCCAGCACATGCCCAAACTCATGGCAGATAGTGCCTATGCCATCGAGCAAATGGCGTGAGGGATGCCCATAGAGCTCGGTGCTACAGGCATAACGTCCCAGGTTGACACCGTCAAGACGTGTATAGAGGAACTGTGAAGCGTGAGGCCAGAGCAGGCGCTGGTCGTTGCCCGAGAAGTTCGCCCCCGCACCGGCAAAGATGAAATAGACCATATCTACGGTGCCATTGCCGTCGGTATCAAAATCGCTGAAGTTCACCAGCGAGTCGGCAGCCTGCACAGCGGCCGACACAAGCAGTTGTGCCCCTGAGCTTTTCTGGGCATCGTACTGGCTGTAAGGTATGGTGACAGGACCTACAATGTCGAACACTGGGTCAAAGAGCCCCAGTGAGTTGTCGTAGAAATAATCGCGCACCGAACCCGTGCAGACCACCTCTTCACTAATCATTGCATTGGTCATGTAGCCGGCATAATGCCGCTGGTTTATCATCTGACTGACCACGTCTACATAGTCGGAGCGTGAGAATGAACAGTCTTCATACTCCACGAGAATGATAAGACCACGGAATCTGCTGTAGTCGAAGCGCTGGCTGCCTGATGCACGCTGCCGTGCCTGTGCACGCCGCTGCAGTTCGGCCTGCCGCTCAGCCGCAGCCTCAGCGCTCAGCGGAGCATGTATAAAGGTAGGTATCTGCCGGAGGAAAGCCTCTTCTTGCAGTGAGCGGCTGTCAGCATCGTGGGCGCGCTGTCCGGTGGGGCGTAGCTGAGGCCCGTCAAGAGCGGCATAGACATAGTAGCCCTGCGCATCGGGTAAAACCGTGTAGCCATCGAGAGTCGTTTCGTAGCTCATGTATTCATCGCCATGAAGCAGGATAGTAATAACAGAACCATCCGGTTGCACCACTTTGGCTGGCTGAGGATGGGCAGGAACGGCCAGCATACGTAATGCCACAAGCACAATAATGCTTGTCAGCATAATGATTCTTTTGGTTTTCATAAGAAATATTTGTTAAGTCTGCTGACAAAGATAGTATTTTTCCCCGAAAGATTGTTCGTTATTAGTCTATATTTAACTTATTTAAACATCTCGAAGTCTCACGTCCTAACGCTTCATATCCCACCTTTCTTTTTTATCAGTTTCAGCCGTAGAGAAATAAAATAAGCTTTTCCTTTTGCGTTTTACACGATTTTTCGTAACTTTGTGCCTTGCAGGCACGAAATTACTTTGCCTCGGCAAAAAAAGAAACAAGTTTCTTTGTTTTTGCGCTCGACTTTTCGTAACTTTGTAAGAAATCGCAGAAATTCTTTGTATAAAGGCAGTCTGGAGGATTGAGGAAAAACTGGGTTACGAATTGGCGACCGTACTCAATTCCACATTCTGCTATGGATTGCATTCAAAGAACACCCCATGCTGAGCCACCAGCCGTACTATGACTCATCATTGGTTGCAAAGGTAATTATTCTTTTTGAAAGAACCAAATTCATACTCAACTTTTTCTTCTGAGCTTGCTCAATGTTCATGAACTGATTGCAGCATCTTCTGTAGCACTTTCCCAAAAAGTGCGTATTAGGCTACGTCCTATTACCGAATCAACTTGTGGATATAACCGAGTTATCTCGCACTCAGTTTAGCTTCTATCTCTTCGATAGTAGGAATTGTACCTTCAACCTTCTCTGGATAGAACTTCTCTAACTCATATTCAGAGATAGCCAGAGGCTGGCTACTGGATTCCAATGCATATTGTGCCTGAACACGATCTTTCTCCTTGCAGATTAGCAGACCAATTGTAGGATTGTCGCGTCCTTCTTTGCGAAGTGTATGGTTGCAGGCAACCACATAGCCACCCAATTGACCAATATCGGCAAACTCGAACTTTCCAATCTTTACCTCGATGACAACATAACAAGATAGGTTGAGATTATAGAATAACAGATCTATAAACTGTTCCCTTTCGCCAACTTGCAGTCGATATTCCTTGCCTAAATATCCAAAACCTGTCCCCAATTCCACCAAGAACTGCGTAATGTTACCCAGAAGTTTCTCTTTCAGAAGAGCTTCATTATATTTTCCCGTTATGCCAGTGAATGCAAAGTTGTATGGGTCCTTTGTCAACTCACGTGCCAAGTCGCTCGTTTCTTCTGGCAAGGTTCGCTGAAAGTTTGTTAATGCCTTACCTTGACGCTCATACAAGTCGGTCTCCATGAAGTTCAGCAACATATCCCTGCTCCAGCCGTTCTCCACCGTCTGATGAACAAAGAACAATGCTTTCTCTGGCTTTTCCTTAAACTTATCGATGATGAAGCGATGATGGCCCCAAGGCACAGAAAACAAATCATTTTGTATTTGCTCCACAAGTTGTGGAGTAATTGCATTCTCCCTTTGCTCCACAGCTTGTGGAGAAATTTGCAGATAGGGTTGATAAAGCAGATAGAAGTTCTTCATATACAGCAGATTCGTTTCCGAGAAGCAGGTCGCATTAGGATTCACTTCCTTCAAATCCCTGCTCAGGTTTTTCATGAACCCGCTACCCCAACGACTCTCTGCTTTCTTCTCCACAATATCTCTGCCTAGTTCCCAATAGAACCGTAGCATTATCTGATTTACCTTCACAGATGCTTTTACCTGACTCCTGCGATAACGTGTACTCAGTTCCTTTATCCACTGGAGATAATCCTTATCCAGTATGCTTAATGACTTTATTCTTTCGTTTGCCATATCTTCATTTTAGTTTGCAAAGTTAATCAATTTATTCGAAATGATTACAAGAATTGTCTCCGTGTTCAATTAATATACCCATAATGTTTGTATTTCTGATGGTGTGGGTATTTCCTCCATTTCATCAATGGCCATCTTATCTACAATTGGGTTATCTTTAAAAAGCTGTTGTATTTTTGTTGGAAGCCATTCGAGATTCCATAATTCTGTATCTTCATCAATAACTATTTTGCATAGAGGTTCATCATATTCCTCTTTTCCATTTATCTTTAATGTTAGCCTTTGTAGCCATATTTGTAAATAGCCAATATTTGGAATTCTTGTAAATTTTGTTTTTATTGATGCATAGATAGTCTTTTTACAAATTTCATCAGTTTCTAAAATTAGCAATTTTCCTATTATGGCACTGATTAGTGAATACACACGTGGATTTCGATATGCAATATCAACCAAAATGCTTATAAGGGCCTTTGTGTCACCATTTTTGTATATCGTTAGAGGATATAAGGATTTGTAAAAACTATCTAGTGCTTTTGTTAAGCTTCCAGAATTCGGATATTTTTGAGATAAAGAATGAATTATTAATAGATGCTTCTGAAGATTTGAATCATCATTCTTCATTTCGACCCAATAGTATTTGTCTGGCTTAATAGAGTCTTTTATAATATTATTAGATATAAATGTTTTTTGCGTGTTTATTTTTAAATTCAAATCTTGTAAGGTCTCTGTTAGCATTTTCGCAATTTTTATTACTTGCTCTTGTGCGTTTCCGAAAATCCTATAGTCATCACGGTATCTTAATATCTGATAATCCTCTATTTTTGTATTTCCATTGTTTTTATTGTATGCGTCAATCTTCTTAGATAGTTCTAAATCCGCAAAACCCAAGACCATTTCTGCAATGAAATCCATTAAAAGGCTTCCTTGAGGAATACCATTTGTTTGTGCATATGACATCCCTTGTATTATCGAATCTATCTCATCTCCTATCAATTTCTTTGTTTTCCCGTTTTGTATATTGCTTTTGGACTGTTCCTTCCCATGCAAAGCCCATGTGATAGAATGCGTATATATAGAACCATAACAATCTGTAATATCTGTATTAAGAAAACAGTTATAATCCAATGCTAACTCTATTGATTCTTGCTCAATATTTTCCCACCAATTTAATATCGTGTCTATTTTGTCATTGTCGTTTGTTGAGAATAGAGGAATGCTGCAACATCTAATTTTCGGATTGCTTTGAAATTCTTTGAATCTATCGACAATTAATTTCCAACTATTTTCTTGTGTGATTATCTGTACCAATTTTACATACAAGACTGGATTAATTATTTGGAATGGACGCCATGAAAACATACCGTCCTTATTATTGTAAAACTTGTAATTTACATTTTGACATTTTCCTGCCGACTTGAAAGACACTGTTGACATGGCCGAACTATTAGATAACGCGTCCAATAGAGGCTGAAAATTGAAATAAAGTGGTAAATCTATACTGCAATAGCATTTTGATTCTAAAAAGAATTGACATGCTTCCATATATGACAAATTCAACACATTCATATTTTGTTTCCTTTCATTTTAGTATTGTATACATAGTTAATGTCCTATTTTGGAACGATCAAAAAAATCAAATAACATTTAATAAGTACGTTGATTAGTTCGCTTTAAAAACATTTCCATTTATAACTTTATAGATGTATCCAGTAGATTTATATATTATACAATGTGTATCATATACGTAATCTGCATAATGTGTATCATCATAATAAAATTGAATCACATTATTATAATCCCCAATCTTGTTTATGGCATTAACAATCTGTTTTGGTTTCAATTCTTTGCTCGTCTTGTAAACGTATGAAGTTCCTTCTTGATAGGCAAAATACACTCTTATACCATCTATTGAAAAATCACGTCCAGCTTCTCTTTTCTTTTCTTCTTTCTGTTTTTTTGCTTCATCTTTTCTTATTTCTTCCTGCATTTTATTCTCAAATTCTTTTTGTTTCTTATTAGCCTCTACAACATCCTCGCCTTTATAATATACAAATTCTTTGTTTTCATCGAAAATAACAAGATCATGTCTCAAATCTTCAAAAGGATCATTTATGTTTTTTTCAGTAATTCGTCCAACAATTGAGAATCTATAGCGTTTCAGATTTGAGGGATACATAGTGCCATTAACTACACCATTTAAAATAATAGTAGCATAATAATACTCATCAAAACGTCCCTTTTCAATTTTGATATTCTGAGACTTCTTTTCTAAATCTGTATCATGCCGTATCTCACTAATAGAAGCGAATTGCGGTTCCAATACTTGTTTTATAATATTATTTAAATATTCGGTCGTTAATTTCTTTTTCATTTCAGATGGTATTTTACTTTCATTAGTAATTTCTTTTTCTAATGAAGAATGTTTGGATACAGGTTTACATCCTATAAGGAAAATACAAATCAAATTAGATAGAATAAAACCTAGGAAAAAATTAAATTTTGACATAACTTCTAATACTAAATAATGAATTAATGCTATACTAAAGAAACTCGCTTTTATATATCTGTCATCCGATATAGTTCACTTTTACATAGTCTTTGAAATCCTGAATATCAGTTAGATAGGTATATCCACAGCGATTAGCAGCTGCACAGACTTCTTCAGATTCGTTTAAGAGAAGTGCTAAAGGCTTGCTAAGCCCTGTCTGAACACCATCCGGCCATGCAATATCCAATATGACATCTCCTCCATTATCATTAATCACATAATTACGTTCCCCAGAGCTCAAACCATTTTCTTCCATCCAATGTGCAATTTCTGCTAACGGGTTTTCCTCATCCTCGTCTAACATGTTGGGAGCCAACCTGTCTGTAAATGTCTCAATGGTAGCAGAAGGTACATCGCCATCATATAGCGACTGTAGGAATTCATTTGCACCTTTCGCCAATAGTTCCCTACGCTTTTGCAGGAACAATTCGTAATTCTCCACTTTCCATAATTCATGATCAACTGGAATCCAATTCGACTCTAAAGCGCCAGGCTGTTTCTGCTCGTAATATGGCATGTATTCCTCTGGGGCCTTGTTTAATATCTCCAAATTAGTGTCTTTTGTCAGGAAAGCATAGTTAGCCAAAGAGTTTACTATTGCTTTCGTCTTTCCTGCCTTATAGAGAACATCTTTTGGGAAAATATGATGTACCTCAAGGGTAGAGTTCTTACCTAACAAACTATGAGTTAATTCAATGCCCGTTCCGAAATCTTTCGCATGATTAACACGCGTCAAGAGATACAATAAGGGATAGAAACGCGCCCCAGTACTCCATCCCCAAAAATCATCTGGAATAAGATTCAACTCGCCACGCTGTTGACGTAGTAAACGCAGCAGCCCCTCTATGTTTTCTCCTTCAGCAATGACATTAAGATCTTGTGCTATCTTACTTTCAGACGCACTGGCATATCTGCCCCAAAGGAAGGTATGGATGTACCAGTACATCAACTTGTTCCAATGTGCATTATCTAATTTTGCTGAAGGTTGCTTACGCAAATAGCCTATCATTGTGGCTATGGACAGTTTACTTGCCAATACACGATCATGGTCAAGACCCAGTCTGGAACCAATATGATCAAGGCATATACCTATCATCTGCTCTGTCTTATAAAGAGATTTTTTGAATTCTCCTATAGTGTATTTATCTAATTCAGAAAAATATGGCCTACCAGTCATATAGACGGTGATACACCTAAGAAGCCAATCCAAAGAGAAATAGTAGCCTGCATTTTGCAATTGTTTCAGATATTTCTTCATCTCATTACGAGCATCAGGCCACATGCTACAAATCTTTGCTAATGCCAAATCACCTCTATTTAGTTTTGTACCGCCTGTATTAACGTTGTTAAAGATTTCCACAACCACATCAATCGTCTTGTCTTCTCCTGTTACATTTGATATATAAAGGTCAACATCTTTAATGTTGTTCAGACGATTCAGAACATCCAAGTAATTAAACAAGAACATCTTCCTTTCTGCATCTGCTTCTCCAATATAATTGCTTGCCCCCTTTTGTAACAACTCAGATACACTAATCCAATCTTGGTTATCTTTCATCTTTGTTGCCATGTAAAACTCGAAGATTTCTTCCTTAATATTAAAATAAAGTCCAGTAAATGAATTTGCATTCCCATCAAAAAATCTGGGGGCATGACCTCTTATTATTCCATATAGAGAGGTAATACGCTGCTGTCCATCCAGAATCAGATTAACAACTCCAGGAGTCAATTCTCCATCACCCCTTGTTATGGTAGGATCAGTTTTTGTAACCCAAATAAGCAAACCACCTATCGGGTATCCACGATAAAGAGACATCATCAGTTTTTTTACTTGGTCACGATTCCATACATAACCACGTTGAAACTCTGGTAAAGCATAGCTGCCTAAATCTATTTGATTGAGAATTTCCGAAATCTTCATATAAACCACATTAGGTAATTTGTGCGCAAATATAATCAAAAATATCGAGGATATTGCGATTCATGAACATAAATTAAGAAAAAGTGTGGTCTTTCTCTTGATATAACAGTATTCCATACTAATTTCTGCTGTAATGCCGCAAATAGGTTCCGTAGAAGGGTGTAGCTTAATACGCACTTTGTAGCGGAGTGCCACACAAAGATGCACGTCTGCTTTCTAATGAGCAAGCTCGACAGACATTTTTATCTCTGAATTGTTATTTCACAACAAGGAATTTTTAGAATGAGCCAATCTGGAGATTATGGCGTACTTTTGCACGCAAAATTCAAAAACTAAAATAGACATGGAAGTTATATCAATTGAGCGCAGTACCTACGAGGAACTGCTGACGAGCTTCAATAGCTTTGTCACAAAAATGAAGGAGATGACCAGTAGAGGCAATGACAAAAGGCTGGGTGACTGGCTTGACAACCAAGACGTGTGCCAGATGCTGAACATCAGTCCAAGAACATTACAGACTTTATGAGATAATGGAACGTTGGCCTATTCTCAAATCAACCACAAGGTGTACTATAAACCGAGGATGTGGAGAGTATTCTTCATGTTGTGGCTGGTAGGGATAAGGATAGTAAGATGTATAACCTCAAAACGAGCCGCCTATGAATGAACTGATAATGCCTCATAACGTTGGTGTGAAGAATGCATTGGAGAACATGAAGGAGGTGCTTGCCATATACAAGAAGGTGATAGGCAATTATCGTCCATTGCTTGATGGTGAACGCTATTTGACGGACAGGGAGGTGGCCATTATTCTAAAAGTCAGCAGACGAACGCTACAAGAATACCGTAATGATGGCGTGATACCTTATATATTATTGGGTGGCAAAGTGCTTTATCGTGAAAGTGATTTGGAGAGAGTTCTGGAAAGTTGCTATCATCAGGCTTATAAACGATAGGTAAAAGAAAGAGCCATCAGCGGTTCGTGTGCTGAGGGATTATAACGCAGAAAGAGGTAGTGTAAGTTGAACTGTGTCAAGGCCATTTTCTTTATTATCCGAAATTCCCGATTATAACCACAAATATGGTTAAACTTTTATAATCCCTTCATTAATTTGTGCTTTATACTTGGTGCTATCAATAATTATGGTTATATTTGCACCGTTATTTGGTTCAATATGGACAAACATAGTTA
>JAGBJJ010000038.1 GCA_017934525.1 Prevotella sp.
CGGATGCATACCTTCATTTCGCCGCTGCCCGTCAGGACTGCGTCGGGACGTATCTCTTCAAACTCCGAACACGATGTGATCAAGAGAGCGGCCATCACGGCCGTCAGATATTTCCTGTAGTACTTCATATCCTTTATAGTGAATTTTCTTCAAGCGTTTTGTTTCTAATTAGGCTTATTCGGACTTGCTGTTCAGCTCTTCCACCTCGTCGGCCGACAGGTCGCGTATGCAGCGGACGAAAGTGCCGCCATTTTCGTTATTTACTATGCCAGTAGCTTGTGAATCGTCATCCAAAGTATAATAAAAACGTCCGCTTAGCACTACCGCCATTATATCGTCACTCGTTACATAGTGATCATTTTGATAAGTGGTAATCACCTTGATCTCTTCTTTGGTAGGCAGTCGCCAGCCTGTATAGCGTGTGCCGTCGGTAGCCACTTCCATATAAGTTCCGCAGTGTTCGGCAGCAGTCGTTGCATTAAAAGCTTGACTGAAAACGGCACCCAGCTGAGAAGCAATCATGAACGCGGGCGACACCACGTGGTCTTTTGACTGGAAACGGGCATCCAGTGTCGGGCGCCCCAGCACATAGTTTTCGCTTGTTGCCGTAATCTGTATCACATACATGTGATTGTTGGTCAAGCCGTTAACTTCTTGGGTACCATAGGTATTTCCATATGCACCCAAATAGCGTATTTGCTGATTTTCCCCGGGAGAGAATTTGGCATTATAGCCATAGCGATAACCGCTCCCATATCTGTAATCCCTATACACTGCTCCCGTCTTCTTCTCATAGTCGGTCCAATTGGCGCTGCTTCTTGACGACCACTTGCCTGATATGCTCTGTATGTTGTCAATGGGGAAATGCTTCACGGTGACGTCAGCGTAGTAGTTTTGTGTAAGCCAGTCGGCGCGGTCGGAGGCATAGGCACGGAACTTGATGAACTTCACGGCGTGGTTCTTCAGCACGTCGGTGGTGACGGTGATTTGCTTGGTGGCGGGGTTCAGCTCTATCCTGACGCCGTCGGTTGCCAGATTGCCGGCCGAGAGGCCGTTGGCGCTTGGGGTCAGCGTGCGTTCCTGCTTGCCGCTGTTGTTGTAGTAGTACCACGTGATGTCAGAGAGCTTCACTTCGGCGTCGCTGTGACACACATAGCTGATGACCTGCGTCTGTGTGGTCTGGCCGTAGACGTTGTAGAGCGTGGGCTCGAGCAGGAAGTAGTAGAGGCGGTCGCCCCTCACCATCAGTCGTTGGTTCTCGCGCTCGGTCCACTCCACCACCTCGTAGTTGAGCACGAGGTCGCTGAAGTCTTCGGTGATGCTGGCCGAGCCCTCGCTGCCGATGACGGCGTTCACCTTGTAGATGTGGTTGCGCAGCAGGGCGTTGGTCTCAGCCTCGTTGACCAAGGGGATGCGGTAGTAATAGTTGTGGGTGGTGCTTCCCTTCTTGAAACCGTAAGATACGAGAATGTGGGGCGCGCTGCCCAGATTGTCGTCGTTCCATGCAAAGGGATAGATGTAGGTCAGTATGTCGCAGGCCTTCACGTCAACGGCTTCGGTGCCCCGCGTCACTTCGCGGCGTATGGTCTCTGTGCCGTCGTGTTCGTCGTAGTACGTCTTTCCGTTTTCTTCAATGATGTTGCGCGACGACACGTAGTGGGTTGTGGATTCGCCGTTCTCCTCGGTGGTATAATAGTAATAGTCGGTGCTGGTTACGGCCTCGGCGCCGGTGCGCTCGTGAGTGACTTGCGAACGGTCGGAGCTAATCTTCAGCGTCAGGTCGTCGAGTGACAGCGGTGTGCCGTCGGCAAACACGCGCACGGAGTCACACCAGTTGGCATATCGCCATGCAGGTGTAGTGATTTCAATGCCCTCAGCCTCCTTGGCTTTCAGGAAGGCAGGGTCGAACGACACGCTGACCGCTATCTTGGCGGCAGCGCGGCTCAGCCCCACGGGGATGGTCTGCTGCAGGTCCGCGTTGGGCGTCCACTCCGCGTGGCCGTCCATCAGCAGGCGGCGGTCTTCGGCCACGGCGCTCTCCGGGTTGACGGCCGGTGCCTTGTATATCTTGTCTACATCGGGATTCTGGAAGGTCAGGCCGAGCAGGGCCTCTCTTGAGGCAACGTCAGAGTTGGTCGACGTGTTGTTCACGGCCACGTAGACGTCGTAGCGGTCGCCCGGCTTGATGCCTTGCTCAGCAAGCCAGTTGCCCCTGGCCAGCACGTCGAGCGTGTTGTCGAGCACCTTGGCCGTGCTGCCGGCAAACACCTCGCCCTGCGTGAGGTGATACTGTCTCCAGAACGTCGGGTCGGTCTTGCCGGCTATGAATACGTCGAGCTTCGTGCCCAGGTCGCCCTCTTTCAGGTCGGCGTCGGGGTCAATCTTGGTCACGTCCTCCTGCCAGCCGCTGGTGTCGTCGTAGTAGTCCACGCGCGTCTGGGTCTGCATGCCCCACGCAGAGGGTCTGACGGCCATGGCCTCGTGGTCGGGCAGCAGTTGCTTCTGTGCGTCGAAGACGTCTTCCTCCACACATGAGCAGGCCATACCGGCCGTCAGCAGGCAGCCCGCCAGCAGTTTCACATGTGTCATATGCAATATATCACTGTACTTCATGATGATGTATATCGTTGTTAGTTGTTTCACAATCAGCATTGTTACTCATTGCCCTCGCCGTAGTAGAAGAGGTAGCCTCCGCTCTCGATGGGGTATATCTGGCGTGCCTCGTTCTGCTTGTTGTTAGCGTTGTTTACGGCTCTCAGATAGTCGGTGGGCGACACGTAGTAGAACCTGGCGTTTTCGCCCGATGCCAATCCCGGCAGGATGTGGTTCCACGGCAGGCGCTGCAGCGCGTAGCCTTCGCCGGGATGTTCCAGGAGCGTCACGTTGCAGAAGCGGCTCATGCCAGAAGCCTGGTCGAACTGCCTTCTTGGCACGATGTAGAAGCAGGTGGACACGTCGCGTCCCGGCTCGATGACGAGAGTCTCGGCAAAGCTGCCGTAGCTCACCGCCGGCGATTGGTCTGTAGGCCTCGTCATGCGGATGAAGCCGAACTCGCTGTTGTCGGTCATCAGCGTCAGCTGGTTGTCTGAAGTGGTGGTCAGCTCTATGCAGGGCGCGTAGAGCGGGCGCCCGGTGCCGGCCTCCAGTCCGTATGACAGGGCGCAGTAGTTGTCCTCCCACGTCAAGTTGGCATAGTCCTCCTCGTCATCCGACCACATGATGTAGTCGTAGAGGTCGCGGTGGTGGGTCTTGTCGAGGGTCAGCAGGGTGCTGGTGGCCGTGTAGACATGGTGGGTGGTGCCGGCAATCCATGGCTGCACCTGAGGCTGCACGTAGAGCCTGCCGCCCTTGAAGTAGGCATACACCACTGAGTAGTGGTTGCGGGGGAAGCAGGGCTGGGCGTGCACCGTGGCGTCAGAAGTCTGCATCTCGAAGTCGACGCTCTTCTCCTCGCCGTCGCCTATCTTATAGTATATCTTACCTTTCAGCGGAGCGTTGCTCTCGCGTATGTATGTCAGGCCGTCGGCATACTCGGTGACGCCGTCGGTGGCATGGCTCAGGCGGGCGATGTAGTCGGAAAACGCCTCGTCGTCGCCTCTGAGAAAGGTAGTGGGGGCTTCCACCTCTTTTATATCAGAGGCGGTGAGCGCAGCCGCGGTGTTATAAAGCAGCAGATCTGACGCCATGGTGGCCGACTCCGGCAGGGCCACAGCAGCGGGGTGGGGCAGGTCGGCGTCGGTACTGCTGGCAGCAGGCATCATGAGCGAGCTGCTGGGCAGCACGTTCTCGCTGAGCTCAATGCGCGTCACCTCGCAGTCGATGCCGTCAGGCCGGGCGAAGAAAAACCGGAACTTGCCCACGGCGCGCAGCAGTGTGATGCTCAGCCGGTTGTTGCCCTCGAGCGACGTGACGGGACTGAGCCCCTTCACGATGCGCGAGGCCGGCAGACCGCCCTCGGGCACCGCGCCGCGCACGGCATGGGCATCGGTGCCGAAGGCCGTAAACGCAACCCTCTCTACTTGCTGGCGGGTGGGGTAGTAGCCCAGGGCGGCCACGCTCTCGAAGCCCGTGCCCTTGGCGTTGGCCACCACATAGAAGTCAAGCGGCTGGTTGATGACGCTCTTCGGCAGCCCCATCTCGAGCCACTGATATGACAGGGTTCCGGCGGGAATGTCGTCTTTGAAGGCATAGCCCAGGGCCCTGGAGTCGTCGGTGGCGTTGTCGCTGTGGCTGAAAGCCCATACGCTGACGTCGTGGATGTAGCGCTCGGCAGCGTCGGCCGGCTCCTGGTCTTCAACACGTGTGGCCGTCTGGCCCGGCGCATAGACATTGATGCGCAGCGTGGTCATGTCGCCCTGAGCAGGAGCCTGCGACTCATACTCTGAGCAGGCCGTCAGAAGGCCTGCGGCCAGGAGCAATGGTAGATATAGCTTGATATGTCTCATCATATATAGATATTGTTAGTTTCAATACAAAGCTCATGAAGCCCATCGGAACCTACATGTCCTGGTCGAAGTCCATGCCCGGCTTCCAGTCGAGCTGGAAGCTGATGCCCACGTTGGCATCGACGGTGGGTGTGACGACGCCGTCGCCGGTCATGCGGCACTTGATGATGCGCAGGTTGGCAGCCTTCAGCGGGTCGCGCACGTAGAGGATGGTCTCGGTGGTCTTGCCGTCGGCCAGGGTGACGTAGGCGCGCATCTGCCAGTAGCTGCCGCGGCCATCGTCAGCAGCGGCACGCGTGGGCACGTCGGCCGAGGGGAAGGTGACACCGGCGAAGGCCACGCTGTTCTTGATGCCGGCATCGACGCGGCGGGTGCGCACGATGGGCTTCGTGGTGTAGGTGTAGACGCTGTCGTTGACGTGGAAGGCGTCGCCCATGTCGGTCATGTAGACGCGGAAGTCGCGCACGCGGTAGCCCGTGGTGTCGCACACCAGGGCTGCGGCGCAGTTGGCCATGTAGAGGTCTACGACGATGGTGGTGTCAGCGGCGGGCGGGTCGATGGTGTGGCGCCCGGTGAAGAGGCCCACACGGTGGCTGTCGATGGTGTCGGCACGCAGCTGGAAGAGCTCGGCCAGCGAGCGCTGCTGGTCCTGCTGGAGCAGCACGAGGGGCTCCCGGCCGCTGTTGGCCACGGCCAGGTTGCGGTACTGCTCGGCGGGCAGGTATATGGTGTAGGATGCCTGGTTGGCGCCCAGCATGTCTTGACGGGCGTGGTGGCGGCGGGCCTCGTCGTCGGCCGTGAGGTAGAACGAGAGGTCGAGGTCGTGGCCGCTGTCGCTGAAGAACTGCAACAGGTGCTGGCGCAGGCTGGCCTTGATGGGCTCGTCGTCGGCTTCGCGCAGCTTCTGGGCCAGCTCGTCGTCCATGTTGGTGATGAGGCGCATGCGGTATTCCAGCTTGTAATCCTTGCCGCAGTCGCTCAGATCGTCGTCGATGAGGTCGCAGGATGTCTGTGCGATTGCGCTGCCAAAGCAGCAGATGTACATTGCTATCTTCTTCAGGTGTTTCATTGCTTGGGTCATTTTTGGGTTGTTTGCCCTGTGTGGGTCTGACAGGGTGGTGTATTCGTTTTCTTGTTTTTAAAAGTGCAGGGGCGCAGGCGCTTTGTGCTGCGCCCCTGCAGAGAGATTCATTGACTTCAGGTCAGAATGAATGTTAGAACTGTGCGTCGAACTCGAGACCCTGCTCCCAGCTGAGGTCGACCGACAGGCCGAAGGTGACCAGCGTGGTGCGCAGGTCGGGGATGGTGTTGTGGGCGTTCTTCAGGGCGTCCTTCGTAATCTTGAAGTTGGCGGTGGTCATGTAGTCCTGAATGAACACACGGGTCACGTCTTCGTTGGTGATGCGGTAGGTGTCGTTGCGCACGGCAGGCGTGAAGGTCTTGCCATCGAGCGACAGCTTGGTCACCAGGTAGAAGATGGAGCCTGCGGGCACCAGGTTCTGCTTGCCGTAGAAGTCCTTGCCCAGATTGTTGACCAGCTCCAGGCAGACAAGCACGTCTTTCTGTTCGCCGTTGAACCAGTTGTCGAGCACGAGGGTGTAGTTCTCCTGGCTCTTGTCGAAGGAAATCTTGTTGAAGGTGAGCTCCTTGTCGTAGACCACGGCGTTGTGGTTGTTGCTGCTGGATACGAGGTTCCAGTCAACCTGCGTGGGCTGTCCGCCGATGAGGATACCCTTCAGCTCGAAGCTGTTCTCGTCGATTTCAAATTCCTCGTCTTCCGACACACCGCCGCCGTAGTTTTCCTTGCCCAGCACCACGGCGCGGTTGTCGGCCATCGTGTCGGCATCTTCAGCCAGCATGACGGTGGCCTTCAGCATGGCCACGCCGTAGTTGATGTTGTTGGTCATGGCCACGGCACGCGTGCTGGGCTTCACTTCCTTGTCGGTCCAGTTCTTGGCAGTCCAGTCGGCCTCGGCGTCCCAGGCGGCCACGGTCGTGGGATAGTCGGCCACTTCCTTGTACTCGTCGGTGGCGCGCAGGGGAGAGTTGTCGAAGTAGACAATCTCGGCGGGGTACATGTAGTTGTAGACGCTCACGGTAGCCTCTTCAATGCCTGCCGCATAGTAGGGGAAGCGGTTGTAGCTCACCACGCCGTTGGTCCACTGTAGGGCGGCGGCGCCGTCGGGCAGGTTGTATTTGGCGGGGAAGTTGGCCAGGGCATTATCCTTGTAGGTGAACACGGCGTCAGCCTTCTCGCCGGTGATGGTGAAGAGGTCGCCGGCTTCGATGGCAGCCTGTATGTTCTGGGCGATGAAAGCCACCTCAATGAGGTCGGGGTTGTGTGAGGCCATGCTGATAATGGCGGTCACCGAGTGATACAGGTCCTGCACCATGCGGAGGATGTTCTGAGCCGAACCCGAACGGAGCTCACCGGCATTGATGGAGGCAAAGTTGGTGTAGAGCTTGCCCAGCGCCTGGAAGATGTCGGTCTTGCCGGCCGTACCGCTCCAGCCCTCGGCTGAGGCGATGCTGTTGAGGAAGTCTACAAACTTGGCTTCGTCGGCCAGGATGGCGGCTTCGTTCTCATTGAAGATTGATTGCAGACCAAACTTCACGTTGTTCAGACGGGTCTGTCCGCCGGCGTTGAGGCCGTTGATGTTCACTTTGCCCACTTCGGCGTTGGTCTCAGCGTTGCGCTTGGCCATGGCGTAGAACACGAAGTTGTCGGTGCCCACGGGGATGCTGAGCGGATAGACCTTGCTCGAGGCGGTGTTGCTGATGCCGGTGATATCGCCTAAGGCATAGTTCTTGCTGATGGCTACAGCGCCATCGGCGGGCACGCCCTTGAAGGGGATGAGGTAAGCATCCTGTATGCCACGGAAGTTGCCGTTCTCCTGGGTGTTGGTGCCGTTCATGCGGGTGCTGGCCTTCTTGGCTATGTTGAAGGCGAAGTCGGCTTTCACGTTGGTACCGTCATAGGTGGGGTTGTTCTCTGCCACTACATCGTCTGACGAGCAGGCGGCGAATGAGAGCGCCAAGGCGCTCATCACTCCAAATACTAAAGGGATGTTCTATAAATTAACTTGTTAACAATTAGAGATTTACTTTGATATTTCAGTAAAAAGTCGTTCCTTTGTAGTAGAAATCATACAGAATCATGCAGAAAACTACAATATACCGCAAGCCGATGGGCGAGAACC